>CAZQKT010000061.1:0-20318 GCA_964594055.1 uncultured Spirochaetales bacterium
GATTTATGACTTCGAGCTCAGACTCACTGACGGTTTTATCGGACTGAAGAATTTGATTTATTTCTTTGATAAGGTCCCTGATAGTCAGGAGGTCTGTCTGAATTGATAATTCTGTATCCCCGGTATCCGGTTCAGTTTTAAGCGTTCTCGTAAAAATCTCAAAAATTTCAGATTTTTTCTGTTCGCCGAAGAGAGAAAACCCCTCTTGAGAATAATGGCCCATAGCCATAACAATTGTCCGTGACGCGCCGCGCTCGATTCTTTGAGCATTATAGTATATACTCAAAGCACTGTCATTAATCGAATAGGGAAGCTGATTGAAATTTCTTTGGGAATTAACAGTGTATCCCCACCCTGTTTCACTTAACCGTTTCCAGTTTGCGGCAATAATCCGGTCAGGAGATGTAATCCCCCTGCCGTTTAACATGATTTGAAAACCAGTTGACCTATCTTTTCCAGCCGATACGATAAAGCCCGGCATCGTGCGGGAGGTAAACTCCGTCTCGTTGTCGATGCTGATATTGCCGTCTACAAAAAAATGAGTATTGTCTCGTTCCCCTAGATATGTATCGAATAGGTAATTACAGCCGATTGAAAGATTTTGTTCGGAAATATTTTCAATGGTAATGGTAATGGTAATACCGTCGGACAGCGCCGACGATGATGAACTAATAAAGGAAAACCCTTCCGTTATTTTGAGCTGGTTGGAAGTCCAGATAAAAGCTCCTCCATCCTCCGTCTCTTCTACTTTTTGGGTGAAATTATAAGCCTCTCCCATCCTGTATGTTTTATTACCCTCGAGAACAGTTAAAAATGATGTCCGCGGGTCTTCATCGAGAAAAAGAGGCGTATAGGTCGTTCTGCGTACATCGGTAAGGTAGTACAGAGAAAATCTTCCAACATCTTCATGGAGAACGAGCTTCATTTTCCCTTTGGTGATTTCTAAAGCATATCCGTGCATAATAAAAACAACCGTTAGTAAGAGGACAAAACTGATTATACGCTTCATTATCTGTTCTCCGTATTGTTTTCAAGCCAATCGATATAAAACTCTTCGAGCGCGAGAGCTTCTTCTTTTAGAGAGAGGAGGTTTTTCATGTTCTCAATGTATTCGAGATCCCCTGCTTCAGCAGTAATAGCTGCTGAAGCTTCAGGACCCCCTTCTCGACATACTGCCAATTGCTTTTTTGTTGCATCAAGCTGGTTATTGATCTCTTCGATCTGCTCTTTTAACGAGGATATTGTCTCTTCTAATGAATCGATCTCCGCTTCTTTCTCATTGATATCGATAGTCAATTCTTCGATTTTTGCTTCTACGCCGCTTTCAGCATATTCTGTAAGCTTTTTCTGATATGCTGCGAGGGCCTGTTCGTACGTTTTTTCTCTAATTTGGTACTCTTCGAGTGCTTTTAACGCTTCTTCATGGCTCCACTTGAGAAATTTAAGAAGCTCTTGTTCCCGGTACTTGAGTTGAATGGTAGAGATTCGGTATTTGGACGCTTCTACTTTAAAACTCGAAGGATATTCCTGAACAACATGAGTGAATATCGTTTCAGCTTCATCTAAATGACCGAGTGAATAGAGAGATTCACCGATCCAGTAATAAGCATTTGCAACATAAGGATTATTTTCAAACGTCTCAATGAAGTTATAGAGAATCTGGATCGCTTTTTCATACTCCTTCTGCAGAAAAAGCAGCCGGCCCTTCTGATAAAAGCCTTCCGGATAAAGAGAATGGTCGGAATAGTTTATTAGAAAAAACTCCAGGTTTTTTTCCGCTTTATCGTACTGATTGAGTGCAATGTAAGCCCGAGCAGTCCAGAAGTAGGCTTCTCCGTGGTACGCTTCTAAGTCCGGATCGACGATTAGCTCTCTAAACTGGAGCACTGCCTCGTCGAAATTTCCGGCTTGAAAATAACCTTTTCCCCTTTGAAGGAGCTGCTCCCCTCTACCACTTTGTGCTGGAAGAAGGCTAATAAAAGCCAATAAACAAAAAATGAGAAGGAATGGTTTTTTTACGTTCAAAATGTAAACCCCTGATTAAATTTCGGTTATTATACATCGAAACTGAATTAATTTCTTATTCTGCAAAGGATTCTCCTTTTAAAATTCGCACTTCTTCCGCCGGATTTTCAGCTGAAAAAAAGGCAGACCCGCTTACAAGTACATCCGACCCTGCTGCACGGGCATCCGCGCAGGTATACCTGTCAATTCCTCCGTCGACTGAAAGCAGATACGAGTAACCGTGTTTTTCGCGTAACCTTTTCAGCTTTTTTACCTTTTCTAAACAACGCGGAATAATTTTCTGCCCCCCGAACCCCGGGTTCACCGTCATAATGAGGATGAGATCGAGCATGGGGAGCACCTCCTCCAAATGATCTGCAGGAGTTGACGGCACAATTGAAATGCCGGCATGTTTCCCTCTGTTTTTGATGCGCTGAATTAGTCGGTGCCCGTGGACAACCGCTTCGAGGTGAAACGATATGTAATCCGCTCCTGCCTCTGCAAAAGCATCGATATGGTTTTCCGGTCTCTCTATCATCAAATGAACATCGAAAGGCAGTTCGGTGATCAATCGAATGTCTTTTATCATCTGAGGTCCGAACGTAATAGTGGGCACAAACATCCCGTCCATCACATCGAGATGTACCCAATCCCCTCCTGCCTCTACAATTTGTTTTACTCCCGCGGCCATGTTCGCGAAATTTGCCGACAGAAGCGAAGGCGCTACCAATGTCTTAGAACTGCTGCTCATAACCCTTATTTCTAACAGAAATCAAGAAATAAGGCAATTCCAATAAGATTGACTAAACTGTCTCACATGATATAATGAACCTATACAAAAAATTTATGGGAGAATCTACAGACACGAAAAAAAAAATAGATTCAATTCTGGATACTGCCTACAGTCTTTTTCGATCGGGTGAGTTCACGAAGGCATCTGAAATACTCTCTGAGGCGTTATCGATAGATTTCGACCAAAAAGAGGTGGTTACTGCACTTAAATGCGCCTCCTTTTGGAGTGAGCGACAGACGAAATTGACTACGATGAGTGATAGAGAAAAAAAGGGGGATTATCTCCTCGAACAGTGGAAAATCTTCACTTTTTTTCTCGAAAAAGTAGATGATGTGAGCGAGCAGTGTATGTACGCAATACGGCAATTTGTCTTCGGAAGAGGACTGCTCGTTTTTGAGGATGTGCTTGAAAAAAAGGGACGGCATGATTCGGACGTTCTCTTTAAGATCGGAAAGTGTTATAAAGGAAAAGGCGATTACGAGCATGCACTCGAGTATTTTGAAGTTACCAGTCATCAAAAACTGGATAATTCGATGATTCTATCAGAACTTGCTGATTGCTATGCTTTTATCAACGAAGTAAAAGCATCGAAAATTTTCTTTCGAGAAGCTTTTTTCCTCGATCCTCAGGGTATCGACATTACTTCTTTGGAATCGATGCTGATTCGGCGGATCATTCAGAGATTGAAAAGTATGGGGTTCGTACTTCCGGAACTCCTAGAATGGGTGCCGGTGTACGGCGTACTTTTCGGTGTTTTCAATGTGAAGCGGGAGTTGAAGCCGCTCGAATACGGAAAATTGAAGCAGGCAATCGTCGAGTTAGAGAGTAAACTGCAGAGCGGAAACGGCGGGGCCGGTTTTGTTGTCCCCCGTTTGCTGAACAGATATTTTTGGATGATTGATCATTTATTGAGTATTAAAAGTGACCGAGACAACGTTGAAAAGGTACTGCAAAAAATAAAATCTGTTGATGAATCTATATACAACCAATATGTAAATTAGAGTGGAGATTTTTTTATGGCTGAAACAAAAGTTAAAACAGTAAGCGAACTGCTCAACGAAGAGAAATGGACGCGAGCAACGATAAATAACTATACAGTTAATAACTTCAAGGAACTCGATGAGATACTAGACGACATTATCAATAGTGATGAAGAGGACGAAATCAAACAGCTTTGTGACGAGCATTTGACTCATACGAAAAACAGTATTATTGCGCTCTATATATCCGGCATTATTTCGCTTAAGAAACAACTCATCGATGATTCGAACTTAGTGATGCTCATCAATATTTTTTCAGACAATCACAAGTGGAATATAGTCGAGTATCTCTGTAATAGAATTCTGAGTTTTGGAGAGAATAAGTTTGCATTGCGGACCCTCGCTGAGTGTTATTCAAATGAAAATGAAGATGAAAAAAAGTATGAGATTTGGGAACGACTTATTAAAGTGGATTATGAAGAAGCCGACATCGTCAGATATAGTGCAGAGAAAAAAGAGAGTGAAAACAATATCGAGGATGCAGTAGAATACTACAAAAAAGCGATCCATCGATATATCAATAAAAAACTGTTCTCCAATGTAAAAGAAGTGTGGCACAAATTAATGCAGTACATTCCTGAAGATATTGATTTTTTCTTCCATGTAGAGACGAAAGTGGCAAAAACAATAAGTGAAGAACGTGCCTCACAACTATTAGAGGACCTTTACAGTTACTACAAGGAAAAAGAGAATTGGGACAAAGCTATTGAAATCCTCAAACGGATTCTGGATTACGATTCAAAAAATGGTTGGGCCAGGCAGGAGATTATTGCCTGCTATCAGGGAAAATACAAAGAGCACAGTCATCTTGAAGAATACATAAAGCTTTCGAACTTGAATCAATCATGGCGGAACGTTCATGATGCGATCGCCGATTTTGAAAAACATATTGCCTTTGATAGCGGAAACTTTGTCTGCCACCGCTCCTGGGGAATCGGAAGAATCGCCACGATAGAAGACGATGAAATCGTCATAGATTTTGCCCGAAAACGGAACCACAAAATGTCTCTTAAGATGGCGGTGAACGCTCTCAGTACCCTCTCTCGCGACCATATCTGGGTGTTGAAAGTGATTATGAAAAAAGAAGAGTTACGAGAAAAGATAAAAAATGATATTCCCTGGGCCTTAAAGATCGTCATTCGAAGTTTCGATAATGCAGCCGACATGAAAAAGATAAAAGCGGAGCTGGTCCCTAGCATATTAGCGCAATCGGAATGGGCTTCATGGAGTACACAGGCAAGGAAAATTCTAAAAACAGACCCGAACTTCGGAAATCTTCCTGATAAACCGGACAAATTTGTCGTACGGGAAACTCCGATTTCATATGAAGAAAAAATATTTAATAAATTCAAATCTGAGAAGAGTTTTTTTGCAAGGCTGCAGACCACTCAGGATTTTTTGGCAAACTCGTCACCGGATTCCGAATATTTTGCAGAAATGTTCGAATATTTTGTAAATTTTCTCCGCTCCTTCAACATAGTAAACGAGTTCGTTGTTTCGAGCTACCTCGTCGTTGATAAAATTATCAATGAGTTTCCCTATCTTAATCCGGGGTTACAGATTGATTTTAACCGGTTGATAGATCAGGTCTCGGACATTACGGACATTTTTCTCAAAATTGAAAATTCGGAACTGAAACGAAGTCTTTTAGAACAGATAAAAGAAAACCGGTCAGATTGGCCCGATATTTTCGTAAAACTATTTCCAAATTATCTGTCGAAATACATTTTCGATGAATTAAGAGAAAATAAACACGATGATAAAATATACGGGCTAATCACTTCTATTGTTGAAAACTATAAAGACTATCGGGAAGCATTTATTTGGCTGGCCAAAAACTTTCCTGAACCAACATGGTTTGGTAAATTCGATATCAAATACGAAAAGATACTTATTGGAATGATCCATCTTCTCGATATCTCATTTAGGGAAATAATTAACCGTACAAATGTCGGTTTTAACAGGAAAATAAATAGACAGATACAAAACTATTTGTTTAAAGAAAAGCGGCTAGAGGACTATTTTCTGGTCGCCGATGAGGAGAGTATCAGTAGAATCTATTCACTCATAGAGGATGTGAAAGATCTTGATCCTTCGATTAAACTCGAATTGAAACACACTATCATGGAGAAGTTTCCTAATTTCATGTTTTACGGAAAAGAGGAGCGGGGCACAGTAACCAGAGGTCTTGTGGTTACACCTGATAGTTACAAGCGTAAACAGGACGTTCTCAGACACCTTATAGATGTCGAAGTACCTGAAAATAGTAAAGAAATCGGTATGGCAATGGAAAAAGGCGATTTGCGAGAAAACGCAGAATACAAAGCTGCTAAAGAGAAGCAGGAAATGCTTAATTCCACCGTTTCAAAACTGAAAGAAGAGATGGAAAAAGCACAGATATTCGATAAATACAACATAGATACAACAACGGTATCTTTCGGTACGAAAGTTATGCTAAAAAATAATGAAACAGAAGAGCAGGAAGAGTATACTATTCTGGGGCCGTGGGAGTCGGACCCCTCTCAGAACGTCATTTCCTATCTTTCTCCATTGGGCACCGCACTGATGAATCATAAAGAAGGAGAAGAGCTTGATTTTACAATAAATGAAAGGGTATATTCTTATACAATCGAGGAAATAAAAGAAGCAAAATTATGAAAAAAATTGTCTTACTACTACTCTGTATTATTCTCTGTGCTGTTACAGCGGCTGCGGTAGAAAAAGATGTCGTGATCCTTCTTGATGTTTCTCAGAGTGTTTTTGCGGAGTTTCCCGCGATTACAGAGTACCTTATTAAAGGGACGTTGGAAAAACAGATGGAGATGGGGGACTATTTCCATCTACTCACGTTTGCAGAAGATCCGAAGTTGGAATTATCCCGCCGGATCAACACGGAAGCGGATATCGAAGCCGTTCTAAAAGAGATCCTGCTCATGCATCCGTTCGGCCGGTATACAGACGTGGCCGCCGCACTGCAATTTTTAAACAGCTACACCGAATCCCTACCTCGAGAAAGAAAGAAAGTTATTGTAATTCTCACCGACGGTATTCATGACCCGCCTCCGAGCCGTTACGATACGAGTGACGGCAGTGACGGTAAACCCGGCAGTCTTGCCCAAAAGGATCTTTCCTTGCAAGAGGCAGCAGAAGCCATCGCAGAGAAGGAGTGGGATGTAAATATAGTAGAAATGCCTTCAGGGGAAGATGACGACAGAGACGGTCAGGAGGACAGCAGAGACGGGGGTGGTGCTGATGAGGATGATGCCAGATCTGTTCTTACCGATGAACTCGATTCCGAACCGTATCGGTATGACAGTGCCGACGGGGAATCGATGACCGATAAAATATTCGATAGAGAAGGCCTTTCGAAAGAAGACTTTTCGGGAGAAAACCTTTTACTTCGGAGGGCCGGCGCTTTGCTTATTATCGGTATCGCTGCTGCAGTTTTTCTTTTTGCAGTTTTTATCGTTTTGAGAAGAAAATCTCTTTCGCTTTCCATGGATTTTAAAAAGAAGTTTAAAACAATCTATGATTTTCACTATGCCCATCTCAAACCTGGAGAACGCCCCATTGAAATGTATGTTGAAGGGCAGAACCCCAATATTGGGCTGCGGAATGTACATGGAATCAAAGAAGGGAAACGGCTCTGTGTAGGGGGGAAAGGTTCATCTTTTCTCATTTTTTTAGTTCCCCTTCCCCGCTGTATCGGCGTTATTGAAAGAAAAAATGATTCGTACCGGTTTGTTCCACTTCGTAGTGAATATTTTCCCGGGGACGGAAGCCCCGTAGAAAACTGCTTAGACCGGAATCTCGTTCTGATCTCAAATCATGGAAAAAGAATTATATTCAGATTCTCAAAGCATGTTTCGAAACTCGAAAAAATAAATAAAATCATGCATTTAATCGACCGGCCCGGTATCCCCGAATAATCACGAAACTAGACGGTTTACAAGCTTTCGAGCACACTTTGTGCTGTCTTTCTAACCCGTAACACTTCCTGCTCTCCGGTCATTTTTTCGACCGACTCGCGTAACCCCGAAAATTTGTTATATTGAATGCCGCGGAGAGCATAGAGGCGGACAATGTATGAATGATGCTCGAGCAGCTGTGCGAATATGGGCTGGAGAGCGGGATTCTTTGTTCTAATGAGAACTTTGCATGTGTTTCCCAACAGTTGGGAATTCGGTTTCTCCCATTCCTCTTGAAACATTTTTTTTACTACTTCGACGGCGGCAGTCGGATTGTTATCGAGTAACGCTTCGAGTGTGGAGATTTTAATCGTCATTGAGCTCTGCTTGGACAGATAGAGTTGTTTGAGAACGCTGACAGCTTTTGCACCGCCGATTGTACTTAATGCATTGATCGCAGCAACTCTTACCTTCGTCTCCGGATCATGCTCTGCTTTGTATTGTAAGATAGGAACGGCGGATTTCGCTTCCATTGAGCCGAGTCCTTCTGCTGCTTTTTCCCTTACCTGCCAGTAAGAATCTTTAAGAGACTGGATTAAAAAATTTTCAATTTCTTCAGTTTTAAAAAAACCGAGAGCATAAACCGCATAGGAGCGCAGGAGAGGATCTTCTGAAGATGCCGCATGTTTAAGCGTGCCGATTGACTGCTCGGCCCCAATTTTCCCAAGAGCATCGCATGCATATCGTCGCCAGAGGGGGTCTTCCGCCTCATTTTCGACAATGGTTTCAAGCGTTTCAACGGCAGATTCTGCTTCTAGTTCGCCAAGTGCGAGAATAATGTTCGGTTTTAAGGAGGCAGGGTATGAATTGTTCTCTAACAGATCAATAAGAAACGGAGCGGATTTTTTTGTTCCCGAATCGCCGAGTGCTTTTACTGCTGTTCTCGCGATATCACGACTGCTGTGTTCGGCTAATGTTTTAAAGAGTTCGACCCCTGTATCATGGTGGGAAACATATTTGATGAGTTGTACAATCACGCCTTCCCTCTGATCTTTATAATTCTCGAGAAGGTCTATTGCCTGTTCAACAGCTTTTTCATAATCAATTTCAATAAAATATTCGAGTGATTTCTTTAAAACATCGGCATCATGGCTGTTTGTAAAAACTTCAAATACTGCTTCGGCAAGTACATCGTTTCTTTCTTTAATGAGATTTGAAATTACCTCGACAATCTCCTTATTTATACCGTACATGAGGGTAGCTTTTCTCTCCTCATGCAGTGAGCGGAGGGCTTTCTCATCAGTATTCTCATCAGTATTCTCTTCAGTACTATCTTCAGGAGAAGCATCTTCCGTGGGAGTTTCCGTATCTTCTCCAGATAATTGGACTAAAGAACATGTAAAAAACAGTACGGTAATCAGGATGCACGCTTGTTTCATACCAACCTCTTCTTCTTTATAAGATTGACCACCATTTCTACCCGTAAAACATAGTACATAAAGAAGGTTATCCCAATACTTAAGACAGCAGCAATAAGGAGGAGTACCAAGTTCCAAAGAGAACTCGGTTCTGCCCACCAGCTGCCGGTAAAATGGAGATACAGTTCGAGCACCAAAACCACGGGGACCATGGAAAGTACGATCTTGCCTAATGTCACAAGGATGTTATGCAGTCCTAAAAATGAAAGTGATTTTCGAGTAAGAATAATAATGAGAACCAACCCAAGGGTAAATGCTATGGTATTAGCAACAGCTAACCCGATTACCCGTAAGTAGGTTTCTTTAAGCCAAAGAGAAAGACCGATATCGACGGCACAGATAACGACCGAAAGCCTAAAGGGTACTTTGAAATTTCCCGTAGCATAAAAAAACCGCTGAAGAAAATTAAAACAGCCCACGCTGAAAAGACCAATCACATACCCGATCAAAACCTCAGATGTGAGGAGAGTTGCCTCGCGAGTGAACTCACCTCTGTACATAGCGACAGAGATAATCTCTTTGCTAAGCAGTGCAAGTACTATTGTTGAGGGGATTAAGAGGGTCATAAGGAAGCGGATGCCGTATTGCACACTTTCCCGAAGGCCGTCACGGTCTTTGCTCGAGGCCTGTCTGCTCATCCTGGGGAATAAAACAGTCGTGACACTGGCGGAAAAAATACCGAAGGGAAGTTGAAAAAAAACCAGTGCGTAGGAAAGTGCGGAAGAGCTCCCAATCTCAAGTCCGGTTGCAAATCGGATTGCAACTTGCTGGTTTATTGTAAAAACAGAGGCAGTTGCCAAGACCGGGAGCCACTGCTTCATGATTGTTTTAAAATACTTGTTGTTGAAATTGAAATTTAGTTCGAATGTATAGTTTAGTTTATAAAAGGACGGAGTTTGGAAAAGTATTTGCAAAATCCCGCCTGCTAACACTCCTACGGCCATTGAGAAAACTCCGATCGTACGGTGGAGGAGTAGGATGGATGCAATAACTGAAATGGAGAAAAGGATTGGAGTAATGGCCGGAACAAAAAAATTATCGTGCGAGTTGAGAACAGCAATAAGTACTGCGCTGATACTGATAAGTAGTAAATAGATAATAAAATATCGAAACAGCTCGATAGCGAGTGTAGTCCGATACGCATCCTGAAAATCTACTAATAGTTTCGAGATAAGCGGTTTTGCAAAAATAATTGACAGCGCACAGAGCGGAATCAGAATGAGCAGTTGAAACGTGATGATGTTGCCGACGATACGTCTCGGACCTTCGTGTTTTTTCTCCTTTACCAACGCCTTAGAGAGAACCGGAATAAAAGCGGAAGAAAGTGCGCCTTCCGCGAGCAGTTTTCGCAGATTATTAGGAATCGTAAAGACGGCGTTAATAACGTCCGCCTCTCCTGTTGTTCCGAAAATAGCACCAATAACCGCAATACGAAGAAAACCGAGAAGTCGAGAGACAAATGTGGAAACCATCACTGTTGTAGTTTTTTTTGTGCTTTTTTTAAGAGTACTTTCACCGCTTTGGCGGCCGGTAGTGTCAGCCATTTTTTTCTTCCGTATATTCCGCTGCATATTCCGCTAAAAAACGATATTTAAACTGTTTGAAGCTCCCTGTACGGACAGCTTGCCGTATATTCTGCATAAAATTCATTAAGAAAAAAAGATTATGTTCCGTAATGAGCATTGCACCTAAGATTTCTTTTGTTTTTACTAGATGACGCAGATACGAGCGTGAATAGGTGGTACAGGTACTGCATCGGCAGGTATCATCAATAGGTGTCAAATCGAATTTATAATCTTCTTTTTTGAGAGAGAGAATGCCCCGAGGTGTGAATGCCGCCCCGTTTCTTGCGATTCGGGTCGGGAAAACGCAATCGAACATATCTACCCCGTTTTCCACTGCTTCCAGTATATATTCCGGGGTACCGATTCCCATTACATACCGTGGGACTGCAGTATCGATGAAGTCACATGTTGCAGCTAAAAAATCACAGAACATAGGAAAAGATTCTCCTACTGAAAGACCTCCGATTGCTATTCCCGGAAATCCAATATTCTGTATCTCTTCGGCAGACCGTTTCCTCAGCTCTTTAAAAAAATTACCCTGAATGATGCCGAAAAGCGCGCCCTCGCTGTTGTAATGGGCTTTGTAACTTCGCTTTGCCCAGGCGGTAGTGGTTATGCATGCTTTTTCTGCTTCATTATAGGAAATACCCGGAGTAGTACAAACATCGAGAGGCATGAGGATGTCACTTCCTATTTGATTTTGAATGTCTATTACCAATTCCGGAGTAAACATATGTTTCGACCCGTCGAGGTGGGACCTGAACTCGACCCCTTCATCAGAAATCTTTCTAAAATCGGAGAGGGAAAAAACTTGAAATCCACCCGAATCCGTTAAAATATTATGGTCCCAGCTGCTCAGCGAATGGAGGCCGTTTGCGTTGGTGATAACATCCATGCCGGGCCTCAAATAGAGATGGTATGTATTGCCTAAAATGAGGTTATATTCCATGCTTTTCAAACTGCGATGCGTTATTGCCTTTACTGCACCGTAAGTCCCGACAGGCATGAATACGGGTGTTTCCACCATTCCGTGGTTAAGGGTGAGTATTCCTGTTCTTGCTTTGGTAGCAGTATCATTTTCCTGTACGGTGAAATCGATCATGTAGTCCTGTCTCGTACTCTATGTCCTGGCAATTTTAAACAGCCAGAAGCTGACAACAAGAAATAGTATAAATGTTCCCCACGCACCCGCAAAAGGGGGAATCAATCCAAGCTTTGCAAAAAGAACAAGAATCATTTGCGTTACATAATAAACAACAGAGATGACCAGACTCAACAGTAAGCTCATAAGAAGTATATTTTTCTTAAAACGGCCCCCAATTGAACTGGAGATGAGTGCAACAACAAAAGGAGTCAACGCAAATGAAAATCGTCTGAAATATTCTGTCAGGGCACCCCGATAAGGAAGCCCGGCCTTTTTTAGTGACTGAATCCACTCTTCGGCCTCCTGCAAATGCATTTCGTCAATGTTTCTCACATTTTTTCGAAACGTTTTTGGTGGTTCGTTAAGGTTTTTTTGGGTGTAATTGCTGGTAAACTGCTCTACAATGGCATTCTTTTTATCATCCCATTGAAACAGTCTACACGAAGGCATTATCCAGGACCCATCTATCCATTCAGCTTCTTCCGCATCAATCCTGTAGAGAAATCCTCCCTCACTGTCTCGTTCTACGATGATAAGCCCGGAGAGCGTTTTTGCGCCGTCATTGTAGTAATCGGCATGGTAGATGATTCTCCGATTAGCACTCATCACCGTTACATTAGTGTTGCTATACGTCTGCTTTTGGTGAAGAAGCGTGTTTTCGAGTTCATTTTTCCGTTTGAATGTATCAATAACAATTTTTTCTTCAAAAAAGAAAAGAAAAACACTGAAAATAAGACCGAAAACAAGAAGCGGTAGTATAAACCGGTAAAGGGATATTCCGGAACCGAAAACAGCGATAAGTTCATTATTAGAGTAGTAGTTACCAAGGGTAAAAGAAATTGCAAACAAAAGCGCAATCGGGAGCGAAAAAGAGAGGCATTTCGGCAGGTAAAAGAAAGCAACAGTAAGAATCTCTTTTATTGTTACTTCATAATTCAAGTAACGCCACAGGTTCGAGAAGAGGTCTACAAGTTCGAGAATGAGGACGAAGAACAGGAGAGCGAGAATGAGAATAGGAATAAATGTTTTTGTGACCATAAAATGGAGAATCTTCATCATTTACCCCTCAGTAGGAAAAAAAACATGCCTAAAAGAATAATAACGATATTCGGCATCCACATCGAGAGGATGGGTGAAAATTGCAGTCTCAGCCCCACTGTTTGCCCGGCGAAGAGCATCCCCCAATAAAATACTGCAACAAGAACTCCAACTCCGAAACCGACCGACCGGCCGCTTCGTTTTGTAAATAAACCGACGGGAAACGCAAACAGAATAAATATAAAACAGGCAAAAGGAACGGCAAATTTTTTATGAAACTCCAAGCGATAGAGCTGCAGTGACCTGTCAATTATTTTCTTTTCCGTTTCTTTTTCATGTTGCTCTAAGACCTCTTCGAGATTTTCCATATGTTCTTCCCGTAAGTGGAATGCTGCTTTCATGGTATCGAGCGCGGCCATGTACTCCTGGGAGATTAAAAACCGGACCTCTTCGATCCTCTCTTGCTGTTTTTGCTTTTTTACGTGAAGCTCTTCTTCCTTTTTCTGAATAATCTTATACACATCAACTGAACTCATTTCCGACGGCCCCGGATTTCTAATGGAAAGGCTTATATCTTTGAGGAGCATATTATAGTGCATTTTTTCCGAATAGGTATATTCGAATTCGTCCCGTTTTTTAGGATCGACAACGTGACTGAACACAGTATCGAGCTCGAGGGACACAACACCAAGCTGTTCTTCTACCTCCCGCAATCCTGCATCGGTTGCCAGGATAATTCTGTCCTCTTTCTCTGCGGTTTCATCAATGATCAAAATATCTTCAATAGTTTCTTCTGTTACATTGCCGGTTATAATGATGCTGTTTTGATAATATTTTATTGAATATGGTTCGATTTCCATTTCTGGGTTTTGATAGAGAAGTTTTCTAAACAATTTATTGAAATTGATTGTCCCTTTCGGAAGGAAATAATCGTTTAATTCGAAAGAAGCAATAGAAAAGACCAGACTGATAATAATAAAAGGGAAAAAGATCTTTCTGTACGGAATCCCACTTGCTCTGAATGCGAGAATCTCATTATCCGAAGAAAAACGGCCGACTGTCATCAATGCTCCGACGAGTGAGCCGAATGGAAAAGAGAGAGAAGAAATCAAGGGAAGGGAGTAAAGGATGAGAAGAAAAACATCCGTAAACGGGACCCGTTTAGAGAGAATTTCTTCTGCAAGGAGAAGAAGCTGGTTGACAAAAAAAATAAAAAAGAAAAATAGAAACGCTACAAAAAAAGAAAAGATAAACTCTTTTCCAATATATAAATAAATATGTTTATAGCTTCTTCTATTCATCGACGGCGTTCAATGTGTACCGGTAGAACCGAATCCTCCCTCGTTCCTCTGCGAAGAAGGCAGTGTCTCTTGTTCTGAAAACTCAGCATTTATTACTTGCGCAAATACCAATTGAGCAATACGGGTTCCTTTCGTTACCGTATACTGTTCACTGCCGAGGTTAATAAGTATAATCTTGACTTCACCTCTGTAATCGCTGTCTATTGTTCCGGGACTGTTCAATACGGTAACCCCGTGCTTTAGGGCAAGTCCGGAACGGGGTCTTACCTGGGCCTCATAGCCGGGGGGGATAGCGAGCCGTATTCCGGTTGGAATAACGGCGCGTTCACCCGGTTCTAAGGTAAGCGAGGATTCTATGTCAGCGGTTACATCCGCTCCTGAGGAGAACGGTGTCGAGTAGAGCGGTTGCCCTTTTTTGTTTGTTGTTGTAACCGGTACACGGAGTTTCACACCAAGATTCCTCTTTTTTTTCTTTTATGTAAATTGCGTGTACCAAAAATAAGAGAGTTGAATTTTTTTCCGCTAAAATAGGTGTCAAAAAAATGCTGGATGTCTTCTCTGGTTGTATGATGAAGGATCGAAATAGAAGTTTCCATGTCGTGTATTTCTTTTCCAAGAATAAAATGGCGCACGAGCCGTTTCATTCGTGTTTCCATATCTTCTTGAGCCAATTTCATACTTCCAACCAGATGAGAAACCGCATCGTCGATTTCCGTCTCTTCGAGTAAATTGGTGAATATATGCTCTAATTCGAAGGTAAGAGAATCCAAAAGCTTATTCAACAGATGCGGAGAGGTGTTTGCATAAATCCCCCAGAGAGCAGTGTAGGTAAAAAAGGAGCGTAATGCAAATATCGAGTAGCACAGTCCTTCCTGCTCCCGTATCTGCTGAAAAAGCCGTGAACTCATAGATTCTCCAACTGCTGTTGAAAACACCAGAAAATGATAGAAATGGCTGATCTCCTGAGGAATAGCAAATGTTGTTCCTGAAAAAAACTGCACCTGCTTGAAGCTGCCGGAAACATAGTTAGTTTCATACGTACTTTGAGGAGGAGTGCGGTTGTGTGTAAAGGAAGCACTGTATTTATCAGGCAGTGCTGTAGACAAAATATCTACCACGTGTTCCGGTTCAAAATTGCCTGCTAGTGAGATAATGAGATTAGAGGGGCAGTAGTGTTCGTGATAAAATTGTACCAGCGAGTCTCGGGTAATCCCTTCTATATGTTCTATTTCCCCTGTAATTTTATCCGCAATTGGGTGATTGCCCCAGAGAGCCCGGGTAAACATTTCATATGCGCGTTCTTCAGGATTATCCAGACTTTCTTTTATTTCGTTAATAATGACCTGTTTTTCTCGCAGTATGTCCTCTTCTTGTAAAAGAGAGTGAAATACCATATCGGTTAATACATCTACCGCTAGCCGCTGATGCTCAGCGGCCAATGTGCAGTAATAACAGGTTTGTTCCTTTTCCGTGAAAGCGTTGAGAATGCCCCCTACTCTATCGATTTCCTGAACAATTTCAAAGGAGGTCCGCTTCTCAGTCCCCTTGAACAACATATGTTCCAGAAAATGAGAAAATCCTTTGTTAGTTTCTTTTTCATCTCTAGAACCATGAAGGAACCAAAAGCCCAAAGAGACGACCTCGGTGGTTGGCACAGTCTCCATTAAGACTCTGGTTCCGTTCTGGAGGCTGTGTTCTCTTATCAATCCGTTCTCCGCTTCCGGTCCTTATTATAATCCCGGTTTTTTCCGTCTCCGGACCGGTTATGTCCACGATTATGCCCACCCTGATGTGAGTTCGAAGATCTCTGGTTGGATGAAGAGGGTTGCCGATGTGAACCGCTGTCGCCGCTGTCACCTCCTACAGCATCGATATGGCTGAGATTGAGCCTGCCCATTCTGTCGATCTCTACTAATTTAACAACAAGAGGGTCTCCTTCAGAGACAACATCTTCGACCTTGTTCACTCTATGATTTGCCAACTTTGATATGTGACAGAGCCCTTCTTTACCCGGGAGAATTTCAACGAATGCACCGAAGTCCATAATTCTCTTAACTACGCCGTCATAGATTTTACCGACTTCCGGATCTTCAATTAATTGTAAAATCGTCTTTTGGGCATTATCGGTATTTTCCTGGTTTTTCCCGAAAATTGAAACACTGCCGTCATCGGTAATCTTGATTTCGACATCGTTTGCCTCCGAAATGCCTTTTATCATTTTTCCTCCCGGCCCGATAATAGTACCGATTTTATCCGAATCCACCTTCATGGTGATAATCTTAGGTGCATATTCAGAGAGTGTCTCCTGGGGCTCTTTTATCGTGGTATTCATTATTTCTAAAATATGTTCTCGTCCCCGTTTCGCCTGTTCAAGCGCCTGTTTCATAATCGAAGCATCGACCCCGGCAATTTTTATGTCCATCTGAAATGCGGTTATACCGTTTTCGGTCCCCGCGACTTTGAAATCCATATCTCCTAAGTGGTCTTCTTCGCCTAAAATATCGCTTAAAACAACATTGTTTGTTCCGTCTGTAATCAGACCCATAGCAATGCCTGCAACCGGACGTTTTATCGGAACACCTGCTTTTAAAAGAGAGAGTGAGCTTGCACACACCGTTGCCATAGATGAACTGCCGTTCGATTCCAAAACCTCTGAAACAATTCGAATTGTATAGGGAAACTCTTCTTTTACAGGGAGGACCCCGGAAATTGCACGCCTTGCCAAATGACCATGTCCGATCTCTCTTCTCTTTGTAAATAATCTCCCGGTCTCTCCGACTGAAAAAGGAGGAAAGTTGTAGTGCAGCATAAAAGGATCGTAGCGTACTTCACTGTCGATGTCGTCTTTCATCTGTTCATCGAAAGCAGTTCCCAGTGTCGTAACGGCCAAGGCCTGGGTTTCTCCCCTGGTAAACAGTGCTGATCCGTGGGTCCGGGGCAAAATATTGATTTCACACGTTATCGGGCGGATATCTGCAGGGCCCCTCCCGTCAGTTCGCTTCTTATTTTCAATAATGGATTTCCGGACAATCTCGTACTCCATCGCTTCGAACAAATGCTTTACCAGTTTTTCCTGCTCTTCCGAAATCTGTTCTGAGAATTTCTCTAAAGTCTCTTCTTTTACTTGCTTGATAGCACGATGTCGGTTGTGCTTGCCAAGTACAAAACACGCTTGCTCGAGTTTAGGTGTGGCAAAATTTCTGATTTCATCTTCGTTTTCCAGAACTTTCGGTGTCTCATCGAGCGGTTGTTTCTCTTTTCCGGTCATCTCGCGCAGTTGCGCGATCGCGCGGCAGATTTCTGTGATTTTCTGTTGCGCCGTGTCCAAAGCGTTGAGGAGAAGCTCTTCAGGGACTTCTTTCGCACCCCCTTCAACCATCGTGATAGCATCTTCAGTACCTGCGACGATGATATCTAAATCACTCTCTTCAATTTGAGAGAATGTAGGATTGAGTATATACTCTCCTCCGATATACCCAACCCTCACTGCACCGATCGGTCCGTCAAAAGGTATATCTGATATCGTGACAGCTGCGGAGGCGGCCACCATTGCAACCATATCAGGAGGATTGTCTTGATCGGTCGAGATAGTTGTCGGTATAATTTGAATTTCTTTTTTGAACCCTTTACTGAACAAAGGTCTCATAGGCCGGTCGATAAGCCGGGAGACGAGAATCTCTTTATCTTTTGGCCGCCCTTCACGTTTCAAAAATCCGCCGGGTATTTTCCCTGCAGCGTAATATTTTTCATTGTACTCTACTTGAAGGGGGACATAATCGAGTCCTTCGATATCATTTTCTGAACAACACGCAGTTGCTAATACGATAGAATCTCCATATTTTCCTACGACTGCCCCGTTTGCCTGTTTTGCTAATTTTCCGGTTTCAAGAATGAGATCTGTATCTCCAATTCTAATTTTTATATCGTGCAAAATTTTCCGTCCTTACTTATTTTCTAATACCAAGTTTCTTAATAAGATTTCTATAAGATTCCAAGTCCTCTTTTTGAAGGTAATTAAGGAGTCGTCTTCTCTTCCCGACGATTTTAATTAACCCTCTTCGTGAACTGTGGTCTTTTTTGTGTTTTTTTAAATGGTCGGTCAGTTCATTGATACGGTTTGTCAAAAGTGCGATTTGTACTTCTGTTTTACCGGTATCTTTATCCGAAGTGCCGAAATCAGTAACAATTGTTTGTTTTTTTTCTTTTGTTAATGCCATATTCTCTCCTTATTATATAAAACATAATTGCGTTGTTTTAAAATGTGCCGGTTCGTTAAAAGTAACAGTGTTATCATAAATAGATAAACAACCCTCTTTTTGAGAAACGCCGTTTTCAAGAGTTACTGAATAGGTTCCCGTCGGCGGAAGTAATTGCCGGATACGGTCCCGTTTGATTACAGTACTCGAGTTGTAGTTTTCTTTTTCTACGTTTCTTATATCTACTGTGTATTTTCTGCCTAAAAATTTCTCGATAGTATCAAAATCTCCCTGTAGGATCATATCCCGTATTCTCGTGCTGCTGACCGGAGTGCCGGCTACCGTTACCTGTTCGAGTACTCTGACCTCACACCTACTGTTTTGTAGATACTGCCGGACCATTTCCGCCGTTGTATGAGCTTGTTCTCCGCAGCGAAAATTATTGCCCAACACGAGCAATGTAAGTTTTACACTGTTGTATACAGTGAATATAAAATCCCTTCCCGACAGTTTACTAAAATTGTGAGAAAAGTCAATGAGTACTGCAGTTTCAACACCGAGCCGTTGAAAAGCTTCTAATTTTTGTTCTAAAGTATAAATATCTCCTCTATATCTGTTTCTATGAAGAACACTAACCGGGTTTTCTCGAAACGTGATTACAAGAGGATGTAATTCCTCTCCTGCCGTAGTAATTTCTCTTATAAGGGCCTGATGCCCGATATGTACACCGTCAAACACGCCGATCGTCGCCGCTGTCGGGACATCCTTACAGCCTTCCCTCCTTTGCAAATTCTCCCAAGAGATACTGTTCATGCTGTAACACCGACGAATTTGTATATAAAATCTTTTTTTGTTTTATGTACCAGTGCTACAAACCGGCCTCTGCCGTCGAAAAGCGCGTATGTACCGTCCCCTTCGGGGGGCGAAACAAAGTACTCCTCTGTTACCGGTTTGCCGGAGCGTATAGCTTCGACAAATCGATTGTCGATAGTTGCTGTATGAATGTTTCCTGACAGTCCATGAAATATGGCTTTCCCTGTAGTCAGGTCCCGCTCCGGGACGAATTTATCGGGAAGTACGCCGTTATCAGCCGAATATGTACCGATCTGCGTACGTTTTAATCGTTCGACATATCCGGCAGAACCGCATGCTAACGCAATATCTCGTGCTAATGATCTGATATACGTTCCTCTAGAACAGACCGTTTCTATCGTCGCTGTTTGTTCCCGGTATGCAATTAGTTTAAGCGATGAAATTGTTACTTCCCTCTCCCGTGTTTGGAACTCCTCTCCGTTCCTCACCCGCTCATAAGCCCGTTTCCCGTCCACATGGACGGCGGAATAGCGGGGAGGTCTCTGCTTTATCCTTCCCGTGAATGCAGGGAGTACCTGTTCGATTTCCAAACGGGAGGGAATCACCTCGGAGCTCACCGTTACGTCCCCTTCCGGGTCGAGTGTATCGGTCTCTTTGCCGAATCGAATGGAAGCGGTATACGTTTTTGGAAGCTCTGTAAAAAAAGGGGCCAGTTTTGTCATCTTACCGGATAGGACAATGAGGAGTCCTTCTGCAAAGCGGTCTAATGTACCTGCATGACCGACTTTTTTTATGTCTAATTTTTTTTTGATATCGTGCAGCGCTTCGAAAGAAGTCATCTCCGGCGGTTTATACAGCAGGAGCAGACCGTGTTTCGATCCATTCAATGAAGAGACCTCTCAATCAGGCGATTGATTTCAAATCCTTCTTTTATTGAAGTATCAGGAATAAAAGTCAATTTCGGTGTACTTCTCGTGTGCATTTTTTTTCCCAAAATACTTTGTATGAAACCGGCTGCATGATTGAGAGCCTTAACAC
>CAZQKT010000062.1:0-19824 GCA_964594055.1 uncultured Spirochaetales bacterium
AGAACAGTTTCTTTCTGCTCGAAAAGGGCTTGATAAGGTTACTGACGAGCCCATTATAGAAGGCAAGATACGGGTCTTCGCTTTTTTCCTGATAGGTAAACTGCTTTAAGAGAAGCTGTATTTTTTCGTACTGTCCGTTTTTAAGCAGTTTATCTGCGTACTCGACAAACTGTGCTTTTGCCTGCTCCGTCTTTTTTGCTTTGATAAGATGGACAATTTCCTTTTCTCTGTCTCTGCGGTGATAGTATTTGGAAGCCGCCTCATGGATTTGTTCCTGAATAGCAGGGTCTAATTCGTAGAACTGCTTTTCTATAAATTTAGAGAACAGAGGATGAAAGGTATATTCGTCATGTGCCTCATTGGAAAGAGAGAGAAAAAAGAAGTTGCTCTTTCTCGTAAACAGCTGCATCGGGTCGTTCTCTCCAACGACCGCTTCGAGAAGCTCGGGAGATACTGTCTCGAAAATACCGATCCGGGAAAGCATGTTTCTGTCTGCCGGGGAGAGGGTCTGAAAAACCTCTTCCCGAAAGAATCTATCAATTGTCGTAAGCCTTTTCTTGGTAAGGAAAACCTTCAATGCGGCGAGCTGCTCATCTTCATCTTTTACGCTGAGCTCTTCCATGAGGTAGACCAGACCGGTAATCCATCCTTCCAAAATGGCAAGAAGCCTTTTCACTAATGCATCATCAAAGGAGAGGTTATACGTATTGTGTATGAGTGCGATCATCTGTTCATCGGAGAAGCGAAGCTTGCTGTCGTCGAGTTCGGCAAGTTGTTTTTCCGACCGTATTCTGCTTAAAGGAATTTGTGGAGTCTGGGTTGTTATGAGAAAAAGGTGGATGTTGACGGGTAGATTGTTTATAAGAAGCGAGAGATATTCCCGCACCGATTCGTCGTCGTCTATTCTCTGATAGTTGTCCAATACAATACTAAAATCTTCCATCTCCGTTTTATTGAGGGTGTTGAGCAGAAGGTCTAAGAGTTCATCCGGCTGAGTGAGGCCGTCCAATGCATCAACCCGCTTTTGCAGTACTAAATGCACACCGCGAAGCAGATGGGAGAAAAACGTGGTACAGTCTTTATCATCCTCTTCGATAGAATACCACAGGTATTGTCGCTTTACATCCGTGAGGACCTCTTTGAGGAGAGTAGACTTTCCCTGACCCGGTTTTCCCTGGAGAACGAACAATTTTCTGTCGATACGTTCTTTGAAAAAAGTGTAAAGAGAATTCCGTTTTACTGTTTTTTCACTTGGAGGAGGTTGGAACCTGTTTAGAATTCTGTATTGAACTGTTCCGGAAGAAATGTTTAGTTCCTTGTCTACAAGGTGTTTATCCATAAAACTACTAGAGACAATAGAATTATTTTTTTATCTGGTCAATAACCCGAAATATTATCAGTTTGATGCTGATATGTTAGAGGTATGAGAGAATGGAAAACCACAATAACCACGAATAATGAAAAAACCTATGAGTACTAAGTGAGGAGGCTCTCATGGAAAGCGGTCCAAAAACAAGGGCACTATTTCAGCGTGCGAGTGAAAGTATCCCCTGCGGAGTAAATTCCAATTTCAGGTACTGGGGCGATGAAAAAACCCTTATTCTCAAAAAATCTTCGGGTGCCTATATCTGGGACCAGGACGATAAGCGGTATGTCGATTACAGACTGGGATTCGGTCCTGTTATATTAGGCCATGCCTATCCCGAGGTCATAGAGCGGGTCAAAGAATCCCTCGAGATTGGGAATGCATTTGCCATGACCAATGAATATGAAATACAAGTAGCGGAGAAGATCAAGAAACTGACCGGAGTTGATATGGTCAGGTATGCAAACTCCGGCACGGAGACAACGATGCACGCCCTGCGTATCGCCCGGGCGTATACCGGAAGGAATAAAGTCTTAAAGTTCGAAGGCCATTATCACGGTTTTCAGGATTATACGCTCTGGAATTGTTATCCTCCGATCCCCGGCGCCGGTTACCGGCCCTCGCCGATTAAGGTGGCCCAGGGGTCGGGCATCCCCCATAGTATCGGCGAGCTTGCCGTGATTGTCCCGTTCAACGATCCCGATCTGCTCGAAAAGCGGATAAAGGAAAATTGGGGCGATCTCGCCGCGGTCATCGTCGAACCGATTATGGGAAACACTGCATCAATCATGCCCCAAAAAGGGTTTCTCAAGCGTATCCGCAAGCTGTGTGACGAATACGGTATTGTCATGATTATGGATGAAGTAAAGACAGGATTTCGGATTGCAAAAGGGGGTGCACAGGAATACTTCAAGGTAAAAGCGGACTTAGTAACCTATGCCAAAGCAATGGGAAACGGGTTTCCCATCGGTGCGGTATGCGGGAAAAAAGAGATTATGAGTGAAATCGGGCCGTTGATGATCCCTATGGGCGGCACGTATGCAGGAAACGTAGTGGCTGCCGCAGCAGCAGATGCAACACTCGATGTCATCGACGGCGGAGCACTGGAAAAAGTCGAAGCACACGGAAAGAAACTGATGAAGGGCATTGAAGAGATTTTCAAAGCACAGGGGGTACCTGTGGTTATTCAAGGACCTCCGTCGATGTTCGGTGTGGTCCTCACCGACAGGAATGAAGTCTCGGAGTACAGGCATTGGGCTGATTCCGATCATGATACCTACGAAGAGATAATACTCAAGCTGTTCGAAAAGGGAGTGATGCCGGACAAAGATTCCCGGGAACCGTGGTTCGTCTCCGCCTCCCACACGGATGCGGACGCGGATGAAGTGCTTGCCGCATTCGAAGAGGCAGTAAAAGAGGTCCTGTCACAGAGGAGATAAACCATGAAAAAAGTGATTATTATCGGTGCCGGGGCCCAGGCTACAGTAATCTCCGGGGTTTTAGCCACATCTCCGGTAGTCGACCGGATCGTCGTTACCGATATCGATGAGGGCAGGGCCCGGGAGCTTGCCGAGGTAAACGGAAGCCCCAAAATAACTGCCGAAAAAATAGATGCCTCTTCAATAGACCGGATGGTAAAGCGAATGAAAGAGGGCACGTTCGATCTCGTCGTCAATGCGACCATCCCCCGATTCGTCCGGCAGGTCCTGCAGGCAGCATTTGCCGCTCGTATCAACTATCTCGATATGGCTTCCAACGAGCTGTATCCGAAACCGGATGTTCCCATCGAACAGATGGAATATGCAAAAGAGTGGAAAGAAGCAGGCCTTCGCTGCTTAACCGGGGCCGGAGGAGATCCGGGCTTATCCAATAGTATGGCCAAAGATGCAGTGCTGGAACTGGATACGGTCGACAAGATCATGATCAAAGATTACGGCATTATAAAGAGCGAGAAACCGGTTGCCCTCTGGTCGATGAGCACCTATCTCGAAGACAGTTCGGACAATTCCATCATGTGGGTCGACGGCAAGCCGGTAAAGATGCCCCCGTATTCGGGCGAGGAACAGTACTACTTTCCACCCCCTCTCGATACGACCGGCACGGTGTATTATCACGCCCACGAAGAGAGTGTTACGATCCCCCTTTTCTGCGGCAAGAAGGTAAACTACTGCGATTTTAAACTCGGAGAGCCCGCCATCGACATGTGGAAATTTCTCATACTCGGTTTGGGGTTGATGGATACCGCTCCCGAAGAGGTTAACGGCTGCAAGGTAAGCCCGCGGGAGATGCTGTTTAAAAAGATACCTCCTACTCCCTCCCCGAAGGAACAGATCAGGCTGTACGAGAGCGGAGAGCTCGAGAGTAAGCTGATGCTTACGTGTGATGTCGAGGGGACGAAAGATGGTAAGCCGGTACGGTATAAACTGTTTACCGATAGTCCGGACGGGGCAACCGCGTGCAAATGGATCAAAGGTACAAGTGATGTTTCCTGGGTGACCTCGATTCCGGCATCCATTTTCTCCCTTATGCTGCTGCAGGAGCAGGTCGACCACATCGGTGTGTTTCCTCCCGAAGTGTTTACCCGAAAAGAACTGGATATTTTTTATAGAGGAATAAACGAGTGGGGGATAACGGTGACAAAACGGGTGGAAAGCCCGGTATAATACTGAACAACATGGAGTAACGATATGCAAAAGGTGATGGTGATGGGTGTCGGTGCCCAGGGAAGCACGATTGCTAAAAGGCTGCAGGATGAGCCTGTTGTAAAGGAGATTATCTGCGCCGACTACGATGAAAAAGCGGTAAAAACGCTTGAGAAAGCTCTTTCAAAGGCAAAAGGCGTACAGGTTGATGCCCGAAATGTAGAAGAAATTGTTAAAGCGGGAGCAGGGTGTGAACTAATTGTAAACGGTCTCGCCCCCGATTTTAATGTCAATGTGCTCGAAGCGAGTCTCTCCCTTAAGGCAAATTATCAAGATATGGCCTCAGGCCCTGTAAAAGATGCAGGTTTTGTGGAAGCAGTAAAGCGGGCCTTAGGCTACGATGATACATTTAAAAAGGCCGGAAAGACAGCCCTTATCAATACCGGTAGTGCACCCGGGTTCGCCAATGTTGTAACCAGGGACGCGGTGGAACTGCTTGACAGCTGTGAGAGTATCGAAATCATGGTGTACGACGGAATCTGGTCTAAACGGTTTATCCCGTTCTGGTGGTCGCCGGAGACCGCTTTCGGGGACATGGCGGCGGAGCCGATCATGTATAAAAACGGCGAGTTCGTCCTCTGCGAACCGTTCAGTGGTCCCGAGATCGTTGATTTTTACGGATTGGGCCGGCGGAGAATGGTAAACCATGAACACGAAGAACCGGTGACGATGGGATTGATGTCGAAGAAAGTTCTGAAAGGAACGAATTACGTCAATTTCAAGTACGGCGGTCCGGCTGTAGAGCTTGCAGAAAATTTTTATAAAATGGGGCTCTTGAGCAGTGAACCGGTCGAGATCGGCGGTGTGGAAATAGTACCTATGGACCTGATTTCCAAATTGACCCCGCCCGCACCGAAATACAAAGAGGAGATCGAAGAAGTCTTAAACGAAGGGCTCGAACTCGAGGAAGGGGCCTTTTTAGTACGACTTGACGGAGAAAGAGAGGGGAATAAGGTCAGGATCGATAATTATGCAAACGTGCCCGGATTGGGAGATTCGTATAAAAAAGCGGGCATAACGCATGAAGCATATTTTACCGGTCAGGCTGCGTTTCTTTTTACCAAACTGTTTGTAAACGGAAAAATTAATCAGCCCGGCACGTATCCTCCGGAAGCGCTCGAGGCTACAGAGCGGTCTTACTATCTCGCGGAAGCTGCTAAACTGGATATCACTGTAGATCGTTTTACCTCGATGCGGTTGTACTAACCGGCCTGCTGTGTAACCGGCCTGCTGTGTCCGGTTGAACCGATTCTGCTCTTCGCATATGATAGGGTGGTATATGGTGAGATATCTCGGCATCGATATCGGTTCGACCAGTATTAACTGTGTCGTTATCGACGAGAAGAACAACATTCTATTTGAACTTCCCTACCGGCGGCACTTCTCTCTATTCTCGGAAACCGTAGTAGAGGTCTTGGAAGAGATCTACAACCGATTTTCGCCCGAAGAGATACATTCCGTCTCATTTACAGGAAGTAACGGACGTAGATTCAGTGAAGCACTGGGGGCCCCCTTCTATTGGGACCCGCAGGCACAGTGCGAGGGAGTGCTCGCATTCCATCCGGAGGCGAGAGCTGTCATCTCATTCGGCGGTCAAGATGCAGCCTTGCTGCTTATAAACGAAAGGGAAGTAGAACGGTATCTGTTAAACTCTTCCTGTGCAGCGGGTACCGGCTCTTTTATCGAAGTGCAGGCACTGCGGATGTTCGAAACTGCCGTGAAAAGCCGGGGAATCGACGGTCCGGAAGAAATGATCGAAGAAGCGCTCCGGCTGTTCATAGAGGAAGGGGAAACATCCACCCAACCTGTCCCGATTGCCACCCGATGTACCGTTTTTGCAAAAACAGACATTATCCATTGGAGCAATGCCAACAAACCGCGGTCCGATATCATAGCCGGGATTATTCGCGGGCTGGTCCATACCTACGTTTCCGACCTGGTAAAAGATACTGCTGTACCTGCCGATACTACGGTGCTTGTCGGGGGCGGGGCCCTCAATCCGTTATTGGTCCGGTTTTTCAAGAAACAGTTTCCGGGCCTCTTGCCGGCCGCGCACCCATATGCAACTCAGGCGTTCGGGGCCGCCCGATTGGCCGGGAAAGCCGTTATACACAACAAGGTTGTTCCTGAAGATATTAAAAAGATGTCACACAAGGATACTATTGCGAGAACCGGACCGCTTTCTAGAGAGTTCTCTCCGATTGATGAGATCCCCCTGTCCGGAGCAGCCCAAACGCAAGCACTTAAAACCGGAGAGTTGTATTTAGGGATAGATGTCGGCTCTACAACGACCAAGTGCGCTCTCCTCTCCTTCAGGGGCCCGCAGCCGGAGTTAATTCATAAAGAGTATATCAAAACCGAAGGCAGGCCGATTGAAGCTGCTAAGAGCTTGCTTCGGACCATCTATAAACAATTCGGTGATGGTATTGAACTTTCAGGTAGTACTGCCACCGGCTCGGGCCGCTATCCGGTCGGACAGTTTGTCGGTGCCGATTACATCATCAATGAAATAACAGCTCATGCACTTGCTGCAGTCCGGGCTTTTCCAAAGACAGATACGGTATTTGAACTCGGAGGACAGGACTCCAAATATATTTCTCTTAAAAACGGATATCCGGTAGATTTTAATATGAATAAGATATGCTCGGCCGGTACGGGAAGCTTCTTAGAGGAGATGGCTGAAAAACTTGAAATCGATATTATCGAAGAGTTCGAAACAAAAGCACTTCTCTCAGAAGCCCCGGTAAAGCTCGGCGATAGATGTACCGTGTTTATGGAATCCGGCGTTGCCTCGGCCCAACAGCAGGGAGCAGAGATTGAGGACGTCTGTGCAGGACTCGCCTTAGCTGTGGCGGAAAACTTCATCAACCGGGTAGTGGAGATGAGACGAATCGGAGAGCATATCATGTTTTTAGGCGGCCCGTCCCGTAACAGGGCCGTAGTGGGGGCTTTCCGAAACATAACCGGTGCGGACCTCTTCGTTCCGGCCCACAGCGAAGTTTTCGGCGCTATCGGAGCGGCTTTTTACGCCCGGGAACACACCACACGAGAGCACGCGTCCCGGTCGAGGCGGTCACGGTTTCGCGGGTTCGGGATTGTGGATGAAAAGCTTACATACACCGAGAGAGTGTGCACGGTGCCCGACTGTTCCAACTCCTGCACCCTCCAGGTATACAAACTTCCCGACCATAGTGGGCCTGAAGATGAGGAAACCGGTCCCGCTCGACCGCGCGGGGCAAAAACCCTCATTTTCGGCGACCGTTGCGGCAGATATGAGCCCGGCCCGCCGGGGGTCTCGAAAGGAGAGAATTACTTCACGCTCAGAGAAAAAATTTTTTCCGGGGCCGTC
Organism: uncultured Spirochaetales bacterium; assembly: GCA_964594055.1. Classification (GTDB taxonomy): domain Bacteria; phylum Spirochaetota; class Spirochaetia; order SPDA01; family CAZJBZ01; genus CAZKZZ01. The sequence continues at coordinate 7,418 of CAZQKT010000062.1, forward strand.
GAAGATCGAAAGCACGGGTCCGATCTCACATGCAACAATCTTCGAGGCACTACCGTCATTCTGCCCGCACATCTTTTTATGCATCAGTTCGGACCTCTGTTTCATCGGTTTTTTCTCGAGCTCGGTGTTACCCCGGTGTGGCAGAGGAATACAACCGCTGAAATGATTGACCGAGGAATAAACATCACTCCCCCCGGTTTCTGCTTTTCCAAAATTGTGAGCACCGGGCACATCGCGTGTGCGGTAAAGCAAATGCAAAAACATGAGAAATGCTTTCTTGAGAAATGTTTTCTATGGATACCGACGATGATCGATATGCCGGTCGAGGAAGAAGATGAGCCCGGGATGTTTTGTCCCTGGACACAAGCCTCGTATTATACGTTGCGACACCACCTACTAACCACTGATACACGAAACATTCTCTCGCCCGTTATCCATTTGAATGCTCCTTTCCGGGAAATCGTCCAAGAGCTGCATTCCGGACTAAAACCTGTCTTTTCGGTCTCACGAAGCCGGGTGGCACGAGCGCTTTCATCTGCTTTTTCCTATCAGGAGCAGTTCGAACATGATGTTGCGGCACAATGGTCGAAGGTCATCGAACCGGCACTCGCAGATGCACCCGCTATGGTCGTTGTCGGCCGCCCCTATATGCTCTACGACACCGAGCTCAACCTGCATATTGGCAGAGAGATCGCCAGACTCGGTGCTGCCGCCATTCCGATGGATTTTCTCCCTATAAAACACGTATCGGTGATGGGCGATTACCACAATATGTATTGGGGTCAGGGGGCCCGTATCATTCGGGCAGTCCGCTTCTGTGCATTGCATCCCAATCTCTTTCCGGTTGTCATTAGTAATTTCGGCTGCGGTCCCGATTCTTTCTTATCTAAGTACGTGGAAGAAGAGATGGAAAAACAGGGGAGGAAACCGCTTCTCGAAATCGAACTGGATGCGCACAGCGCACGGGCGGGGATGGTTACCAGGCTCGAAGCTTTCTTCGATGTCATTACTTCGTATTATAATCTCGGCAGCACTAGATCCCGCTCAACGGGAGCATCTGCGAAGGCAAAAAGAGCACAATGGCAGTATCAAGAAGTGTAGTGTCCCTCAGAGGAAAGAAAATTGTTGCTCCTCTTCTTGATCACGCCACCACGCATACCATTGTTGCCGGAATCGGCGGGGTGCTCGAGGCCGAAGTGACCATTCTTCCATCCGACCCGGAAGCGATCCATTTTGGAAAACGTTTTTCATCGGGAAGAGAATGTTATCCCTACATTGTCACCCTCTCCGATATCCTCTCCTTTTTTTATAATCTACCATCCGGAGAGAATGAAAAAGATTATGTGCTCATCTATCCGCAGGCCCACGGTCCGTGCCGGTTCGGTCAGTATCATACGGCGATCAATCTTGTTCTCGATCGGGAAGGGTTTTCCGGGGTGACCGTTGTCTCGCCCACTACCGAAGATGCATACACATTGCAGGGCCAGCTTACAAAAGAAGAGGGAAAAGCGCTTCGCCTGGTCATGTTTAACAGTATTGTCGCCGGAGACATCTTAAACCGCATGCACGCTCGGACAAGACCGTACGAAAAGGAGGCCGGCCTCGCCGATTCGCTCTACAAAGAAGGGCTCGATGAACTCTGCTCCGTCATTTTTGACTATTCAGGAAAGAGTGTCACACGGAGTGTCACACGGAGTGTCATGTTACTTTCCTCTTTTAAGCCGGTTTTTACGAAGTTACACCAGATTGCGGAACGGTTTGCCCGAGCTGTTGATCCTCAAAAAGAGAAAAAACCGGTAATAGGAATTATCGGAGAAATCTATCTGCGGATGCACACACCGAGTAACAGAGATATCGCGAGAAGGCTCGAATCGTTCGGCTGCGAAACGGTCACCGCATCGTTGACCGAGTGGATCAATTACACCACGTATATGAGAAAATGGGATGGTAAACGGGGCCTCCGTGCTGCTGCTGTTCAGCCATTACGAAAGACAGTGAAACATGCAGCCGATTTTCTCACATATACACTTACCGAGTTATATCAAATCTACAGAATGAACAGGGGATATAAAATGGTAAGCAGTAGAATTGATATTCCCCATGACCATCGCACCGGGACCCTCTTTGATCATCTCGACGGTGATTATGTTCCGGACCTCCTCGGGGAGGCAATTTTAAGCATAGCCCTGGCAAAAACGTGGTTTACAGAAGGATATCACGGTATTGTCAATGTCATGCCGTTCGGCTGTATGCCCGGCTATAATGCCGATTGGGTCCTCTCCGGACATCCCGATTTCAAGCAGTCCGGATTTCCCTATTTGGCACTCGATTATGATGATACGGTAACCCCTACGACCGATCCCTTGTTGGCCGTTTTCTCCGATAAAGCGAGAAGGTATATGCATACCGGACGTTAGTGCTCCGGTTCGATATGGATCGTCGTAGTCATATCCAGCTCTTGTTGTATTGCATTTTCTATCTGTGTCGCTATTTCATGGGCAGTTTGCAGGCTCATCGTAGGAGAAAGCATGATATGAAAGGTAAGCTCCGTGTGGTCCCCATACCGATGGATATGAATATGGTGTACTTTCACCGGCCCGTTCGCAGTCTTACCGGCAATGTTAGAAATCTGCTCGGCCAGCTGCTCATCCGGTCTCTCCCCTAAGAGGGGATTGATCGTCTCTTTGAGAATATCGTAGGCCGCGTAGAGAATGAGCACGGCAACAGCAAATGCCATAACTCCGTCGATCCACCAAAACCTCCTGCTCAGTAGTACCCCGATAAGAACGAGAAAGGATGTTATGGCATCACTTCTGTGGTGCCACCCGTCCGCTTTGAGAGGTTTGGAACCGGTCTTGCGAAATGCCCAGAGAGAGAATTGGGCCATACCCTCTTTGATGACGACGGAGGCGGCAATAATGATTACTGCAAATGGTGCAAAGGTCGTGGTTTCCCGCGTTTGAAGTTTCTCTATCCCTTCAACAATAAAATTGAATCCCACCATAGCCAGCAGCATCCCGATGATGATGGCAGCTATGAGTTCGGCCCTGCCGTGACCAAAGGGATGCTGACTGTCCGGCGGTTTGCGGGCCGCCTTCGTGCCGATCAGTACGACGAGCGAGGTAAAGCTGTCGGAGATCGTGTGCCAGGCATCGGCGAGGATGGCCACAGAGCCCGTCATAATACCCGCAATGTATTTCAATACAAAGAGGGCACTATTGAGGGCAATAGCTGTCCAACCCTCAATGGCAGCAAGTCGGTGTTTCTTTTTTATCTCCTGTTCAAGCCCCATTTTAGAGGGCGGCCGCCTTTCTGTATGTATCGATAAACTTCTGTTCTATACCCAACGCGGTCAATTTTTCTACCGTGGGAAGCCCCTCGGAAGTCCAGCCTCTGGTCTTGTAGTATTCATCTAAGGCGGCATTAAACGCCTCTTCGGTCATCGGTTTATCTTTAGGCGGACCTTCCTGGAGCAGTTCTTTGAAAAACCTCTGCGGTAAGGTATCGTCCTTTCGCCCGAAGCCGACCATTACATTAAACATCCGCTGCAGGTTGAAAACTCTCTCACCGGTTTTGTCCACTTTCTCTGCAGGCCATTCTCCTCCGTAGGTAGCTTCGAACAGCTTTCCGAGCGTTTCACTCTCAACAGGCCAGAAATCACATACCCCCATGGAGAACTTTGCAAACTGGGCATTCTGCATCTCTGCTACCAGCTTGCCCTTGCCTTCGAAGGTAAACGGGTCCAAATCTCCCCACGCTTCCAACTCGATCGGGTAGGCGGTCATATGACATCCCCCCCTTGGTGCAGTAGCAAATGCGATGCCCATGGCCCAGGAGCCGCGCGGGTCGTATCCGGGAAGTTCCATTCCTTTGATATTAATGGCAAAATCCTTACCTCCGTACTTCTCCGCCAATTCCTGGGAGCCGTAGCCGGCCTCGGCGTCTATATTCTCGCGGTTCGCGATCCGGCGTGCGTAATCCATCGCTTTGTCGATCTCACCGAAGCGGATCCCGAAGTCATGAAGCCCTTTTTCGGTCGCTTCCATCATATAGGCGAGGACCCCTCCGGTAGATATGGTATCGAGCCCGAGATCGTCGCAGAGAGCATTCATGGCAATAAGGTCTTCCAGGTCCCCGTTTCCGATCGAGGAGCCGCACAGTGCAATGGTTTCGTATTCAGGTCCTTCTACCCGGGCCCGGCCCTTTGCGACGTAATTACCGCAGGCGACCGCACAGGCGAAGCATGCTTTTTTATTCTGCCGCACATTTTTAAGTGATTCACCGTTTATTTCCTGATATTTCTCGAATGTTCCCCGCTGAAAATTATTGGTGGGGAGAAGACCGGATTCCTGGGAAAGGTCTACTAAGACCGGTGTTCCGTATTCGTAAATCTCGTAGTCCGGTTCGAGAATACCGTCCTGTTTATGTGCTTCTTTAGCAAGATCCATGCATTTTTCGATATCAGGAACTGCCACATCGAGCCAGCCCCGAACAGCCACAGCTTTCAGGTTCTTACTGCCGAAGACCGCACCTATTCCGCCCCGGCCGAGCTGCCTGTACCGCTCGGAAGAGACACAGGCGTAGTGTATCCGGTTTTCTCCGGCCGGGCCGATTGCCAAAACTTTGAGCCGGTCATCTTCGGTTTTTTCCTTTAATACCTTATCGACTTCGAAAGCGCCTGCGCCTTTCAGGAAGCTTGCATCCCGAATCTCCTGCTTTTCAGGATCGATATAGAGGTAGGAAAGCGTATCTGCTTTCCCCTTGACTACCACAGCATCATAGCCGGCATATTTTAGTTCCGCGCCGGCATGCCCGCCGACCGACCCGTCGGAGATGGTCCCTGTCTGAGGAGATTTAGCAGTAATAGCCAATTTGGCCGTGCAGGACACTATCGTTCCCGTCATGATTGCGGGAGTGAAGACCAGTTCGTTTTCAGGTGATAAAGGATCAATAGAGGGGTCGATATCCTCCATTAAGATACGCGTTCCCAGGCCTTTCTGGCCGAAATATTTTTCCATCCATTCCGAAGGAAGCTTTTTCTCTTCGATTTTTTTGGAGCTCAGATCCACTACCAGCATTTTTCCCCATACACAGTTCATGTTTTTACCCTCTCTTTTAACGTGATAACGCCTTTCGGACACCACTCAACACATTTCGGCGAACCTTCGCATAAATCACAAATAATCGATTTGCTGTTATCGTCGAGATGAATAACCCCGGTAGGACAGTTTTCAACACAGGTCCCGCACCCGATACAGGTATCGTGATCAACAATCATCCAGCGTCCGTTGTTTGATATGGCAGTAACCGGACACACGCTTTCACATTTTTTACAAAAAGTGCAGCGGCGTGACTTGAGTGTTAGACCGTCATCGGTATAATCATGGATAATAGTAAGTCTGGCTTTTCGCGGGTTAAAAACAGCATCATGTGCAGCCGAGCAGGCAAGTTCGCAGAGCTTGCAGCCGGTGCACTTCGACATATCTAACGATATCGGCATAGTAACCTCCCTAGTTGATGTTCCTGTAAACAGTGTAAATCCTGTTTTTTAGATTTCGCAATGAATTTTTTTGTTATTTACTAATATATCAGATATATGACAGAATATTGATCATATCATGAAATCTAAAAAAAATATAGATACTATGATCAAACAAGAGTTTATACAGCTGCACACCGCCGACTATGCAGCGAAGCTTGAACGCTCGGTTGTGGGTATCGCCGGCTTAGGGGGGTTAGGTTCAAATGCAGCTGTCTCCCTCGCCCGTGCCGGAGTAGGAACGCTCGTCATTGCGGATTATGACACCGTTGAGGTGGGAAATCTCAACCGCCAGTACTACTTTGTCCGGCATGTCGGAATGTTTAAAACAGAGGCTATGACGGAAATACTTGCACGTATAAATCCGAATGTATCAATTGTCCCCCACACTGTCCGAGTTACTGAAGAGAATGTGGGTCCCATATTCCGGGATTGCCGCATCATTGTGGAAGCGTTTGACGAAGCGGAACAGAAAGTAATGCTTATCGAGTCGCTCCTATCGGGTTTTCCCGATGTGTATGTAGTCGGAGGTTCAGGCATCGGCGGATTTGGAAGGAGTAATGATGTAAAAGTCGAACGGTTCGGCCGCCTTTTTATCTGCGGGGATGGAAAGAGCGAAGTGCTGGAGGGAACGCCGCTCTTCGGTGCACGTGTTGCACTCGTGGCAAATATGCAGGCGAATACGGTGCTGGAACTGCTGTTGGCCGGGGAATGCGAATAATCCCGGAGAAGAGGGGGGAAGGAACGTGATGATTTATGTAAACGGTAAATCGATGGAGTGGAAAGAATATCTCACCTTCGACGACATTTACCGGTTTTTAGGATACAATCTCAAAAAGCCGTTAGTGGTTATAAAAGTAAATGGTGAGATCATCAAAAAAAGCGAGCGGGAGCACGTTGCCATCCCGGATGAGGCGGTACTAGAGGTAAAAAACATTTTACGGGGGGGGTGATTATGATGGACACCAATTATGCCGATGCAACGGCGGAAGAGATCGCCGGTACTCTGGAAACGGCAGCAGAGAGTTTTGGATGGCTTAAGCGGAACAGACTGAAAAGGGCCGACATACTCGATGAGATTGCCTCGGAACTTGAAAAAGTCCGAGAGGAGCTGGTGCGTGTCTGTATGGAGGAGACCCATTTAGGGGAGACGAGGCTCGCCGGCGAGTTGACCCGTACCACCGAACAGCTTGCACTGTTTGCCCGTCTTATTCGAGAAGGGTGGTACCTCGAAGCACGCATAGACAAGGGTAATCCGGATATTAGACGGTATCTCGTAGCGATCGGTCCGGTTGTGGTGTTCGGGGCGTCTAATTTTCCGCTCGCTTTCTCAGTGGCGGGGGGTGATACGACCTCGGCTCTTGCTGCCGGATGTCCGGTTGTCATGAAAGCCCATCCGGCCCATCCAAAGACGAGTGAGATAGCCGCTCGAGCTATTGCTGCAGCACTTGCTTCAGTGCGGAACGGGGCGGCAGGGGCAGCAGACGGAACGGAAGGCCCCCCGGAAGGGGTGTTCACACTTGTCCACGGGGCTTCTCCTGAGGTGGGAAAAGCGCTGGTCTTACACCCTAAAACGAAAGCTGCCGCTTTTACCGGTTCATTTTCAGGCGGCAGGACTTTGCATGATCTCTGTGCTTCCCGAGAAGTTCCCATTCCCTTTTTTGGAGAAATGGGGAGTGTGAATCCGGTGTTTCTCCTGCCCGGGGCGGTCGAGAAACGGGGGGAACAGATCGCAGAAGGGTTGGCAAAGTCCGCTACTCTTGGGGTGGGGCAGTTCTGCACCCAGCCCGGAGTCGCCGTTTTGGTAAATACCCCCCAACTGCATCCATTTCTCGATGCATTGGCCGGGCGTTTTTATAAAATCCCGAAGGGAACGATGCTCACAGACGACATTGGAAAAAAATTTGTAGATGGGGCAGCCCGGCTTATAAGCCGCCCCGGCGTGGAGCCGGTGGGAGGCCCTGACACTTCAGCAAAATCACCCGTTCCGGGAAAACCGGTTCTTGTAAAAACCACAGGAGAAACCTTTTTGTCCGATCCGGGCCTCAAACAGGAGGTCTTCGGGCCGGTTACCCTCTTGGTTGTGGCTAACAACGGGTCCGAATTGCGCCAGATTGCAGGTTCGTTTCAGGGGGAGCTCACCGCTGCCGTGTTCGGCGAAGAGGAGGAATTAAACCGTGAGGCAGCGCTGCTCGATCTTCTCACCGAGCGGGTGGGGAGAGTAATCTGTAACGGCTACCCCACGGGTGTAACGGTGTGCCACTCCATGCAGCACGGAGGGCCGTATCCGGCAACCACGAATAGTAGAGAAACGTCGGTGGGCACTGCGGCAATCAGACGGTTTTTACGGCCCGTATGTTTTCAGGATTGTCCCGACGAGCTGCTTCCCGAAGAGTTAAAAAGCCATAACCCCGGTAAGATTCTCCGGTTGGTTGACGGGGTCTGGACTGCCTCGTAAGTTCAAAACCTCTCCTTGTGGCCCTAATTCCGGTCGACTCATCCGTAGAAATAAACAGAACAATGTGGTAAGGTACGTTCTTGATTATGGAGGAAAACAGTAATGCCGGAAAAACAATCTAAAGATGAACAGTTACACAAAATACGACATTCTGCAGCTCATATTATGGCAGAAGCTGTCATAGAGAAGTTTCCGGAGGCCAAAATTGCAATCGGGCCTCCTATCGATAACGGATTTTATTACGATTTCGATCTTCCCCGTGCTCTCACGCCTGAAGATCTCGAATCGATCGAGCAGCGCATGAAAGAACTTATAAAACGGGGCGAACCGTTTGAAAAAGAGATGATCTCACGTGACGAGGCCCTTGCCTTGTTTGACAATCAACCCTACAAAAAAGAGCTGATTCGGGACTTAAGCGAAGATGATGCGATCTCCATTTATAAGCAGGGCCGATTTACCGACCTGTGCAAGGGACCCCACGTAGATAATGCAGAGGAGCTCAATCCGGAAGCAGTAAAGCTTCTCTCCGTAGCCGGGGCGTACTGGCGCGGCAAGGAGACCAATCCTATGCTCCAGAGGATTTACGGTACAGCATGGACCAATCCGAAGGAACTGCGTCTCTATCTTCAGCAGTTGAAAGAGTTGGAAAAGCGGGACCACCGTAAATTGGGCAGAGAACTCGACCTGTTCTCTACCCATGAAGAAGCCGGCCCCGGTCTTATCTACTGGCACCCGAAAGGGGCAAGAATCCGGCTTGCAATAGAAGATTACTGGCGCGAAGAGCATCTGAAAAACGGTTATGAATTGCTCTACACACCCCATATCGGAAAATCCTGGCTCTGGGAGACCTCCGGACATCTCGATTACTATAAAGAAGGGATGTACGCTCCCATGGAAGTCGACGAACAGGATTACTACATCAAGCCGATGAACTGTCCGTTTCATATTTTGATATATAAGGACGATATCCGCTCGTATCGTGATTTACCGTTGCGATGGGCCGAGCTCGGCACGGTATACCGGTATGAACGTTCAGGAGCCCTTCACGGGCTGCTGCGGGTGCGGGGGTTCACTCAGGATGATGCCCACATCATCTGCACTCCCGACCAGGTGGAAAGCGAAATCGAAGAGGTGCTCCGGTTCTCCCTTCACATGTGGAACGCGTTCGGGTTCACGAATATCAAAGCGTATTTGGCGACCCGTCCTGAAGACAGTGTCGGTGATGATGAGAGCTGGAAACGGGCAATTGTCAGTTTAAAAAAGGCCATTGAGAAGGAAAAGCTCGATTTCGAAGTGGATGAAGGCGGAGGTGCTTTTTACGGACCGAAGATCGATCTAAAAGTAAAGGACGCACTCGGCCGTGAATGGCAGATGACGACGATCCAGTTCGATTTCAACGAATCCGAGCGGTTCGATATGACGTTTGTCGATCACGACGGAAAAGAAAAGAGGCCGTTTATGATTCATCGGGCACTCTTAGGCTCTTTAGAACGGTTTTTTGGAGTGCTTATCGAACACTACGGAGGGGCTTTCCCCGTATGGCTCGCCCCGGTACAGGTGATGGTGATCCCTGTAGCACCTGCGTTCAATGATTATGCGCACCGGATTAGAGAAAAATTTAAAAAAGAAAACATCAGGGTGAACGCCGACCTAAGCGACGATCGGATGAATGCAAAGATCCGGAATGCTCAAAATCAAAAAATTCCGTACATGTTCATTGTAGGCGAAAACGAACAAACCAATGAAACTGTTTCAATCAGACCTCGAACGGGCAAGCAGGTTCAGGACCAAGCCTTTCAGGATGCACTTGCTTTTCTCCAGGAAAAGATAACCTTAAAAGCTGAATTGTAGAGGTACAGCTTGTGGAAAAAAATATCGAACGGCTTAGAAAGGTAAGTAGCGAAATCATGCTCCTTAAGCACACGATTGCCATGCTGGGGTGGGACCAGGAAACGTACATGCCCCCTGCTGCAATCGAAGAGCGTTCCGAGCAGCTCAGCCTCATGGAATCACTTTTGCATCAGAAAAGCACCGATCCCGAAATTGGAGAACTTCTTTCCCTGCTGGGTGCAGATGAAAAAAATCTGTTTGGAGACTCCTCGCTTCCCCAGTTTGATCGGGCATTGCTACGTACTTTTTATCGGGATTACACCAAGAATACAAAACTTCCAACCGAGCTGGTCTCTAAGATCGCCGGGCAGACAAGCATTGCCCAGAACGTGTGGGTCAAAGCGCGCAGTGAATCGAATTATCCTCTCTTTGCACCCGAGCTGGAAAAACTGCTTGCCCTGATCAAAGAGAAGGCAGATTGTCTCGGATTCGAAGACCATCCCTACGATGCTCTTTTAGATGAGTTCGAGCCTGAAATGAAAACAGCTGACGTCAAGAAAGTCTTCGAGGATGTAAGGGGTACTCTATCAGATCTCGTGCAGCGCATTGCAAAGGCCCATCAGGTAGATGATGCCGTGCTCCGGCTGAATTATCCCCTTCCAAAGCAGGAAGCGTTCGGGCGGCTGGTGCTCGAGGATATGGGTTTTGATATGTCGAGGGGGAGACTCGATAAGTCCGCTCATCCTTTTACCACTACACTGGGCAGGGATGATGTCCGTCTTACTGCCCGTTATAAAGAAGATTATTTTGCACCGGGACTCTTCGGGATCATTCATGAAGGCGGACATGGATTGTACGAATTAGGATACTCTGAAGATATCCGAGGAACGCTCCTCGCGGATGCTGCTTCCCTGGGAATACACGAATCACAATCGAGGACATGGGAGAATATCATCGCTCGCTCCTATCCGTTCTGGCAGCACTACTTCCCTCTGCTGCAGAAATATTTCCCGGAAAATCTTGAAAATGTAGAAGTTGATACTTTCTACCGGGCAATCAATAAAGTCGAGCCCTCGCATATTCGAATCGATGCTGATGAAGTAACGTATAGTCTGCATATTATCTTGCGTTTTGAACTCGAAACGGAGCTTATTTCAGGCAGGTTACAGGTTGATGATGTTCCGGAAGCGTGGCGCAATCTTTCTAACGAGCTATTAGGAATTGTTCCTGAAAAGGATGCTGACGGGGTGCTGCAGGATATCCATTGGTCAATGGGTGGAATCGGCTATTTCCCAACGTATGCGTTAGGGAATTTCTACAGTGCGCAATTCTTTAAAGCGATGAAAAACCGGCGGGGGATGGTCGAACAGGAGATCGGGGAGGGGAAATTGGAAGGGGTCCTCGCCTGGCTGCGAGATAACATCCATCAATACGGCAGAGCTCTAACAGCTGAACAGTTGTGTAAACAGGTTACAGGAGAACCGTTGAATCCGAGTTATTATATAGAGTATATAAGAAGTAAATACTCCATGATTTATGAATTGTAATGCTGTTGATTTATCAAATCCGGCCCTGTGGGTTTTTTTCTCAGCTCTTTTTTTCGGATTCTCTATAAGCCGGCTTACGGTAAATCCTGCAAAAAGTCCCTTTCCTGAACGAACAAAAACGGTTACATGGGTATTAGTCTGTCTATATCTCTCCGTGGCTATTCTTTTCGCGTTGATCGGGCTGCTTGTACCGGGACCGGAGCTTTTTTTTGAGCTCCCCGTCTTATATTATTTCTTGGGTGTGACAGGAATAAGCTTTCTCGCAGCGAGGTTTAAAAAAAGTGTTGGGATTGTGGTCTTGATGGTGCTACTCATTTTTCCCTTTATGTTTCTCAGTTATCTCTCTTATTGGGACTGTAAGGATAGCAGAGAGAAAATAGTGCAGTTGAGAATGCTTACAACAGAGGCCTCATCACACCGGTTAGTGCTCTATGATGACGGGAGAACGTATTTTTATGAACTCGATTCGGAAATCATCGCTGCGAAGATCGAAACAGTGTCGCTCTCTCCCTTCTATATATTCGGTACAAAACGGCAATTGTATATGTTTAAAGGATTTGCGATTTACTCGGCCGGAAAAGACGGACAAGCCGTAGAGCTTACTGTCCCCGAAATAAGCGGTGTCGAAGAGAATCGATGGTTCCGGTTTCTCCATTCGGCTCTCAATAAGCTTCCGGGCATCGGCTCAACGGTCCATTACGGCAATGCATCCGTGCTTGTCCCACTCCAAAAGTATGCACTTTACATTGAAGACAACGCTAAATTTGCCGTTGAACTTGTTATCGAATAAGGTTTTTGAATAAAGGGAAGTAATTTTAAATTTTTTCTCTTTTTCCCTTTACAGGTTTTACTTTTTTATATATATTTTCACTCACGTTAGTTGAAATAGTAATAAGATCTTTGCATTAAAAATTGTTAATTTCTAAAAATTACTCTTTTATAATTGACACAAAGTATCTAAAATGATATTCTAAAAGTCCGCACCTAAAAAAAGACGGGTAAGCGGGATAATTGCTCTTTGAGAAAAAATAGG
>CAZQKT010000063.1:0-11159 GCA_964594055.1 uncultured Spirochaetales bacterium
TAATAGGCGACGATCCAGGTTCCTTCTTTCCCCTCCATCGCCGCCGGCAGATGTTCCACATCGGTGATGACGACCCGGTTCTCCGGATTGGCCTGTACAAACTCGATCGCGGCCATGATCTTCGGTCCCATCGAACCTGCCGGGAAATGGCCTTCCTGGTAGTAATACCGGGCCTGGGCCAGGGTCAGTTTAGGAAGCGGCTTCTCATCAGGCTTCCCAAAGTTGAGCGTAACACTGGGCACGCCGGTGATGATAATGAGGGTCCTCGCCCCCACTGCCAGGGCGATCTTCATACTGGCGAGGTCTTTGTCGATGACACAGTCTACACCTTCTAACGTTCCGTCTTTCTCGTAGTAGACCGGAATTCCCCCGCCGCCCCCGGTAATGAGGATATAGTTCTGTTTAAGGAGAAGGTTGATCGCCTCTTTTTCTACAATATCGATGGGATAGGGTGAGGCGACATACCGGCGGTAACCGCGGTTTGCATCCTGTTCGACGACCCAGCCCCGCTCCTTACGGAGATTCTTTGCTTCCTCTTCTGAGTAAAAAGGTCCGATCGGTTTGGAAGGGTGTTCCATTGAAGGGTCGTTTTTGTCGACAACGATCTGGGCCGGAATGGTAACGACATGACGCCAGATGCCTTGCTTAATCATAATGTTCTGCAGACACTGTTCGATCATATAACCCATGGACCCGCAGGTCATCGCATCCGCAACCCCGAGAGGTGTCTCGGGTACTTCTTCTTTTGCCTTTTCTACCTGGAGCATGATGTTGCCCACCTGAGGACCGTTACCGTGGGTGAGAATAAAATTATAATCCTGCTTCAACAGTTCTACGACCGGTTCCATCGAGCTCCTTGTATTGGCAAACTGCTCATGGATGGTACCTTTCTCCCCTTTCCGGATAATGGCATTTCCTCCAAGTGCTATTACCGCCAGTTTTCTGCTGTCTTTATGTTCTTTGATCATACCATCTCCTTAAGCTGTTCTAGTAACCACACGATGCGATCGTCATAACAGCCTTTATCCGTTTTTCGTTTTATCGTATCAATGTCCCGCTCATCCGCCAGAAAAGCGGCACAGAGGGCAAGCTCCGCGTAGAGTCGGTTTTCGGCCTGGTCATACACAATAGACTGTTCTCCGTCAATAACACCGGCGGTCACTTCCTCACCCCGCTTTGCCGGAAGACAGTGTAAAAACCTACAGTGGTCCGGGGCCAAATCCAGCAGCTCCTCGGTAATCTGATACTTCGGGAGAAACACCGACAGCCGTTTCTCGGTCTCCTCTTCGAAACCATACCAGGTCATGGCATCGCAGGTGAGAAAATCGGCGATAGCTATTACTTCCTGTGGTTCTTCTTTGACAATGACCGCAGCGCCACTCAGCTCGGCGTTCTTTTCGATCATCTCCAGATAAGGCCCATCGACCATATACTCTTTAGGAGACGCACAGTAGAAATTGATTCCCAGCTTAGAGGAGATAAGCATCAGGTCACGCCCGATGACCCCGAACCCGTCACTCGTATCTCCGACAAAGGCAAGGTTGAGCCCTTTAAGCTTTCCGCTTACCTCATACATGGTAAACACATCACAGAGCACCTGGGTGGGATGGTTCCGATCGTCCGCCATACCGTTTATGACCGGTACGGAAGAGTATTTTGCTACCTCCTCGATATCGGCATACTGAGCACTGCGTATGACGATCCCGTCGCAGAGTCTGGCCATCACCGTGGCCGTATCTTTTAAATCTTCCCGTTTCCCGAGATGAATATCACCCGGTCGAATATAGAGGCCATGACCCCCCAAGGAGGTCATGGCAACTTCAAAAGACATTCTCGTTCTCAGAGACGACTCTAAGAACATCATGGTGAGGGTACGTTTGTGGAGAAGGTCCGGAAGCTCCCGCGCTTTGTACGCCTGCTTCATCACCCCGGTAAGTTCAACCAGGGCCACCAGCTCTTCTCCGGTAAAATCCTGTAAATCGATGTAGTCCCGATTCATCTACGCTTCTGTTCTCCGTTCTATACCTTCCGGTTCCTGGTCCTTTGCGGGAAGCGGCTTCGGTGGATGTGATTTTTGGGTTGCAAGGGAAACGATGATCATAACAACTAGGTTCGCTCCCGGTGCGGCGAGCGTGTACACATACCACGCAAACGGATACATGACCGTTTCAAAGCCCCACCCTTCTAAGATACCGCTCAACACTACACGGACAAAAATACCTGCGATAATTCCGGCAATCGCTCCGGGCTGGTTGGCTTTTTTCCAGTAAATACCTAAGGTAAGCGGGATAAAAAGCCCGGCCAGCAGAAGATCGAAGCCGAACATAACCAAAAGGAACACAAAAGGGAACCCGATACTTACCAGCACGACCAGTACGGCGAAAATGAGTATGATGATTCTCCCCCAAAAGAGAAGCTGTTTGTCGCCGATATCGGGCTTGATCGCGTCCTTTATCACGTTTTTGGTAAACAAGGTCGAAATAGTGAGGATCCCGCCGTCGGCACAGGACATTACCCCGGCCAAGATGGCGGAGACGAAAAGAATGCCCAGCGGCAGCGGAAAGAGCTCTTTGATCATAATGGGAATGATCATCTCAGGATCTTCGTTAAGAGCAGCTTCAGGAATAATTCCGTTTGCAAGAAGGGCAAACCCGATGAGACCTAAAAGCACGATTACCGTCCCGAAGACCCAATACATACCGCCCGCGATAAAAGCGGATCTCTTGACGGCCTTCGTCGATGCTCCGGACTGGGCGACCTGGGTAATATCGGGGCTCGGTATTGAGCCGAGGCCGATAATGAGCCACCCTGCTATCCAGGGTACCCATCGACCGAAAAAGCCGATACCCTCCATTTTGTGGGGAAAGAAACTCATCATTTCGGCGGGAACGACCGCTTTCACCTCCGCAAATCCGCCGACCGCATTAAGAGATATGGGCAAGGCGATGGTGATACCGACAAGGATAATGATCATCTGCACGAAATTGGTAATGGCCACAGACCATAATCCTCCGGCTATGGTATATGCCATAACCAATGCCATCCCGATTATGATGGAAAGACTATAGTTCCACCCGAGAATGGAGTTGAAAATCTTCCCGATGACCGCAATTTCCCCGGCGATAAAGAAGACCCACGCAAACAACATGAGCAGAGCTGAAAGAAGGCTGCTTCCCTTTCCGAACCGGCCGGCGAAAAAATCGGCAAGGGTGATACCCCCTACTCTTCGAATCGTAGCAAAGTAGAAAAGACCGGCAAGGATGAGACAGAGACCCGCACCATACGGGTCGGGAATGATCCCCCAAGCCCACTCGGTACTCCAGAACCCGAGGTCGAGGGTTGTCCCCGCAGTGCCGATGACAGTCCCCCCGCCGAACCAGAGGCCGGCAAAGGTAAACGCCAGCAGCCAGATAGGCATGCGTCTCCCGGCGACCATGAAATCGTCGGCGCCTTTGACTTTTCGGGCGGCCCAGAAACCCAAAAGGGCCATTAAGACGCCGTAAATGATAAAACCAATCAAATACCAGTTCATTTTTCCCGCTCCTCCTTATGTAAAGTTTTCCTATTTACATAATTATAGAACGGGATTAGGCACAATGCAACAAAAAAAATAGTTTTTAAGCCAATTTTAGTACCATTTAGATATATATTGATACCGTTTCGGTACTTTTTTGTATTAATAAAGTGAAGACCGGAAAATCCGGTCTTCACTAACGAACGGAGAAAAGCAGGAAATTATTTTATCCACGGAGGGAGTTTCATACTATAATCTTCTACGTATTTATGCGGCTTTATTACATTGTTCTTTCCGTCCCATATTTGGTGCCATACGGTGGGAATATACTCTTCTCCTGCATAAGCTGTCTGATCTTCAGGATCGAAGACGATCCTTCCGGTAAGTCCGGCATATTCAGCATTTCGCAACTCTTTGACCACTGCATCATAATCATCGAAGGCGCCCGCCCGTTTTACGGCTTCCGCCCATACTTCGAACCCGTCTCTCGTTCCGTATGAATAACTCGATTTCGGCTCGCCACCAAAATGGTCTATCCATCGCTGCTCATATTCCGGTACATCATCGCTTACCGCTTTTACCGTTGTGGCCCAGAGAAGTCCTTCGGCTGCCTCGCCTGCGAGTTCCAAAAATTCGGGGATAGCAGGTGTGTACTGCATATATACTACTGCATCGAGACCCGATTCACCGAACTGATCGTGGAACTGCTTCATGAAGTTCGCAGCGTCCTTCGGGTCTAAGTCCCAAAAGGTAACATACGAGGCGTTACTGTTTTCGATCTTGGAAAGAATTGGTCCGAACTCGACATGGCCGAACTGGATTATTTCATCCACAACAACATTATAGCCCTTCTGTTCTACGCGCTCCTTGAAACGGTCTGCGGCAAGGATATTGTAGCTGTAGTCGACCTTTACAATAGCGACATTTTTGTTCGGAGCGTCCCATCCCATCTCGCTAGTTGCTTCGAACAGATACTCCGCGGCATCATCACCATATGCAACTTCGGCCGGACAATACTGAAAGACGTTACTTGTCCCTTGTTCTTCTATATGTTTTCGTGCGACTTCCGCCGCTGCAGTCATGGCATCAGCATGAACAAACGGCATATCGTATTGACCGAAAACCCGTGCATCGACCCCCGAATCAGCATAGCCGGTGATAGCAACATGCACGCCCGAACCAGCTAGACGCTCTCCGACCGCTTTGATCTTTTCAGGCTCCAGCGCTCCTACATCCCCGGTCATGAGCTTTAACTGTTTGCCGAGCAGGCCCCCATCTTCATTGTATTCTGCAATAGCTAACTCTAACGCCTTTTTCATCTGTTCGCCGTCACTCGCATACGGTCCGGTCAGCGGCAAGGGGGAGCCGACAAGAATAACGTCTTCTTTTTCCCCTCCGGCGAAGACCATCAGAGGAAAAGCCAGGCAAACCAGAACGGCCGCCAGTAGTAACGCACTCAATTTTGTTTTCATATCTTACTCCTTTATCTTTCCTGAATAATCAGGGTTTTTTTCCGGGAAAACCCGGTTGATTGCCAACGTCAATAGGTTGTCAATATTTAAATGAGGTCTTAGCGACCTCTTCCGTTTTTTGTTTTTTAGGCGAAACACGTTTATCGATTACATTTGCAAATTTCTTTAATACATCCATCAAACCACCGGGAAAGAAGAGTATGGTTATACAGATAATCCCCCCTAACAAGGTCATCCTCAACGTATCGGCCAATCGGAGAAACTCTCCGCCGAAGACGATGATGCCCGCACCAAGCACAGGTCCGAACAGGGTGCCGATACCTCCTAACTCCATCATTGCAATGCCCATAAGAAACGGCTCAATAGCAAGTGTGGTCGGAGAGATATCGCCCAATGAATGGACATAGAAACCGCCTGCTATGCCGCACAAGAAAGCTGAAATGGCAAATACTTTGACCCGCTCTCGGAAACGGCTCACACCGAGCGAGCTTGCCAGCGGTTCCGAATCACGCAAGGCGACGAAGGCCAGCCCTGTTTTCGATTTTATTGTTCGGTGAATGACGTACATAACCACAATAAAAGCGATAAAACAGATATAGTAATTTTCTATTTTGCCTGCCCCTTCAAAAAATGGGGGAATTTCGTGCAGTCCGGTCGCCCCTCCGGTAACTTCTCTGGTTTGGGTAAGAATGGTTGGGAGGGTATCGGCAAATATGAGGGTCAGCAGGGTAATATATACTCCTTTCAGGCGAAGGGTAGGCAGGCCCAAAAAAATCGTGACCAGAACAGCAGCCATAATTCCCCCGATGGGAATAGTTATAATCGTTGGAAACCCAAACTGTTTTGCAATTATTGCCGACACGTAGCCTCCGATAGCCATAAAACCCACATTTCCCAATGAGTTTATTCCTGCAATGCCGTTCAGTAAATTCCAACTCGACGCAACCATGGCCCAGATAAAGAAAAGAACAAAGATATGCAGATGGTACGGCTTTGCTCCCATAACCGGGTAGAGAGCAACAAAGAGAAACACTACTGCAAGAACAATCATCTTCCAATCAATTGGTTTTCCTACTATTTTCATCTCTTACGTCCTCCCCCCGACAAGTCCTTGAGGCCTTAACAAGAGCAAAATGAGAAACATGATAAACCAGATCGGCCATACCCACACAGCTCCCATATAAAGTGTTGTCATTCCCTCTATTACTCCGAGAACAAGAGCTCCAACGATAGCACCGGGAATACTTCCCATCCCCCCGAATGCAACGATCACAAATCCGATAACCATCCAATCCCAGCCGATATGGGGTATCATAAAGTACTTGGAACAAAGAAGCGCACCACTGAACCCGGTAACCATAAACGCTAAACCGAAGGTGTATCCGAAGATCCGCTCGATATTAATCCCCACAACGCGCGCTCCGGGTATCGATTGGGCGACCGCCCGCATCGCCTGCCCGGTACGGGTCCGTTTAAAGAACTGAGTCAACAGGACAATCGCGACAGCAACGATAATAATAATCGTAATTTCATGGGCCTTGATCCTGATAAACCCGATCTGGACCATCCCTTCGTAGAACTCGGGCACCGCTTTTACCCGCGGACCAAAAATCTGGAGGATGATATTTTCCAGCATGATCCCCAGACCGAGCATAAAGAGTACAGTAGAAAAATCGGCATTCGGTTTTTTCATTAAAGAACCGATTGCAAACCGATAGACGAACCAGCCGAACAGATACATAATCGGCAGCATCAAAAGAATACTCGCAAAGATCGGTAGTCCAATGTTCGTAAAAAACGTCCAGGTAAGATATCCGCCCATGACCGCCACAATTCCGTGACCGAAATTAAATACCCGGCTGATTCCGTAGATAATCGTCAAGCCCAAAGCCATTACTGCATAAAGCGTTCCTGATATCAGACCACTCACAAGTGCATTAAAAAAATTTTCCATTATGTTTCCCTTATTCCTTGTGCCCCTTTTTCCACATCAAAAATATGCTTTTTCAATTTCATCAACATCGATCTCATCAGCGTTTCGTTCAAAAAGGATACTTCCCTTCTTTATTTGGTAGATTCTTTTGGCCATCTCCAATGCATGCTCGATTTCCTGTTCGACAATGCAAACAGTTATCCCTTTTTCTTTGTTGATCATCTCTATTGCCTCAAAAACAGTAAATTTCATTCCGGGGGACAGTCCGATAGAAGGCTCATCAACGAGGAGTAGTTCCGCATCACTCATCAAACCACGGCCAATTGCTACCATCCTCGATTCTCCTCCGCTTAACGTTTCGCATAACTGCGTTCGACGTTCCGCTAATCTAGGGAAGACCTCGAATACAAAGGAAAGATTCTCCTGCATCTTCTCCCGCGCCGAACGGTTGTAGGCCCCCATGTTGAGATTTTCCATGACCGTCATATCTCCGAACAGGTACCGCTCCTCGGGAATATAGGCGATCCCTTTTTCTACAATGATATGCGAAGGCGTATTGGTTATATCCTCTCCTTTAAACGTAATCCGGCCCTTTACAGCGGGGTGCACTCCTGAAATTGCCTTGAGGAGAGTACTTTTTCCATGGCCGTTCGGCCCGAACAGTGCTATTATCTCTCCCTCTTCGATATGAATAGTGATATCGTGGAGGACCTGAATTTCTTCATATGCGCTGTCGACATGTTCCACTGAAATCATTATTTCCCCCTTTTATAATCTTTCTTTCCGCCTAGATAGATTTCAATGACCTGTTCGTTTTCAGTCACTTTCTGAGGATCACCGAGATAGAGCAGTTCACCATTATCGAGGATCAGCATTCTATCGGAGATTTCGATCAATATATCAAGGAGGTGTTCGATAATGATTACCGTCACATTTCGTTCATCCCGGATTTTTTTTACAAGCGCGAAGTAGTCCCGAATTTCAGCAAGTGAAAGTCCGGCCATCGGTTCATCGAGCATCAGCAGAGAACAGTCAGTTGCAATTGCCGCACCGAGCAGGACCACTTTTGTGGTGTACAGATCGAGGTTCACTGCAGGCAGCATGACTTTGTCCTCCAAATTGAGGAAGGCAACGATTTCATCAATCCATGGATTCATAGTATCGTGGTCGAGATGAGGATGTCCGAACAGTGCACCAACACTGATGTTTTCGTAGACGTTAAGGGTATGAAAAGTTGTCGGTATTTGGAATGTTCGGGCAATTCCTTTTCGTGTAATCTTATCGGAGGAAAGTCCGGTAATATCTTCTCCTTTGAAGGTAACCGAACCTGAAGAAGGCGAGTAAAAGCCGGCTATCATGTTGAACAGCGTCGACTTGCCCGCACCATTCGGGCCTGCTATACCGAATATTTCAGCCTCTTCTACTCCGAAACTGACATTACTTACTGCCGTTAACTTTCCGAAGTTTTTAGAAAGAGCTTGTGTCTCAAGAATCATGATCACTCCTTAAGATGCTTCTCTTAGTCGTCTATTGTAATGCATATTCCCTATTTGTCAATTGTTTTCTTTTTTAGGAAGCATTTTGTTCCTATTAGGTACTATTGTTATCTAAAAATGTGAATTTCGACGAAATTCGGTATTAAAAAGGCTTAAAAAGGCTTGATTTTGTTGACTTCATGCCTCCTTCCTTTTAGAATTCAAATTGAAGACAGTCTATGAAGGCCGCGCATCATCCACACGAGAGTATCGATACCATCATCTCCGGAGGCGCCCTGTTTAACGGCAAACAGTATTTCCCGGGCAGCTGGGGTGTCGCCCTTTCCGGAAATACAATCAGCCGCGTAGGTCCTGTCCGCGAAATCGAATCGTTAGGAGGACCGGACACGAAACGGATATCCGGTGAAGGCGGCCTGATCCTCCCCGGTTTCCATGACTTCCACATCCACTTGTATGCAGGCAGTTTAACACAAGAAGGGGTGGACCTCCATCATGCCGCATCCGCCCACGAGGCCGCCCAAACGGCAGGGGACTTTGCCCGGCAACATCCCGACCACACCTGGGTCCTCGGTTTCAACTGGTACCACATTTTCTGGAACGACAAAACCCTTCCCGACCGAAAACTGCTGGACAGGTTCATCCCCGACAGGCCCGCCTTCCTGTTTAACGCGGAGTACCACGGGGCGTGGGTCAATACAAGAGCACTGGAATTGTGCGGAATAACCGCCGCCACCCCGGACCCCCCCTTCGGGCGGATAGAGCGGGATGCAAAGGGGGAACCTACCGGTATTCTCTATGAAACCGCACTTGGGCCGGCCGGAGTAAAAGCGGTCGACCGGACGAAACAGCAAAAGGAACGGCTTTTTTCATCTTTTTTAGAAACGGCAGCATGCAACGGTGTCACCTCGGTCAACGATATGCTCCCCCTTCCCGGAATGCAGTGCGGCGACCCGGATGTATATCATCAGTTCGAACAAAGAGGCGACCTGACTGCGAGAATATATCTGGAAGCAAACCTCCGGGACGACCTCTCAGATGCCGCTGCGATGCGGGAAAGGTACGCCTCTCCTCTCCTCTCTTTTGCCGGACTCAAGCAGTTCGTCGACGGCGTTGCCACAACATATACCGCCTACCTGCTCGAACCGTATTCCGATAATCCCAAAACGAGAGGAGAACCGCTCATTCCGCCGGATACCTTAAAAAAACTTGTTGCAGACGCGGCCCGGAACGGGTTTCGCACCCGTCTCCACGCCTGCGGTGACGGGGCCGTCCGGCTCTGTCTCGACTGTTATGAACATGCAGTCGAATCGGGCGGTTCTGTCCCGCTCCGCCATACCATCGAACATCTCGAGACGGTACATACCTCCGATATACCCCGGTTTGCAAAACTGGGGGTCATCGCCTCCATACAGCCGGAGCATCTCGCTATGACCGAACAGTTTGCAGACACTCCCTATCTCGGCCGTATGGGAAAACATCGGGAGATGCATTTGTGGCCCAACAATTCGCTGGTTACCTCCGGTGCGCAGGTATGTTACGGAAGCGACTGGCCGGTGGTAGCGCTCAATCCGCTCCACGGTATCTACCGGGCCGTTACTCGGGTCCACAATGACGGAAAACCGGAAAATGGATGGAACCCTGCAGAACGGGTGGACCGAATAACGGCCCTCCGCAATTATACGGCGGGGGGAGCGTACGGGGTTTCCAGAGAAGCGCAGCTTGGAACATTGGAAGAAGGGTATCTTGCAGATATCGTCGTCCTCGACCGGGACATTGTAGCCGGCGGGCCGGAAGAAATTCTCGAAGCATCTGTGCGGATTACGATCTCAGACGGCAGGGTCGTTTACGAACGATGACTTTCCGTGCGACTACTCTGGAATCCCGAAATCCTCAGGATGGGGGAGCCATTCGTCGATGTTTTTGACGATCCGGGGCACGAGAGTATACTCCTTTACCGTTACACCGTCGATATCGGGGAGCGTTCTACGGAGAAATTGGTAGAGTTCTTCGTTCGATTTGAACCGGGCCTCTAACGAGAGTTCGTTCGTGTCCTGTGAGAAGGCGAGATAGGAAATCGCAGGCATGGAAAGCAGGGTCTCTAAGATCTCATCCTCTTTATTTTGGTCGATTTCCAGGAAGATGTCCACGGAAATACCGTAACTGAACACCTGGGGTTCGAGGACGAGGGTCACCCTGCCGATTCCTAAGTCTAAGAGACGGTCGATCCGTTTTCGCACCGTCCGCTCATTCATATCGACAGCCCGGGCGATTTCCGATGCGGACGCCCGGGCGTTTTTCTGGAGTAGTTTTATAATTTCGTAGTCGGTTGCATCAAAAGGGGTAAATGGATTTTTCCGCCTCGTCATGATCAAAAAACTATAGGCCTTCCCACATCAATTGTCAATGGAGCGGTTCTACAGACCTTTAGATACCTCCTTCAGCGTATCTTCGAGCCGGTTCAGGACCTCGTCGATCTGCTCACGGGTGATGAGCAGGGGCGGTTCGAACCGGACTGTGTTCGCACTGATCAAGGTCCCCGCAACTAGTACCTTCCGTTTGTAGAGACCGGCGGCGACCTTATAGCCGATTTCCGGATCGCTGAAATGCTGACCGACGAGAAGCCCTTTACCGGTAATACCGCTGTAAATCCCCGGATACCCGTCGGCGATCCGGTTAAGCTGCTCAATGAAGTATGCACCGTTCTCCGCTGCCTTTGCAGGGAGGTCTTCCCTTAGGGTCACATT
>CAZQKT010000063.1:11259-19444 GCA_964594055.1 uncultured Spirochaetales bacterium
GGCCAGTAGTCATCGGGCGGTACCAGAGCGCCTGCTTCTCCCTGGATCGGTTCTGCAATAAATCCTGCTATATCGATTCCCACCGCATCACAGATCTCGAGCTGTTTGTCCAGGGCCGCTGCGTCCCCGAAGGGAACGTAGAAAGTCTGCCCGCCGTACGGCTGCAGCTCTTTTCGGTAATCTTTCTTGCCCATCACACTCAGTGAGCCGAGGGTCTTTCCGTGAAACGCTTTGACCGTGGCAATAAAATTGTGCTTTTTGGTATGCACCCGGGCAATTTTGAGTGCTCCTTCGATCGTCTCCGTTCCGCTGTTTACGAAAAAGGAGTGGTCGATGTCTCCGGGCGTGATTTGGGCCAAGAGGTTGGCCAGCACACCCCGCAGCGGGTCCATCAACTCCTGGGTCGGAATGCCCGATTTCATAGCCTGGGAGCGGACCGCTTCTACGACCTCCGGGTGGGACCATCCCAGGTCGAGCGCCCCGTAACCGCCCAAACAGTCGATGTACTCGTTACCGAACACATCGTAGAAATAGGTCCCCTTTCCGCGCCATTCCGTTCCGGCATAATCTCCGGCTTCGGTTACGGATTTTCGATATTCCACCCACCCTTTATTGAAGTGGTCCACAAAATTTGTTACCGTCTCTTTGGAAATCTCTTTGGCCGTTTCCTCTGTAATGTCCGCACTCTTAATAATTTCTACCCAGCGCTTTGCATAGTCCTGCGCTTTTCGATAATCACTCATTATAATCTCCTAAACATATGTTTTATGTTCTTTTTCGGAACTTTATCAATCCCTTTCGTGACATTATAATACATATTTGGTAATTTACAAGACCTTTTTTCTTGACAACCCTGTAGACTGGGTCTATCATAAGGACTGTTATGGCAAAAACAATTGAAAGTACACCCCGTGCGGACGGATTCAGAATGCCCGGAGAGTTCGAAGCGCACTCCGGATGCTGGATGTTGTGGCCCCAGCGGACCGATAACTGGCGGTACGGTGCAAAGTACGCCCAGAAAGCGTTTGTCGAGGTGGCAACTGCTATCAACAGGTTCGACCCGGTCACCATCGGTGCGAACCATGACCAGTTTCACAACGCCCGTTCCATGCTCCCTCCTGAAATCAGGGTAGTTGAAATTACCAACGATGACGCCTGGATGCGGGACTGCGGACCGACTTTCGTCATTAACGGTGAAGGTACCGTTAGATTGGTCGATTGGGACTTCAACGCCTGGGGAGGAATAGAAGGCGGACTCTATTTCCCCTGGGACAAAGATGATCTGGTCCCCTACAAGATCTCCGAAATGGAGCGGATCGACCGGTATAAAGCCCCTCTCGTTCTCGAAGGGGGGTCGGTCCATGTCGACGGAGAGGGGACCCTCATTACAACCGAGGAATGCCTTTTAAACCATAACCGCAATCCCGGACTAAGCCGGGACGAGATCGAGCAGCACCTGAAGGACTATCTCAACATCGAAAAGATCATCCGGCTTCCGTGGGGAACGTATAACGATGAGACCGACGGCCATGTCGACAACATCTGCTGCTTTGTGCGTCCCGGAGTCGTCGCCCTTACCTGGACCGACGACAAGAGTGACCCACAGTACGAGATTTCACAAGAAGCGTACGAGGTCCTCGAGCGGGCAACCGATGCCAAGGGCCGCAGTCTCGAAATACACAAGATGCATCAGCCGACACCGGTTTTAATTACCGAAGAAGAAGCGGCGGGAGTAGATAGTGTAGAAGGGACCCTTCCCCGGGAGGTAGGGGATAGGCTTGCCGCGTCATATATCAATTTTTATATCGCCACCGGCGGGATTGTCGCACCTCAGTTCGACGATCCGGCGGACGGACCTGCTCTGAAAAAGCTGCGCGAACTCTTTCCCGATCGTACGGTTGTAGGCATTCCGGCACGTGAAATTCTTTTAGGCGGGGGGAACATCCACTGCATAACCCAGCAGCAGCCCCTGCCGTAATAACAATAGACAAGCGAGGTAGAATAATGAAGAACCTGAGAGGACGACATTTCATGAACATCGACGATTTTACCCGGGAGGAGCTGATGCTGGTCCTCGAGACGACCAAACAGTTAAAGCTCGAAACGCAGCGGGGCTATTTTTATCCCTATCTCGGGAACAAGGCGTTAGGCTGTGTATTCGACCAGCCGTCGACCCGGACCCGCATTTCATTCGAATTGGGTATTCAGCAGCTCGGCGGCTACGGCCTCTACCTCAAACCCGGCGAACTGCACCTTGGAAAGAAAGAAAGTATCTACGACACCTCGAAAGTGCTGAGCCGGTTTCTCGACGGGATCATGATACGGTGGAACAACTACAACGAGATGCAGGAACTTGCCGATACCGCCGACGTCCCTGTTATAAACGGCATGACCGAAAAAAACCACCCCTGCCAGGCCCTCGCCGATATTTTTACGATGATGGAACAGTTCGATGATATAAGCGGCAAGAAAGTGGTCTTCTTCGGAGACAGGACCCAGCCCGCCCACTCCTTAGGGGTACTTTGTTCTAAGCTGGGGCTCAATTTCGTCCACTGCAGCCCGAAAAAATATGCCATCCTCAACGACTATTCCGATATTTTTGAGAAAAACAACAAGATAAGCGGCGGGACCTATCTGCATACCGAAGATATCGATGAGGCGTGCAAGGATGCGAACATGATCTACACCGACGTGTGGTGGTGGATCGGCCAGGAAAGCGAAGAAGGGGAACGGAGAGAGAAGTTCGCACCCTATCAGGTAAACGACGATCTCATTGCCAAGTGCGACAGAAACGTAATCTTCGAGCATTGTCTGCCCGCGGGCCGCGGAGTGGAGGTGACCGATAGTGTGATGGACGGACCCCATTCGGTCATTTTCGACCAGGCGGAGAACCGAATGCATACCGAGAAAGCGGTGATGGTCCTGACTATGGGGTAATCTCTTGTAACCCGACCTGCTATTTCCTATAATGCAGCTTCAGGGGGGAAGCAGGTTATGACTATACGTATCAAAGAAACCCGGGAAGACGCCGGAAAAGCTGCCGCCGTAGTTGCTGCACGGCTTATCCGGCAGACTATAGCTGCTGAGAAAGACGCGAACGTTATCTTCGCCACCGGTGCGTCGCAGTTCGAGTTTTTAAACCATCTTACGCCGGTCGATCTGACCTGGGAAAAGGTGAGGATGTTTCATCTCGATGAGTATATCGGACTGCCTATAACCCATCCGGCGAGCTTTAGGAAATATCTCAAAGAGCGGCTCTTGGAAAAAACAGCAATCCAGGAGTTCTACCTTATTGACGGCGAGGCGGACCCGGAGCAGGAACTGGAAAAGCTAAACGGCCTCCTCCGGCGGTTTCCTCCGGACATTGCCTGTGTGGGTATCGGGGAGAACGGCCATCTTGCCTTTAACGATCCGCCTGCAGACTTCGAAGTAGACGATCCGTATATTGTGGTCGACTTAGACGACCGCTGCAAACAGCAACAGGCAGGTGAAGGCTGGTTCGAAAGGCCGGAAGACGTTCCCGACCGGGCAATAAGTATGTCCATCAAACAGATCATGAAGGCCACCCACATCATCTGCACCGTCCCCGGCTCGGTCAAAGCTGATGCGGTGCATAACTGCCTCGACGGACCGGTCACCCCGGACTGTCCGGCTTCAATTCTCCAGGAACACCCCGACTGCACCGTTATTCTCGACCTGGAATCAGCTGCAAAACTACAGGGATGATCTATCAGGCACTGGACCTGTTTACCGGGAGTGGCAGGACGCCTCGGGCGGAATAGTTGCCATCGTCACCCTCGCTCCCGAACAACCCGGTTCCGTTCGGTTTATCGAAGAGCTTGCAGCGGACTGCGTGGTCCCTGCAATCGGGCACACCGATGCAGGTCCGGAGACGGTCCGAAAAGCGGTCGCGGCAGGAGCGAAGCTTTCCACCCACCTCGGCAACGGTTCCCGGGCCACCCTCCCCCGGCTTTCCAACTTTCTCTGGGAGCAGCTCGCCTGTGACTCACTCCACGCCTCCATTATAAACGACGGGTTTCATCTTCCCGCCTCCGTCCTGCGGGTCATGGAACGGGCCAAGGGACAGGAAAGGCTTATTCTTATAAGTGATGCATCCCCGATAGGCGGGCTTACACCGGGAGTGCACAAATGGGGAAAGATGCGGGTAAACGTAGACGAGGACGGACGCTTAGGGCTTGCCGGGACCCCTTATCTGGCGGGGGCCGGTCACCTTCTCGATTGGGACATCCCCCGTTTTATGCAGGCCGCCGGAGTAACCCTCATAGAGGCAGTAAAGCTTGCCACTATAAATCCGAGACGGTTTCTCGGGTTAGCGGAAGGCGGGGCTGCCTGCTCTATCGAGGCGACCGATTTTATCCTGTTTGAGTACGCCCAGGACCTGCCCGGACTTTCGGTGAAAGCCGCCTTCCTCGAGGGGAAGGACCTCGTAAAAATCACGGCTGCATGACGCAGCTATCCGCGGGAATGAACCGGCTCGTTTAGACCGTGTTTTTCAGCGTACTCCCGGACCTGGTGCATGAACGCCTGCAGTCTGGTGTCGATATTGGTGTCCTGCTGTCCGTCGTAGGCGATATTGACCCAGGGGATGTTATCGTGGTCTTTGCGGAACGAGTTGGAAAGCGCGCTCACCAACGTACCGGGCATACAGGTAAAGGGGAGTATGTTTGCCACACCGGAAATCCCCGTCTCGTACAACCTGGCACAGGTACCGATATTGAGTGCCGGATCACCGTCATAATCCCGGTGGATATACGGCCCGCAGTTATCGAGCATATCCTCCAGGGGAACTTCCCGGTGCATGTCCGCATACGCTTCTACAGCCTCGTCCAGATTATTAATTGCACGGTGGAGGACCGTGTTCTGGATCTTCGCCTTCAGGAGTCCTTTGGGATCACCTTTCCATCTGCTGTCCCGAGCGTACCGGTACTGCGAGTAGGTTATCCACTCTCTCATGGGTGCTATCACCGTCTCCGCACCCAACGCCTCCAGCTTTTCCACCAGATGGTTGCTGCAGAACGGATTGTCCCGCATGAAGATCTCGCCCACGACCGCTACCACCGGTTTACGGGGAACGTCTTTTAAGGGGACCGAATCGAAGGCAACGGCATAGTCGCGAAGCACGCGATGGGTCTGTCTCGCACCTTCTTCGATCGATTTGACCACCGCGTCCAGCGCTTCCCGATAGAGACGGTCCACTTCACCCTTGTTTTTCTCGTAGGGCCGCCGCTCCTGCTGTAATTTGCGGAGAAGATCGACAGCAACGAGTCCCCGAAGGGCAGCGATACGGAATTTGTTCCCGTGCCCGCCGGAAAGTCCTTCGTACGCATCATCGTTGCTCGGAGAGACGATTTCAACATCCTCATATCCTAAGCGGTCGAACAGCATCCGCTGAAAGCGGTTGTACTGGCCGAACCGGCACGGTCCGTTGTGGTCGGGCATAAAAAACGCACTCCGTTTCGGGTCGAACCCCGGCTCCATGATCTTTCTAATAAAATTACCGGTTGTGCAGATCATGGGGAAACATTCCCTCGAAGAGGTGTATTTCCGCCCGATTTCAATGTCTTTTTCATCCTGCATGGGCAGGACCCGCGCTTCTACTCCGCAGCTTCTCGACGCCGCCGCTAAGGCTTCTCCGTTATCGCGCATGTACGGAAAATAGAGCACTTTGCCTGTTTTTCCTGATGCAGTCATACCTTTCGGCGGACGGGGAGAACTCAGTTTTCCGCCTACCCGCCGGTACCCCCGAAGACTGTCTAAGAACGCTTCGAGCCGGGTGATCATACCGGCATCAGCACTGTGTTCATCGATTTCGAGCTGCAGGTATGGCTTACCCCGCATCTCTTCGCGCACATAATGGGCGATAAACGAGTCGGGGCCGCAGCGGAAGTTACCCATATGCACTGCATTCAGCCGATCGTCACGGGCAATTATTCTGCACGCCTCGAGGATTTTTCTGCCGTTCGGCCAATACATGAGGGGGTATTCACCGAAAATGTTTTCCCGGCCCAACGGTAGAAAATCTACCGGTATGGGTACAACATCGAGGTTCATCATCTTACGCACCAGGTTGAGGTTCAGCTCGGGGTCTCCTGTGTTGTACGGCCTTCCCAAAATAACTGCTACCTGTTTGTCCTCGGGAAGATCGGCAAGAATTTCCCGGCCCCGCTGTTCCACCTGTTCTTCGAACCGCATCTGGGCCTCATTGGCAGCTTCGAGGGCCGCTTTTGTTCGTTTGCGCGGGATACCGAAGGCCTCTTTCATGACGGCATCGAGATCATCGAGAAGGACCTTTTCTCTGTGCCGGAAGTGGAGGGCGGGATTCAGTATCTTCTTTTCTAACCTGGTATCTTTGAGGGCGGCTTTTATCATAAACGAGTAGGTCTGTACCCAGGGGCAGTTATAATTTACCGTCGGATTATCATCCCCGACCTTATTATTGATGATAAACGGAATAAACACGTAATCCACATCATCCTGTTCTAAGAGCTGTTTTACGTGGCCGTGGATAACAGTAACGGGAAAACAGGTTTCCGTCGTAACCATCTCCAATGATTGGGTAATTTTCTGCCGGTCCGTCGGATCGGAGAGCACCACCTCTACACCTAAAGCTTCGAAAAAAGTCCGCCAGAAGGGGAACTGCTGATAGAAAAGCATCAACCCGCGGGGAATACCGATCCGTTTCGTTTCAGTCGACGGGCCGGGCGGTGTATAATCTCCCAACAGCAGAGAGAGCCGTTCCTCGAAGTAATTGGGGATGTCTTTCCCTTTACCTTTCCGTTCCTCTACTTCGTATTTTTCACATCGCCCGCCGTAGTAGAGCGGCTTTTTCTCCCCCTCGATACGCACCCTGCGAATTTCACAGTGGTTAGCGCATCCCTTACAGGTAAATTTGTCCACCGAATACGGTATTTTACTGATGTCGAACCCTTTGAATCGGGTCTTTGTTCCGTTACGAAGGCTCTGCTTTGCCAGAATAGCCGCTCCGATTGCACCGGTAACGTCGAAATGGGGCGGGACGGTAATCGGTTTACCGGTGATCTTTTCGAACGCGGCAACCACAGCCTTGTTGTTGGTCACCCCACCCTGGAAAAAAATCTTGTTCCCAATTTTTTTCTCGCCGACCAGTTTCTGAATGTAGTTCTGCACGATCGAATAGGCGAGACCGCCTACGAGATTTTCCGTTTTTACCCCTTTCTGTTGGTGCGAGTTGAGGTCGGATTCCATAAAGACAGTGCACCGGTCACCCAGTTTGGCCGGGTGGCGGGCATTCAAAGCGAGGTCCCCGAACTCCTCTATTATATTGATGTCCAGTTTTTCAGCCTGCTCTTCTAAGAACGAGCCGGTCCCTGCAGCGCACACCTTGTTCATCTCGAAGTCCACGACCACGCCGTCTTGGATAGAGACGTACTTCGAATCCTGGCCCCCGATTTCAAAAATAGTGTCTACGGTGGGGTCGTGGGTAATGGCGGCCACCGCCTGGGCGGTGATTTCGTTCTGGATAGTATCGGCACCCACAAAATCTCCGGTTAGATACCGTCCCGAACCGGTGGTCCCCACGGCCCGTACGGCCACATCGTCCCCAACTTCTTCTTCGATTTCAGAGAGCCCCCGGCGGATTGCCTCGATCGGTTTACTTGCTGTGGGCAGATACCGGCGGGCAACGACGTTATTCTCTTCGTCTATCAGAACGATGTTGGTACTGAGCGAGCCGACGTCGATCCCGAGATACACCTGCAGCTTTTCTCCCGGCACTCGGTTGAACACAACCTCCTTGCGATATTCCGCTGCCGACTCCTGGAGCTGTTCCATAACAGGTCCGGTCGCTTTATCACTTTCGAGATAATCTTCGAGTTTTTCCAGCCCGGTAAACCGGACATCCCCATGGTCGGTTTGATCGAGCACATGGTACACCGCTCCGATCGCCCCCATCGAAGCGTGGTATTGAGGGATGATGAACTCCCCCTCTTTGAGGTCGAGAATCTCACGAAAGGCGCGGACTACTCCCTCGTTTGCGGCCACACCGCCTTGAAAAATGACCGGCTTTTTAAACTGTTTTCCCTTACCTAAGGTGCTTTTGAAATTTCGGGCCACCGCAAAACAGAGCCCTGCCACGATATCGTGTACCGGAGTCGCAATCTGCTGTAGATGGATCATATCACTTTTG
>CAZQKT010000064.1:0-19018 GCA_964594055.1 uncultured Spirochaetales bacterium
TAAATCCTATTTCCTATCTTGTCGTGCCCCGTTTTCTCGGGGTAACGATATCGATGCTGTTGCTCACTATTTATTTCAATCTTTTCGGATTGGTCGGATCATTTTTTCTCACTCAGCTTGTTAACCCGATATCATTTTATGAATATTTTAGTAATCTGCTTTCGACACTTCGGGCAGTTGATATCCTCTCTTCAATAGTAAAGAGCCTCGTTTTCGGTATTATTATTTCTGTTGTGGCTACGTATAACGGTTTCAAGGTAGAGCAGTCTGCTACAGAAATACCCCAATATGTCATTAAATCCGTGGTCCAGTGTTTTATTCTCTGTATACTTGCGAACGCACTGATCACTCTCGTATACTATTTATGACTTTAAGGAAAAAGGATGTTTGATCCGATAGTCCAGCTCGAGCACGTCGACATTTTCCGGGAAGATTTCCAAGTATTAAACTCTATTACTGTTGATTTTCCCCGGGGGGCCACATCCGTTATCATGGGGCCTGCAGGATGCGGCAAAAGCACTCTTATCAAGGTGGCAGCAGGTATCATCCCACCTGATAGCGGGACCGTGCTGATAAACAAAAAAAATATCAACCGCATTTCAGACCGGGAACTGCTCGATTTAAGAAAGATGAACGGGTTCGTCTTCCAGGATGGGGCCCTCTGGCAAAATAAAACAATCTTTCAAAACTTGAGCCTTCCTTTAGAGTTTCATTTTCGCAGTTTCTCCAGAGAGGAGATACATCGTCGAATCGAAGTGATGGTCCGGAAGACCGGGTATAACGACAGCCTCGACCTCCGGCCGTCCCAACTTTCATCCGGTGAACGAAAAATTGCCTCTATTGCCCGTGCGCTGATAACCGACCCATCGATCCTCTTTATGGATGATCCGACTACTTCCTTAGACCGAGAAAGCAATGAAAATGTGATAAAAATAATAAAAGAGATGAAAGAAAAAAAAGCCACCATCGTTATTACGACGCATGATCCTTCTCTCGCCTCAATGGTGGCTGATTATCTGTATATCCTTAAAAAAGGGACCCTGCTCGAACAGGGAAAACTCTCTGATGTCGTAACAACCGGAGACAAGGAGGTAATAGCCATATTAACCGATGTACTGAGTAAGACGGCCACCTATGATACGGACATTCTCGATCTGCTCGAGACAGATGAGTGAGGCTCTTTCAAAATTAAGACTAATTTTGAAAGAGCTACCTTAATATTAAGTGAAGTGAGAATTGAGTTATTGCAGTTTTAGAAAAACTGGTTTACTGTGTTTATTGTAGAAACATGTGATGCACCATGTAATGTAACAGTACCAAAGCTAATGGGTTAAACAAACGTAAAATGAAATTCAGAATCCGGTTTGCGGAACAAATTGTCGGGCTTTTCGTTCTCATTGCCATTGTCGCACTTGTCGGCATTCTCATTCTTATGGGCGCGAATCAGCGGTGGTTCGCAAAAAATTACTACTTTGAGAGCCGGTTCGATTCAGGGAAAGGCCTGAATGTCGGCATGCCGATCACACTGAAGGGTTTTCAAATTGGAAAAGTCGACGACATTTTTCTCAATGAAGCCAACAAAGTTGAGGTTTCGTTTTTCATCTACGATACCTACTATCCAAAAGTTAAGAAAAACTCCGTATTAGAACTGACCTCCTCCACCTTAGGGTTGGGAGGAGGAGGATTGGTTTTCCACCCGGGGAAAAACGATGAAGGGCCTCTGTCTGAAAACTCTTTTGTTCCTTCTTTAGATTCTAAAGAAGGACAACAGCTTGTTACACGGGGGCTTGTCGCCATACCTGAGAAGGAGGACATGATAACGAACCTCCTCGATAAAGTCGAACCGATTTTAGAAAATCTCAACGAAACGCTCGTGAGTGTCAACTCGTTAGTCGGCTCAGTACACAGTACCGTAGAAGGAAAGAATGAGGGGCCGTTAGGCGACATCCTCGAACAGGCCGACGAACTAACGATAAAACTCAACATAATGATAGAAGATACAACAAAGATGATAAGCCGTACATCCGAGCAGATCGATACATTGCTGGCACAAGTAAACGGTATTACCGATAATCTCAACCAAACCACTGCAGCATTCCGCGACCCCACCGGTATGGTAAAAACCGTGTTAGACCCCAAAGGGAGTATCGCTACCATTCTCGATGATGAAAATGCTCTCTATAACCAGATCGACGCCATCTTAGAGAGTGTAAAGCAGACGACCACACAACTGCAGGAGTTCTCGGCGTTTATCAACAATAAATCTCCCGAAATATCTTCGGTCATCAATAAAAGTAACGATGCGTTGGACAAAGGACGGGATGTGCTCGAAGGGATCAAGAACAATCCCTTGATTCGGGGAGGTATCGTTGAGCAAAAAGAACAGCCGACCACATTTCAAAGTTACCGGGATGAGGAGTTTTGATGAAAAAGCTGTTCCTCCCCCTTATACTGGCCTGTTTCATTCTGTATTCCTGTTCGACCCCTCCTAAAAACAAGGAAGAGCAGGAGCTGCCCGGGATCAAGAACCGGGCAGCAGAATACACCGCAACAGGGAACAACTTCTTCAATCAAGCACAGTACAACCAAGCTCTCGAATACTACAGACTGGCTCTGCGGGAGAACATCTCCATCGATAACGAAGAAGGAATCGTTAAATCGTACAACGACCTGGGAAAAGTCTTTTCGGTACAGGGAGAACTCGATGTCGCATTGGAATATTTCAACGATGCGTATACTTTAGCCCGGAAGTTGGAACGCTCCGAACTGCTTGCCCAAAGTGAAATTAACATCGGTGAGGTATATCTAAGAAAAGGAAACTCAAAAGAGGCCCTCGAACAGTTTCAAAGTGCTCTTTCGCGGCCGACCGACGGATTGGATGAAGGGAAAAAGGCGCTTCTCTTCCATAATCTTGGACAGACGTATAAAAACCAAAACGATTTGGACCGGGCAGAAACATATATTAAACAGGCGCTCGAAATAAACCAAAAATTAAAAAACAATCATGAGATTGCCGGAAACTACTACGCACTTGCATCAGTCTATTCGTTACGACAGCAGTATGAGCAGGCCGGTGCATACGCACGTACAGCTTTAGAGATTGATAAACAGGTAGAAAACAGTAAAGGAATTGCCAAAGATTTGTTCGCTTTAGGCGTTATCAATGAGAAAGCGGGGAAGACCGAAGAGGCTTACGATTATTATCATAAAGCGTATCGAGTAAACATTACCCTCAACCTTCGATCGGAGGTCATAAAACTTCTTCGACATCTCATTGAGACATCGAAACAGTTGGGTTTAGAAGAAAAGCGTACAGAATATGAAGAAGTACTCGAACAACTAACAGAACCTGCAGTATCTACCGAAAATAGGTAATATGGATAAAAAAAGTCTTCAACAAACTCTTTTCAGCATTTGGAAAGGGTATGCTGATATTCTAAAAAAGTTTTCCCTGTTCTTGCTTGCTCTTGCCGCAATTGTCGGGGTAAGTTTACTCATTGTTCTTCCTCTCTGGTATGCTGCAACCTATGCTGAGACAGCTTTTACATTGATTGTCCTCATTGGTTGCACAGCGGTGCTGCTCTTTTCTATTGGGAACCGGATGTATCGCAGAATTGCTGAACCCGGTTTTCGTGAAGAAAAAAAGGAGAGACCGCTTAAAAAGATTTTCACCGTTTTCAAGAAATTAGTCTTCCTGCTTATTCTCCTGTATGTAACTCTGCTTTTTTATATGAGAGGAGTTCTTTTCATCGCGGTTCCGCTTACTGTCATTGTATTGGGTTTGGTAGGTTATTTTGCGTATGGGAACAGAAACAAAAAAGCTGCATAAAACCGAGGTGGCCACTCTTCTGCGGACTCTGTTCATCTCTTCTTGTATGTGGTTTTTTCTCTTTGGGGCCGCCGTTCTCCCGCTCTCCGCCCAATACCCCGAGATAGCACTGCTTGAAAACTCGGACGTTTTGTATAAACAGCTTACCCAGGATATCAGCACATACTATAAGCAAAGTTCCGTCGGCGGCAGCCTTCCCTCACTTCAATTTTTCAGGTATCGAACCAAAGAAGAGATATCATTGTTTGCCCTTGCCGCCCGCCTCAATCTTCCCTATGAATCAATTGCTACAATTAACCATATTGATCATTCCTGCACAATCGAGGCCGATACTACGCTTATCATCCCCAATTTACCGGGGGTGTTCGTCCCCATTAAACCGGAAAATGAACTGCACAGGATCATAAGCACTACCCGACAAGCCGAAAACAAACAGGTGACACAGGTGACGCACCCGGAAAACACGGAGCCGGTAGCTTACTACTTTTACCCCGGTTCACGGTTTGTAAAAACAGAACGGTCTTACTTTTTAAACATATTCTTTCACTATCCTATGCGTAAAGGGCGGATTTCCTCCGGCTACGGATTTCGTATAAGCCCGTTTACCGGGGAACCGGCATTTCACGGCGGGATAGACATCGTAGGTCCTCGAGGAAGCGAAGTGCTTGCAGCGAGGGAAGGGACCGTGAAGCAGTCAGGTTATGATCCGGTATTCGGTCACTATATCATTCTCTCCCATTCCGCGGGATACGAAACCATGTATGGACATCTTGAAAAAAATTTTGTCGAGTTGAACCAACAGGTAAATTCAGGTATGCTTATCGGTACATTGGGGAATTCAGGATTGTCCACGGGTCCTCATCTCCATTTTGAAGTCAGACGAGACAATAAGGCGATTGATCCGATACCTCTCCTCGAGAGGTAAGGAATACAGATGAAAGCATTCACTTTCGTAGTACTAGCAGCTTCTCTTTTTGTCGTAATAAGCGGTGGGGCTTGGTCGGAATCGGTATATGGGAACATCGTGCATTCCGAAAACATCGATATTTCTGCTGCAGGAAGCTTTTCATTACATCTCGAAGAATTGGCTTCGATATCGTTTAAAGATACGTACGGGCTGATAGAAGCCGTCGAAATCGAAATCGGTGTGCCTGAAATTATTGCTGAATCGAGAAACAGCTTTGCTCTCTTTTTGTACAATAACTGCACCCCTGCTCCTTCTGCCGACCGGAAAACCTACACGTGTGAACAGGCGTTCATGGACATTCTGCCGGCGGGAAATACCCTCTTCTATCATCTTCCGGTAATTCCGGATTACAGGAAACGGACCTCATTCGACACTATTGTTGCTGATAACCAGTTTCCCGCAGCCGGTTTTCCGCTTCTTCTCACCATTATGCCGGTCATGAAGGGCATTCCCGACGGAGCATATACGGTGCCGTTTGATATCCATGTCCGTCCAATCTTAAAAAACAGGGGAATCGTACAGCTTGTCATCGAATCGGAAGAGGGTTCTCTCGATAAAGATTTCCCTTCTTCGTTAGAGGTTTTCTTAGATAACACCATTAACTCTACTATTGATGAGCCGTTTCTACTCGAACCGGGCATTCATACGGTACTCGTCACTTCAGCCGATTATATAGAAAAAAAGCGTTCTTTTACCCTCGATAAGGGTGAAATCAAGAATATCATTGTGACCTTAGAGAAACGAGCACCGGAAATTCTGCTTGAAGCCCCCGAAAATGCAAAAACATTTTTGGATGGAGAACGGTTTGAATACTTGCCGGGAGAATCGATACAGCTTACGGAAGGCGAACACACGGTCCTATTCCAGCTTGGAGATTATTCTTTGAGTAAAAAAATTAACGTTGAAAAAGGAAAATCGTATACCATTTCACTTTCACTTGATATTATAGTAAAAGAACGGTAAATTATAACGAAGAAGGCTATTAAGCTTTTTGATAGAGAAGACGATAATAACAGTGTCGGTAACTAAATATAGTTCCCCTCCCAGTATACTATATTATTACTGACACACCGGTCGGCCGGTTCTTTATGAACCGGCCATTTTTTTGTCCTCACCGCCTTATAGATTTCTGTGAATAAGACCGGTTTCCTTCTTGACAAAAGGCAGGCCTCACCATACGGTATTTGTATGAAATCTGCTGAGAAAAAAAACATAGCAACCCAGATTATTCTTGGATTCACGATATTAATAACTCTCGTTATTGGAGCTGCTGCGGGGTTTGCCCTGGCCGCCACGATCAATATCGAACACTCTAATCAAATTGGAGAGTATCAGCCGGCCCTTCCCTCCCAAATACTCGACAGAAACGGCAATTTGATCACCGAGATTTTCGCAGAAGAAAAAAGAGATATTATATCCGTAGAAGAAGTCCCGAAACATCTCATTTATGCGATTATTACCCGGGAAGATGAAAATTTTTTCGCCCACAATGGATTCAGTATAAAAGGAACACTCCGAGCTGCACTCGATTATGTTACGACCGGGTTTATTTCCGGTGGTAGTACGATAACCCAGCAAGTCGCAGGCCGCCATTATGCCGACCGTGGTGATATCTCGATCAAACGGAAAATCGTAGAACTGTGGTATGCACTCCAGCTCGAACGCACACTTACAAAAAACCAGATTCTCGAGATGTACATGAATGAAGAGTACTTAGGGCATAACTCTTATGGGATTGAAGCTGCATCTCAGTTTTATTTCGGACATTCTGTTCGGGATATTACTTTAGCTGAAGCTGCAATCCTTGTATTACAGTTTTCCAGCCCCGCGAAATACTCCCCGATCAATAATCCAAACAATGCAAAGGAGATGCAGTACAGATTGCTGCAGAGGATGGTTGAAAAAGGATATGCAACGCAGCAGGAAGCGGAAATATCTTTTAAGCGGTATTGGGAGCGCTACGACTATACCCGGCCCAATACCACCAGTGCTTATTTTACCAATACGAGTAAAGCGCCTTATTTCAGCGAATATGTCCGAATCAAATTAGAAGAGATGCTCTACGGCTCGCTCGACATAAACCGAGATGGATTCATCGTGCATACGACATTGGACCTCGACTATCAGCAGAAAGCTCGTGAGTCTATGAATGAGGGGTTGTATAGGATAAATACCACCTACCGTGATAATAGGGACGAGCGGATGAATTACGTCGACGAAAAGTTTGTTCCCATAATTGATCTGCTCGCGCTTTCATTTGATATTGAAGAAATTCGGGCCGCTGGTGCAAAAAAAGCAAAAGAAGCGAAAGATGAGTTTCTCGATACTCTGAATCCGGTCATGAATATGTTGGCCCTCATGTTCAATTCGGAAGAGATCAAGTTTATCTCTGATATGGCCTATGCTACCGAGGAAGAACGCTCGAAGAAGACGACGGTCGAAGGTGCTCTCATCACCCTGGACAATGACACCGGCCATATTCTTACAATGATCGGCGGGAGCGACTTTCAAACCAAAAAATTTAACCGCACCCATCAGGCAACGGTACAACCGGGATCTTCTTTCAAACCGCTCTACTATTCGGCTGCGATATCTTCGAGGAAGTTCACACCTGCTACACTGATTTATGACGCACCGGTAATCTTTTATAATCGTGATGGTTCAGAATACACTCCTGTAAACTACATGGGTCAGTGGGAAGGACCTGTCACACTTAGATACGCCTTAGCGAAATCCATGAATGTTCCCTCCATCCAGGTATTGGACGGAATCGGGTTCGATGCTGCTATCGAACGGGCTTCAAAACTCTTAGGTATTACCGATCCGGTAAAAATCGAAAATACATTTCCCCGAAAATACCCGTTAGGACTCGGTATTATCAGTGTCTCACCTATGCAGATGGCAAAAGCATTTTCTACGTTCGCAAACGAGGGAAAAGAGGTAACACCGATAGCAATCCGCTATATCGAAGACCGTAGGGGGAATATTATTTACGAACCGGAAAAAGAACTCCGCGCCGAACAGAAACGGGCGGGTGATAAACTGCAAATACTCTCCCCGCAGGAGGCGTATATCATGGTCGACCTCCTCAAGAGCACGGTCGAGTTCGGGACCCTGGCGGGAAGAAGGAGGCTGGTCGGTGGATTCGACGGTATGCCCATGGCGGGGAAAACCGGGACCACGCAGAACTGGTCCGATGCCTGGACCGTGGGGTTCTCTCCCTACATGACCACTGCAGTGTGGTTCGGTTTCGATGTTCCGGGGAACAGTCTCGGCATCAATCAAACCGGCGCAACTGCAGCAGGTCCGGTTTGGGCGAAATATATGAAAGAAATACATAAAACCCTTCCTGTAAAAGAGTTCGACAAGCCCGAAACCGGATTTGTCGAGGTGGAGGTATGTGAAAAATCCGGCATGCTCCCTACAGAAGCATGTACGCAAACCCGTGAAGAAATCTTTCTCGAAGGAACCGAGCCGCAGTCACTCTGTACGATATGCGAATTCGAAGATGATCGAACACAGGAACTGGTCCGACGGCTCCAAAAAAGTGTGCTCACTGAAACTGTTTCC
The DNA here is from genome assembly GCA_964594055.1 of uncultured Spirochaetales bacterium. Lineage (GTDB taxonomy): Bacteria > Spirochaetota > Spirochaetia > SPDA01 > CAZJBZ01 > CAZKZZ01. The sequence continues at coordinate 8,367 of CAZQKT010000064.1, forward strand.
TTCGACGATTTCGAAATTCCGGATATGGAAATAGAAGACAGTTTCCTCGAAGATGTCGAACTGAATCTGCAGCTTCAGAAACTCGAAGATTCATCTTCCGACTCTTCCGGAATAACAAACCCGCTTCTCGATTAGCGGCCGGTGAGGACAGTAAACAATGAAAATTGTTCAAAAGAATATTGATGAAGTAATCATAGATAAGAGAATCCGCACCAGCTTAGGGGAGCTAAGCTCTCTGATGAAAAGCATGCGAACATTCGGGTTGATGAACCCGATAATCATCAACGAAAAAAACGAACTGATTGCCGGAGAAAGACGACTGGAATCTGCTAAACGGCTAGGATGGAAAACGATATCTGCAACGGTTGTTCAAGGTGCCGATCAAGCCGAGAAATTGGAAATGGAAATAGAAGAAAACCTTCACCGAAGAAACTTAACACCGGATGAACTGGCGGAAGGGTTCTTGAGGCTTGAAAAAATGAAAAATCCGGGCTTTTTTACACGTCTCTGGAAGGCAATTAAATCGTTTTTTTTCCGGATTTTCCGTATCAGGCGCACATAATTGCAATTTATCGAGGCTTTATTGAGTCTACTGAAAAAATACCTTTTTTCAGGAAAGTCTTTATTCGATTTCTTCTAAATTGCCGCTGTCAAGACCGACGATAGACCCATCCTCGTCTTGAACATAGAGCACGTTATCAACGCGGAATATGAGGGTGAAGGGGGCAATTGCTACCTCAGATCTGTCCGTCGTCCGAAGCTGCCGGTTGAACCTGCCGAGATACCAATTCCCGTTTTCACGTAACGGTGCATAGAGAGCATCTCCCTCTATGAGCAGCTGTCCGTTATGATACACGATATCTTCGCTGAAACGGTTTATCTGCAGAGTCTCGTTGTCGAGAAGAAGAATCCGCACCTCATTATCTCTTTCTGCGATAGTGAGGTATCCCTCCTCCACTTCTTGGATTGATCTGCTTGTAACCGTCTCTATTCCCGAATCAGTTTTAATCTCTCCTGATCTTGCACCTGCCAATACGAACCGTCCGACCACCCCTTCGGTTGTTTCCCTGAAAATGATAAACGGCACAGTCGCTTCCGGCTCGGGCTGTACTGCCGGTTGTTCTTCCTCTACGTCTCTGCCCTCTTCTTCTGCTATTAGTTCTCTCTGATCGGCAGCGATCTGTTCCCGTTCTTCCCGGACCCGTTCTTCCCGCTCTTCCTGCTCTTCTTCTCTCTCCTCCACCTCTTCTCTTCTCTGTTCGAGCTGTTCTTCTTCTTCGGCGATTTCTTCCTCTTCCCGCTCGATTTCCGCCCGAACGACTTCTATATCCTGCTCTTCCGGCTGTTGTTCTTCGGTCTCTTCTTCCGTTACAGGTTCGGGGCCGGTAACTTGTTTCTGCTGCTCTTCTGAGGGAAGCTCGTCTTCAGGAGTCGGCTGTACAGCCTCTTCTTCGGGCTGTTCTTCCGGCTGTTCTTCAATCGTTTGCTTTTTCTCTTCTAACTCTTCCTTCCTCTCTTCGAGATCCTGCTTGCGTTTTTCCAACTCCTGTTGTTCTTCTTCTATCTGCTGCTTCTCTTCCTCGATCTCCTGTTTTTCTTCTTCAATCTCCCGTTCTTTGAGTTCAACCAAATCCTGTCTCTGTTCTACACCCCGATCTTCCTGTTCTCGCAAATCTTCAATTACTCTATCTTCGGATAGTGCGTCGGAATCGAGAGCACCTAGACCTCCTTCTTCCGCTTCTTCCGTTAAAGGAATGACCATCATTGTCTGTCCGGGCCACTGTTTGTACGAACGAGAAATACCGATCTTTTCGGCATCGAGATTGTCAAAGACGATCTGTTTGTAATTACTCCCGATATACTCCATATCTTTGCGGAACACGGCATTATAATACGTGATAAACTCTGCAAGCAGTGCAGCGTCTTCTTCATTGTATACATAATAGGTCGATAAATATCCTTCGAGCATCCATCGCAGGCTTTGGACATGATCGACGAGTGCACTTTCCCCGATTATAAAAATGTCAGCATCGAGCAGTTCTTCTACCGTAGGGTCTACTGCATGAATGATTGTATATTTATTTGCAAAACTGCGTGTAAAAAACTCCCGTTCATCGGTGGACCCGAGATATACCCCGATTCCTATGATCTCATCCCGTGAATCGATCGTTTCGTGGGGGCCTTCATAATTGATAAACGTAATCTCTTCATCAACTTGTTCGGTAAGCTCTTCCTCATCCACCTCGAGACCAAATGTTACTCCCGAGAAGATTACCACACAAATACCTATAAGTGTTATAATTCGCACAGTAGGACCCCCAATCTAAATTATACTGCCGATACATATTTTTTCAAGCCGGATTTTGTTTTGGATCGTTTTGGATTGGTTTGGATGCAATTTTTCTTTCACCGTGTGCTTCTTGCAAAAATCGGTTATTTCGGCAGTGCTCTCATGCTCTCGAGCGCTTTTTCTCGTATGTCTCTGCTGTAGTTGCTCTTCACTATATGGAACAGCAGCTTATGACATGCGGGACCAGCGTATCCTCGGTACTGAACAATGCTATCGACAGTTTCAATTACAGCCGATGCCAACCTATCGGTGCGGCCTGCCAGGCTGTCTTTTTGGATTTGTTTTTGAATCGTATCGAACAGGGTGCCGGCAGGGTCGACTCGAAGCGCTCCTGCTGCGCGAATTGCTGCTGCACTGACATGTTCATCATACTCATAGCGCAAAAGCGTATTCAAAAATACCGCGGTGTTTTTAGTCCCAATTTTCCCGAGAAGCCGAATAGCATCTATGCGTAAAGCCGGTATCTGCTTTTGTGACTGTTTATTGCTGAAATAGGGGGTAAGTACTCCCTCCCCGGCAAGCAGGGTAAGAAGGCCTAGGACATACGGTTCACTGCTGCCTAACGTATGGGATTCCGCCCGCTCGGTTACTTCATCTATAAACTGCTCTTTTCCGTTTCTATCTAATGAACGGGCAAGGTTTTTTAAGAATTGGTAATCCATGTTTGATCCCAACGCAGTATCGAGCTGTTCTTCCGTTAACTGTTTGTATGTAATTTCAGGAGACGGTTCTACACGTACCTCGGCATCGGTTTGAAACGCATACAGGACCCAGTCTGCACCTCCGACATAGAGCCTTCCTTCCGGAGTAAGGACCGGTTCGCCGAAACGAGGACCAACTGACTTCTGAGGAGTAGATGCTCCTATTTCTGTCGCTTCCGTTACGCAGTAGAGGGTCCCGCTATCGTCTGCAGTGCACCGGATAGCACCTCCTTCACCCGTCTGTACTGTTTTCGTTTCGCGATACCGGCCTTCCGAATCGAATATGAGGACATCACCGCCTTGCAGCGGTAAAAATATCCGCCCGTCTGCTGCAACTAATTTGTGCGCAACTGATTCACTCAAGTTCCTTAATCCGCGTTGTCCTTGTGGATGTTCAATTTCTTTTTCCCACAGAACGGTCCCATCCGTTGCATACGCACAGAGATATTCGTTATCAGTTACTGTATAAATGGTGTCCGCACTGTATATGGAGTAGAGCGGTATACCGGGCGTAGCTTGTACCCAGAGTATTTTGTTATACCGGGACAATGCATAGAGCTTGTTGTCTTCTGTAGGGACAATTATTGCTTTATCGCCTTCATTGCTCCCCTTCCAATCAACGAATACAGGTGGTCCGGTAATAGAAGCATCCATTACTCTTTTCCATCGAATGTAGCCGGTGTGTGAGACCGCATACAAAGAATCCCTCTCCCCCATAACAATGACCGTACCGTCGTTTAGGACATACGGATCGGCTCCCGGGGCTTCGTCGAACTCTATTTTCCAGATTACATAACCTGTTTGATTTACAGCTGCAAGCTTACCGGTCGTAAACCCCGCATAGAGAGTTCCGTCTCTGCTTATCCCTAGACAATCCGATACTCTCTCGCCCAGCCGGCATCTCCACTTTCTTCTCCCCTCAGGGGTCAGTGCATAAAGGTACCTGTCCTCTGAGAGTACAAAGATTGTCCCATCATCACCGATTACCGGTCTGCTGCGTATTGCCCCTCCTGTTGCATATCGCCAGGAAAGACGCATTGAACTGGTTTGTGCAAAAAGAGGAGAACTTGCCGCTACGATGGAAAAAAGAAAAAAAAGAAAAAGCAGGCGCCTGAACGCCTGCTTTCTACTGTCGAAATTGATTTTATCTGTTGTTGACAACCGATTGGGCCGTCGCAAGTCTGGCAATCGGTACACGGAATGGTGAACAAGAAACATAGTTCATTCCTATTCTGTAACAGAAGTCGATCGAGGACGGCTCCCCACCGTGTTCTCCGCAGATACCGATTTTTAATTTTTCGTTGTCGGAACGCCCCTTTTCTACACCCATCCGAACAAGCTGACCGACACCGGACTGGTCGAGTGCTGCAAAGGGGTCTTCATCATAAATTCCCTCTTCGATGTAATGAGGGAGAAATGTGCCGACGTCGTCTCTCGAATATCCCAATGTCATTTGAGTAAGGTCGTTTGTGCCGAAAGAAAAGAAATCTGCGTATTCGGCAACTTCATCTGCAGTAAGTGCGGCACGCGGTATTTCGATCATCGTACCGATAAGATATTTGACCTTCATCTTCTTCTTTTTGAAGACCTGCTCCACTACTCGTTCTGTTTTCTCTCTGAGCATTGAAAGCTCACGGAAAGTCCCGATGAGAGGGATCATGATCTCAGGTTGCACATTAACACCACGGTTCTTTGATTCGCATGCGGCGAGCATGATCGCTTCGACCTGCATCTCGTAGATTTCAGGATAGGTTATACCGAGCCGGCACCCTCGGTGGCCAAGCATCGGATTGAGCTCGTGCAGTCCTTCTATCTTCGTCTTCAATTTTGCCGTGCTGATTCCCGCAGCGTCCGCAAGTTCTTTTATTGCCTCTTTGTCTTTTACGTTCGGCACAAACTCATGCAGAGGCGGGTCGAGCAGTCTGATGGTGACGGGATATCCGTCCATTGCTTTGAAGATACCGTTGAAATCTTTTTTCTGAAGCGGAAGCAGTTTCTTCAACGCTTTTCTTCTCGCTTCTTCATCTTCAGCGACGATCATCTCCCGGAAAGGAAGAATTCTGTCTTCTTCAAAGAACATATGTTCAGTTCTGCAAAGACCGATTCCTTCGGCCCCGAACTCTCGAGCTTTCTTTGTATCTTTGGGAGTGTCCGCATTGGTGCGAATACCAAATCCGGTCATCTTTACATTGTCTCTTTTTGCCTTGTTTCTGATTTCATCAGTCCAGGAGAGAAACGTCCCCAATTCACCTGATAGTTTGGGTTGAATAAGTCCAAGGTCTCCGATATAGACCTCGCCGGTGGTCCCGTCGATAGTAACGGTTTCCCCTTCTTTGTATTTTTTTTCACCGACAGTCATTGTTTTGCCGCCTATTTCAACACCTTTACAGCCGGCAACACAGGGAGTACCCATACCGCGGGCGACAACTGCAGCGTGACTGGTCATCCCCCCCGTAGAAGTGAGAATTCCTTCTGCAGCGTCCATGCCTCCGATATCCTCGGGAGAAGTCTCCCGACGTACTAAGAGCACTTTCTTTCCCTGTTTGACCCATTCTTCCGCGTCATCTGCGGTAAAAACGATCTGTCCCGCGGCTGCTCCGGGCGATGCATTCAACCCCTTTGCTACAGGCTTGACCGTCTTTTTTACCTTCGGATCGATCATCGGATGGAACACTTGGTCGAGCGCCTGCGGTGTTACCCGCATAACTGCGGTCTCTTTGTCGATGAGCTTCTCACCGACCATGTCGACTGCGCACTTGATTGCAGCAGCCCCGGTCCGTTTCGCCGTTCTTGTCTGTAAAATATAGAGTGTTCCCTGCTCTATGGTAAACTCCATATCCTGCATATCTTTGTAATGTTTTTCCAACTTGTCCTTGATAGCAACGAGCTGTTTGTAAATTTTTGAATTCCATTTGCTCATCGTCTTCAATGTTTCGGGAGTACGGATACCGGCAACCACATCTTCTCCCTGAGCGTTCCGTAAAAACTCACCATAAAACTCTTTTTTCCCTGTTGCAGGGTCGCGGGAGAAACAGACACCTGTTCCTGAATCGTCTCCGAAATTCCCGAAGACCATCGTCTGTACATTGACCGCCGTACCTTTCAGTCCGGTAATGTTATTGATTTTTCTATATTTGACCGCTTTCGGGTTGTTCCATGAACCGAATACAGCCCCGATCGATGCCCATAGTTGTTTCTTCGGATCTTGCGGGAATTTCTCTTTGGTGTGCTTTTCATAAACCTGTTTGTAGCTTTTAACAACTTCTTTAAGATCATCGGTAGTAAGATCGATATCTAAATCCACACCTTTTTTCTTTTTAATTTTAGTAAGCGCTTCTTCGAAATGTTCATGCGCGATTCCCATTACCACGTCGCCGAACATATTGATAAACCGGCGATACCCGTCCCAGGCAAATCGTTCCGTACCGGCCTTTTTAGCCAATCCGATTACGGCTTCATCATTGAGACCGAGATTAAGGACAGTATCCATCATACCGGGCATCGAGATAGCGGCACCGGAACGTACCGAGACGAGGAGAGGGTCCTCTACATCTCCGAATTTTTTGCCCTGCAATTTTTCGATCTTTTTAAGGTTTTTCTCAACCTCTTCCTCTACTCCTGTAGGGTACTGTCTGTTGTTTTCATAGAACTCTTCACATACATCGGTAGAAATGGTAAACCCGGGGGGAACAGGAACTCCTAAATTGGTCATCTCTGCCAAGTTAGCTCCTTTCCCACCGAGGAGCTCTTTCATTTCGGTTTTGCCTTCTGCTTTTCCGTCTCCAAAAAAATATACATACTTCGTCTTAGCCATACTATAAAATCTAACCTCCGGAATGTTTCTATATGTTTTGTGATTCACGTAACAGTAAATAAAATAAAATGCATTGTCAAGGTGAACCCGCATACGCTACCATACTGTAGAAAAAAAGCCCGTCATAAACAATAACGGGCTCGAGCTTACTGTATGGTAGTTATGCTGTATATGCTTCTAAAAACTGACTGCGGGTCGGATGCTGCAGTCGTTTTAGTGCCTTTTTTTCAATCTGACGGATTCGTTCTTTTGTCAGATTATACTGGTCTCCGATTTCTTTGAGCGAAAGCGGCGTCCTGCCGTTGAGACCGAACCGATATTGAATAATGTCCCGCTCTTTTTTCGAAAGCGTATTGAGCACACTGTTTATGTCCTGCTTGAGTGATTTCTCAACCACCTCTTCTTCAGGATGAATGTACCCGCTGTCTTCGATAAAATCACCTAATATGGAGCTGTCTTTCTCCGCATAGACCGGGGTTTCGAGTGAAACAAGATCTCTCGAAATATTGATAAGATCGGCAACGTGGTCTTCATCCATATTGACTGCAGTTGCAATATCTTTTACTTCCGGCTCCTCATTCTTTTCCGTCTGCAGCTGCTTTTTAGCTTTCTCGATTTGCACGAGTTCATTCGCCCTGTTCAAAGGCAGCCGGATCATACGGGACTTTTCACAAATTGCCTTCAGTATGGCCTGCCGAATCCACCACACGGCATAAGATATAAAGTGGTACCCTTTGTCCGCATCAAACCGTTCAATTGCATTGATTAGTCCAATGTTGCCTTCGCTAATCAGGTCGGAAAGCGGCAGTCCCTGGTTCTGGTATTTTTTTGCAACATTGACAACAAAACGAAGGTTTGCATTTACGAGAGCATCTTTGGATTCTTGATTACCTTTCGCCGCTCTTCGAGCGTGAAAATCTTCTTCTTCCCGTGTTAACAGCGAGACCTTATTTATTTCTTTTAGATAAAGAGAAAGTACATTCTCATCATCATATTTTGATTTTTTCAAGTTTATTCTTTTCTCCGTAGTCATCTAAGCCTCCGTAAACAATGTAGCAATATACGTGCCAAAAATTGAGCGATTGTTGTAGTTTTATTTACATACATTACAAGGAGTTACAAAAACGGTTTACACCAGCATGTGGGAAAACGAGAAGATGTGTGTCAATTATATACACTACCGTGAAAACTCACCGATAGTGTATCAAAATATACCACATTGCACTTCATCTTCGCCGGGAGTGCGCCCACAGCACATCCCAAAGCTCAGTCCGCTTCCGCAAAAGCATCTGTCGGAGGGGGTGAGACTCTGCTTTTCACGAAAATTTACCGGAATGACATCGTGAAAACCGCTCCCCTCTCTTGCTGCTGCATTCTCAGCAATCCGATCGACAACGAACGGAAAAACGATCTTTACTCGTTTAAAGAGCCCCAGCTTTTCTTCATGGGTTTTTGATTCGAGAAGGTCTGTTGCATTCAATTTTTCCCAATAATCGCGGATAAGATCATCGATCATGTCCTTCTCCGCAGCATTGGTAAAATCATTGTTCTTCTTTGTTCGAAGATACTTTGCAAGCTGAATTGAATAAAACGCTTTCCAGTCATCGAGGCGTTCGGTCTGCTGTTTTATCATGCCATACTCGTTGGAAAACCGCTTGATCATTTTTGTAGCATAACTGGTTTTATGCAGCTTCTGGGATGTGAGCCAGCATTTCAGAGCACTGTTGGAACATCCTATTTTTGTCAAGGCAACGCCTAGATAAAAGAGAACTTTTGAAAGACTCTTCGTACTCTCGACCGGACAAAGCTCGAGTGCTGTTTCCAAATCATCGAGGGCTTTATCAGGAGCGTGTCTGGCCAAATGCTCTTTTCCCCGCTGAAGATAGACACTCCAGTTTTTCATGTACCCACCTATAAAGTAAAATACTAACAGAATTGAAATTTGGCAATAAGATGAATAAATCTTCTTGACCCTTCCCCTTTTCAGTCGTATATTTTTTTTAAACAAAATTATGTTCATCTCATAATAACATGAAGACTTTTTTTAACAATTACGGTAGGAGGACACTATGAAAGTAAAACCAATTGGTGATCGAGTGCTGGTTAAACTAGAAGAAACTGAAGAGAAAACTTCCGGAGGAATTTATATTCCCCAAACAGCTCAAGAGAAAACACAGATTGGAAAAGTTGTTGCTGTAGGTGATGATAAAGAAGCAATTCAAGTAAAAGTCGGGCAAAAAATCATGTACGACAAATATGCCGGTACAACAGTCAAAGTCAGCGGAGAAGAACAGCTGATTCTTAAGATGGCTGATGTTCTGGCAATAATCGAATAGCAACCTTTCCTTACGGGAAGAAACCGGTCCATGTGAGGACCGGTTTTTTTTTAGTAACCGGTGCTGCTCATACCGGCGCCGGGTAGAGAAAGTTCTCTATCTCTTCGATAATAAATTCTCCGGCTTTTATGGACTGCACCGTCTCGGGAAGTGATTGTAAAAATGTCTGCCCGTAACTTTTAGAGATGATCCGTGAATCGAGGACGAGGACAATCCCGTGGTCCGTCTGTCTTCGCATCAACCGGCCGAACCCCTGTTTAAACTTCATCACAGCTTCCGGCAGAGCAAGCTGGAAAAACGGGTTACCACCGCTTTTCTCTATTGCTTCCATACGAGCTCGGAACACCGGCCCTGTAGGTACTTTAAACGGCAGTCTCGTGATGATTACTATCTTAAGCGTCTCACCGGGAGCGTCTATCCCCTCCCAAAAAGAGGCGGTAGCAAACAGTACACTCGCAACATCACATGTAAAATCGCGGAGAAGCTTTGCCCTATCCACCTCTCCTTGCTTGAGGGTTGTAATTCCACGGGTCCTGAGGACCGGCTGTACCTCCTTATAAACAGTGTTGAGAAGAGCATACGAGGTAAACAGTACCAAACCGCGTCCCTCCGATACGGAGAGAACTTCCCCGACAACACGGCAGAGATAGCGCGGATACAACTCATTATCCGGAGGCGGGGCATCGGCAGGGACAGCCAAAAGAACATTCTGCCGGTAGGGAAACGGAGACTGCAAAAGAACAGATTCTACCCGCTCCTCCTCGACCCGGTCTAATCCGATCTGTTTCATCCAAAAAGAAAACCGGTCCTTTACTGTAAGGGTGGCAGAGGTGCAGACGACGGTCCCGTACCGGTCGAATAGTGCTTCCTGCATCATCGAAGCAATAGACAAAGGAGAGATGATAAATACAACCTGCTGTTCGGCCTCTCTGCTTCCTCGCCGCTCCATCCAAAAAACTGATTCGGGATATTCGGTAACTTCTCGGAAACGGCTCATTATCGAGCACATGTATTCAAGTTCGAGTCCAACCATTTTAAGATCGTGGAACTCATACTGTTCATCACCGTTTTCTTCACTTTTTTTCCGGATTTCCGCCAGTACATGCACCAAAGCTATGATTCTATCCTGCAATTCGACCATCTCCGATATAACCGATGCCACTATATCCGTCTCATCACTTTCGGTCCCCTTTACCCATACCGTCCGTTCGTTTTGCAGCAGCGCTAAGGCGGTAGCGTTAAGGGTAATACTCTGTTCTTTAATATGCTCGAGGAGCCCTGGGATTTTTTCGAGCTGTTCATTGCTTCCGTAATGCCGTCGGATACGCATCATTAGGCCGAACGTGCGGTTTCTTTTTTTTCGGTACAGCCGATTGAGCTGTTTTAAAAGCGAAAACCGTGAGAACTGTTCGGAGAAAAATGAAGTAGCGCTCGGTTCGATGTTATGTGCT
>CAZQKT010000065.1:0-4522 GCA_964594055.1 uncultured Spirochaetales bacterium
TATCATTAAATAGAAAACCCGGCCTCCCGGCCGGGTTTTCACATATTTAGAGATAAAATTGTTTTGTTTTACCGTTAAAAAGGCTGTTCGGAGAGGGCTTTATACCGATTGTACTGATACTTCACACCTTCCCGCAGCTGGTTGAGAAGCATTTCCGCCCGTTCCGGGTCCGATTGTTTCAATGCTTTGTATCGTACTTCGTTGTAGATATAATCTGCAACATCGATCGACGGCTCCTTGGAATCAAGCGTTAGCGGGTTCTTTCCTTCGGCCTTGTTGGCGGGGTTGTATCGGTACAGCGGCCACATACCGGAGTTTACGGCAAGTTTCTGCTGGTCTAAGCCTTTGGTCATATTGATGCCGTGGGCGATACAGTGACTGTATGCGATTATCAGCGAGGGACCGTCGTACGCTTCCGCTTCGAGAAAAGCTTTGATGGACTGCACTCTGTTGTATCCCATTGCAATCCGGGCCACGTAGACATAGCCGTATGTCATGGCCATCAGCCCCAAATCTTTTTTCATAAGCCCCTTTCCGCTTGCTGCAAACTTGGCAATCGCTCCGACCGGAGTTGCTTTGGACATCTGCCCACCGGTATTCGAATAGACCTCGGTATCTAAGGCCAACACGTTGACGTTTCTCCCGGAAGCGAGCACGTGATCGAGGCCTCCGTATCCGATATCGTAGGCCCAGCCGTCGCCGCCTAGAATCCAGACCGACTGAGTGATAAGATAATCGGCTACGGCGAGTAACTCCTTAGCTCCTTCCGCACTGCTCTTCTCGAGCTGTTTTTTGAGCTCATCTACCCAGTCTCTCTGCTGTTCGATTTCCCGGTAGGAGCCCTGCTGATTATTCCGTATATTTTTAAGCAGCTCTTCGTTGATTCCGTCAGTTTTTCCTGCCATGAGCTGATCAATGAGCTCATCGGCGTATACTTTCAGTTTATCTGCGGTCAACCGCATACCGAACCCGAACTCGGCTGCATCTTCGAAAAGAGAGTTCGACCAGGATACCCCTCGGCCGTCTTTACGGGTCGTATATGGAGTGGTGGGGAGGTTGCCTCCATAGATCGAGGAACAGCCGGTTGCATTACCTATCACCATGCGGTCTCCAAACAGTTGCGACATCAGTTTGACATAAGGAGTTTCTCCGCAGCCGGCGCATGCACCGGAAAACTCGAACAATGGTTCGAGTAGTTGAGACCCTTTGGTTGTGTGTATTTTGAGTTCAGATCGATCAAGATAAGGAATGGTTTTGAAAAAGTCCCAATTTTCCACTTCCTGTTCTCGTAACGGCAGTACCTCCTCCATATTTACTGCTTTTCTATCTGTTTTGTTCCCGTCTTTGTCCTTTTGATGGGCCGGGCAGATATTTACACATACTGCGCATCCGGTACAGTCTTCAGGAGAAATCTGAATAGTGAACTTCTTACCCTCGAACTCTTTCCCCTTTGCGTCGGTAGATTTGAAGGTGGAGGGCGCTTTCTCGAGAATTTTCGGATCGTAGACCTTCATTCGGATAACTGCATGAGGGCAGGCAGCCGAACAGTCGCCGCATTGGATGCAGGTATCGGGGTCCCATACCGGAATATGTTCGGCTATGTTTCGCTTTTCATACTGAGTTGTGCCGACCGGATAGGTCCCGTCTTCAGGAAGTTTTGAGACCGGGATGTCGGCACCTCTGCCGGCGATAATTTCACCGGTAACTTCTTTTACAAACTGCGGAGCGTCTTCGGGGACCGGAGGTTTCATGTGGATATCTCCTGCGGTGTGGTCAGGATAATCGACTTCCTGGATGCTGTCTAACGCTTCGTCAATAGCCTGTAAATTCCTGTCAACAACATCCTGGCCTTTTTTACCGTAGGTGTCTTCTACAGCCTGCCGTATCAGTTTTACCGCATCTTCTTTCGGCAGAATTCCTGAGATAAGGAAAAATGCTGTCTGCATAATCACATTAATCCGTCCGCCGAGCCCTACTCTTTCTGCAATATCGATTGCATCAATAACATAGAACTTCAGCTGTTTATCGATTATTTGCTGCTGTACTTCAATCGGAATGTTTTCCCATATCTCATTCGGCCCATAGGGGGAGTTGAGAAGAAAGACCCCGCCCTTCTCAGCATGTCGAAGCATATCGAACTTTTCGAGGAAGGCGAACTTATGACACGCAACAAAACTTGCCTTTTGGATGAGATACGTACTTTTTATAAGTGACTTACCGAAGCGAAGATGAGAAACGGTTGTAGCACCGGCTTTCTTCGAATCATAGACAAAGTATCCCTGGGCATAGTTTTCCGTTGCTTTTCCGATAATCTTAATCGAATTTTTATTGGCACCGACCGTTCCATCGGCCCCGAGTCCGTAAAACATTGCACGATGCACACCCTCCGGTGCAGAATCGAAATCCGGGTCCCACTCGAGGCTGGTGAAAGTCACATCATCGTGAATTCCAACAGTGAAATGGTTTTTCGGGGTGTCGTTTTTCAGATTATCGAGTACAGCCTTAGCCATCCCGGAGTTGAACTCGTTTGAACCGAGTCCGTAGCGGCCGCCCACTACTTTCGGATATGAAGAGAACTGAGCGTCTCCGTTGGCCATATGCTCGCCGATTGCCGAGCGGACATCGGTATAAAGTGGTTCCCCGAGAGCACCAGGTTCTTTGGTCCGGTCGAGGACAGCAATCGCTTTTACGGTCTTAGGAAGTGCTTCGATGAAGTGCTTCACACTGAACGGCCGGAAAAGCCGGACTTTTATAACACCGACTTTTTCTCCTTCGGCGGCAAGATATTCTACCGTCTCCTCCATGGTCTCGGCGCCCGATCCCATAAGAATCGCTATCCGTTCCGCGTCAGGGGCCCCGATATAATCAAACAAATGGTACTCCCTGCCCACCAGTTCGGCGAACTTGTCCATCACTTTCTGCACAATGTCCGGAGCAGCATTGTAATATGTATTGACAGTTTCACGCGCTGCAAAAAATACATCCGGATTTTGACTTGTCCCTCTAATTGTAGGATGCTCGGGATTCAACGCTCGGGCACGATGCTGAGCGATAAGATCATTATCGATCATCTCCCTCATCACATCATAGGAGAGTTCTTCTATTTTCTGAATTTCGGAGGATGTTCGGAATCCGTCGAAAAAGTGGAGAAACGGGACCCGTGATTCGAGCGTGGCCGCCTGGGCGATAAGGGCGTTATCCATTGCTTCCTGCACTGAGTTCGAGGCCAACAATGCCCAACCCGTCGACCGTGCTGCCATCACATCGGAATGGTCCCCAAAGATTGATAGAGCCTGACAGGCCACCGCCCGTGCTGAAATGTGAAACACAGACGGAGTCAATTCTCCGGCGATTTTGAACATGTTAGGTATCATCAACAGGAGCCCCTGTGAAGCGGTAAACGTCGTTGTCAATGCTCCTGTTGTAAGTGCCCCGTGTACCGCACCGGCCGCACCCGCTTCGGATTGCATTTCGACTACATCGGGGACCGAACCCCAAATATTTTTTCTTCCTTCTGCTGAGTACTGATCTGCCATTTCTCCCATAGAAGATGAGGGCGTTATAGGATAAATTGCAATTACTTCATTCGTGGCGTGAGCAACATGCGTGACCGCAGTGTTGCCGTCGATTGTCACCATATTTTTTTGAGCCATAATTCTTTTTCCTCTTCTATTACATAGATTTTTTTATAAGGTTATCGGCCCCTATACTATAGAGATTTTTCACCTTTTTCAAGGCCGGGATAGGCGACTCGAGGTGATTTCTTGACACCAGGGGAAGGCGGTGGTATTCTCTCAAGCTAGCAACAGGACTCTGGTGCGGAAATCTATGGATATTTTTTTAGTGATAAAAGAGTTTCTTCTCTCACCGGTTATTTTAGGCCCGAGAGAACTCCCGTTTGCATATTTCGAATTGATATTTGAGTTTTTTGTCCCGATTGCCGCCTCGTTTCTCATTTATCGGCTCCTTTTAGCCGGGTTCCGTAAGCTCATCTCAAAATCAAAGCTTAAAGATAATACAAAAAAGAACACGATACTCTGGATACGAAGAATACTGGGAATTTTAATGATTCTCGTTTTCATACTCTTACTGGGAAGGCTCTTTGGGGCGGAGATTTTTGCCTATATCAAACTGTTTTACCAATTTTTGAGTAAACCGTTTTTCGAATCCGGTTCTACTAAGATATCTTTCATCACTATCATTTTAACCATACCGATATTCTACATTGCCTCTTCGGCGGCCCGTGTCTTTCGCGGTTTTTTTGACCGCACCGTCCTCAATCGGTTGAGTCTCGATGAAGCAAAAAAATTTTCCATTTCAAGTGTTGTCCGCTATGGTTCTCTTGTTGTTCTCCTGTTGGTCGGGCTCTCTATCATCGGACTGGACCTCTCTTCATTAGCCGTTATCTTCGGAGCTCTTGGAATCGGTATCGGATTTGGTCTGCAGAACGTCGTCTCCAATTTTTGCTGCTGGGGAGACCCACATCAAGGTCGGCAGGAGAGGGATTGACCGGCGACGAGAG
>CAZQKT010000065.1:4532-18509 GCA_964594055.1 uncultured Spirochaetales bacterium
TCCAATTTTTTCTCCGGCGTAATCATTATTTTTGCTCGGCCGATAAAGGAAGGAGACAGGATCCTCGTTCATGAAAGTGAAGGGACCGTCATTCAGATCCGTTTAATCAATACGATAATCAATACCATCACGAATGAATCGATTATCGTTCCAAACTCGCAGCTTATCAATGAACGTGTGTATAACTACTCGTACGATGACCGGCGTATTATTATCATCAACACAGTGCAGGTTTCTTACGGAACTAATCTGGACCGGGCCCTCGATGTGCTCAGGGAGGTCGGCAGACGGAACCCTTACGGCTTGAAAGAAATGCCGGTCGTCGTTCGGGTTGAATCATTCGATGATTCGGGAATAACTTTGAGACTGCTTACCTGGATCAGCAATGTCGACGATAAATACAAGGGACTTTCGTGGGGAAATCTCGAAACGTGGCGAAAGTTCAAAGAAAATGGTATTGAAATACCGTTTCCTCAAATGGACCTGCACATCAAGAGAAGCTGAGCTTAATAAAGCTAATCAAAAAATTGCGTCGTTACACCAGCTGCTGTACTTTAGATTTATCAATGTCCTCGTTGATAATATCTTTGAGGGTGATATTGGTAAAATAGTCTTTGATGTGGCCAACAGCTTCTTTCCATACCTTATGGGCTAGACAGTGATCAATTCGAGTACATTGTGCTCCGGTTTTTCCATTCATTGGAATGCACGGTGTAAACTCAGTGCTCTCCCCGGCTGCTTCCAATATGTCGTTGAGAGTAATGTCGCCGGGGTCGCGGTTCAGCTGAAAGCCCCCGCCGGGGCCCCTTGTAGAGGTAATCATCCCCGTCTTTTTGAGACGAAAGAAGATCTGCTCGAGAAACTCCGGAGAGATTTCTTCTATTTCGGCTAGTTCTCGAATTGATACCGGTTTTGTTTGTGTGGATTTAGCCAGAGTTATTACTGCTCGTAGCGCATAACGACCTTTTGTTGTGATTCTCATGGACCGACCTTATGAAAATAATCTTTTATTAAATATAATGCATTTGGTAAGAATTTCAAGCCCTTCTTCCAAATATTTTACTAGGAATTTACCCGGCTAGGTATTTACTCGCTCGACGTATTCTTGGCTTTCGGTATTTATCAGTACCTTTTCTCCCTGTTTTATAAAAATTGGCACTTTTACCTGCAAACCTGTCTCGAGTTTTACCGTTTTTGTGGCCCCGGTAACAGTATCACCTTTTACGGCATCTTCGGCCTCGACGACTTCATAGACAACTTTATACGGAATTTCAATGTCAATGGGGGTGTCCTCCCAAAAAACAATATCGTAGGTATCACCCTCTTTCATCAATAATCCTTTCTCTTCAAAACCTTCAACAGGAACAGTAAATTGTTCGTACGTCTCCGTGTCCATAAAGTGATAATCTTCCCCATCACCATAGAGAAATTGGCTTTTCCTATCAACGACATCAATCTCTTCTACGCTTTCCTGGGACTTCAGCACCGGTTTGAGTACCTGTCCCGACTTCAGGTTTTTTAGTTTGAGCCGGACAAATGCGGACCCTTTTCCCGGATTGACGAACTCCCGCTCTGCGACAAGATACGGATCGTTTTTATAGAGGAGGCACATGCCTTTTTCGATAGCTCCTGCTTTAATCATATAGCACCTAACAAGTTATAAAAAATAACCTGAGGAGAATATCACCGATTCCCTCAGGCTATTAATATAATACAAGTATAAAAATTAGTCACCTGTGCTTCATGAAAAAATCGGTTATTTTTACAAGAAGCATGCGAACAATGTTCGTTTGAAGTTTTTGGCCTTAAGAATGAATAATCTCTTGAATTACAGTAAATTGCCAAAAACTTCACCTATTCTACATTGAGGACCTCTTTCATGGCTTGTACGAGGGTATCTTTGGGTAAAGCGCCCGCTGCCATTTGCGGTTTCCCGTCCATGGGAACAAAAAGCAGGCTCGGTATGCTCTGTATTCCGAATGCGCCGGCGAGTTCTTGCTCAGATTCGGTATCGACCTTGTAGATATTGACTTTCCCGTCATATTCTTCGGCGAGTTCCTCGAGCACCGGTGCAACCATTTTGCACGGCTGGCACCAATCGGCGTAAAAATCGATAATACAGGGAAGTTCTCCCTCATATTTCCAGTCGGAATTTTCTTCGTAATTAAATACTTTCTCTAAAAATGTGTCTTTCGTTAACTGTTCGGGCATATGGTTCCTCTCTTTTATATGGAATTTCATATATATGATAATAATGGAGCTTCTGAAAGTAAAGTAAAATCGCGCCTATAAGAAGGTTGACTTTTCAATGCAGTTTAGAGAGTATGAGAACACCCCATTCTCGAGGTGGTGACTGTGAATACGAAAAAAATATGTTTTCTCTATGGCGGCAAATCACGGGAGCATGAGGTTTCCCTGAGATCTGCAGCTTCGGTAGTTTCTTCTGTTGATCGAAATGCGTTTGATCCGGTTTGCATTGCTATCAATCACCATGGGTGTTGGTATCTGCAGGATGACTATCAGGATGGAGCGATCCCCCGGGCGCTTCCTCTCCTAGAAGAGGAAAAAAGGCTGGTCACTGCGGTACCGGGAAGGGGCCTCTATACAAAAGAAGGGAAAATCGAGGTTGATTTTGTATTTCCGGTGCTCCACGGCTCTTTTGGCGAGGACGGAACTGTCCAAGGGCTTCTCGAATTAGTCGATCTCCCTTATGCCGGAGCAGATACGCTCGGGTCTGCGCTGGGGATGAACAAAGAGAAGATGAAACGGGTTTGGATGCAGCACAATCTCCCGGTTGTCCCTTTTACGATCATTACTAAGGAGGCCTTTATTCAAAATACGTTTATTCGAGAAGATGGGGAAGCATCTCAAACAATAGAACAGCTCTATAAATCGATAGAAGGGGATTTCGGAGAAACAGTCTTTGTAAAACCTGTATCTCTCGGTTCATCCGTCGGGGTTTCTAAGGTTGAAAGTATCGAAAGATTTATTGAATCACTCGAAGCGGTTTTCACAATGGACACAACGGCAATGATCGAACCGGCGATGAACGCGCGCGAGATCGAGTGTTCAGTAGTTGGGAATGCGAGACCGCACAGTTTTTCGCCCGGTGAAATCATCCCATCCCACGATTTTTATAGTTATGATGCAAAATATATCGACGAGGACGGTGCTGCGCTTATCATTCCCGCGGATTTATCTGAAGAAAAAGAAGCAGAAATCAGAGATACTGCAGTACGGGCCTTCCTCGTGGGAGGGGTAGCCGGGTATGCCCGGGTGGATTTCTTTTTAGAACGGGAGAGCGAACGTGTTTTTCTCAATGAAATTAATACAATCCCCGGGTTTACCAATATCAGTATGTTTCCTAAAATGTGCGAAGCGGCCGGAATGTCCTTCACCGGGCTTATCACGAGAATAATTGAACACGGCTTTGACCGGTATGAGAGGCGAAAAGAACTCTCGTTTCAGTAGCGCGGGCGCCCGGGTACTCGGATTACCAATGGTTATATGCGCAAATTCTCTCTATAGGTTTCCGCATCTCTTTCAGTGGTCTTGAACCGGGATATCCGAGCAGGAGAAGCATGACAACTTTCATCGAATACGGAATTGTGAGCAGCTCTTTTACTTCGGGTTCGTCAAATGTGGTAATGACACAGGAGCCGAGCTCTTCATGTTCCGCTTGAAGCATCATAAAAGAGACAGCAAAGGCTATATCGATGGGGTAGGAGAGTTGTCCGTTCGGCATTCGATAATCTATATTTGTAGAGGAGGCGGCGATAACGGCAGGTGCTTTTCCAACATATTCCTGTCCGAAGGCGGCTTGTTGGATTTTTCCACGGAGGGTTTCGTCAGTGATGACTATAAAGCGCCAAGGTTGCCTGTTCTTTGCTGAAGGAGCTAAGCGGCCTGCTTCGAGTATACGGTCCATTTTTTCATCTTCGATAGGCTTTGTTAAAAAATCTTTAATACTCTGTCTTTGTTCAATTTCTTTCAATAAATCCATGTGATGCATTATACGATGAATTATCGATTTATGCAAAACAATATTGACGAAATAGCTTGTTTGTCCATAAGGTGTTATATATAATGCGTGTAATTCGACCGGAGTTCTTCTTTTCACTGCTCTTTTCCCTGCTTCTTTGCGTGTTTCCGGTTTTTGCCGAAACAAACCAAGCAATTAATATAGAACAATTAAAATCGGATTACTATTTTGTTTCTTCTCTTTTCCCCCGGGAGGAGGGATCAGAAAATGAAAAAAAAACCGTTTCCTATATAAAAAACCGCCTAACGAATATGAATGTTCAATTCGAGGAACATGAATTCGATACACTGCGAGAGGGCCATTCATTCTCAAAAAACATCATCGTAGATATTGCCGGGGACACGGACGAACTCCTCATACTAGCAGTGCCTATCAATAGTATCCCGGAGACGGGATTCGGAAGCGACGGCTCGATAAATGTGGTATTGGCCCTTTCACTTATCGAATACTTCACACATACTACCCCGTACCGTAATCTCAAAATTTTATTTTTAGGAGCAGAGTTCGGCAGTAAGCAGAGGTACCCTATCGGGACCGGGCAATTCTTAGAAGATTTTTATCCTGTAATGAACAGCGCCGTTCTCTACCTCAACTTTTCCGGCATCCCTTCAGAAGTAACTATTCATTGCGGAGCAAATAATGTCATAGCGCCTTATTGGCTGATCGATCTTTGCTTCGAGTCGTTACGTGATGTTGGGCTTCCTGCAGGCGTGCGGGCGCGGGAAATTCAGATACTGCGTCTCGGCGGGATGGATGCGGAACTACCCATAAAACCGTATCTCGAGAATGAGTATCCTGCTGTGCTGCTAGGAGACAGCGGGGATAATCAGGTACAGTCGGAAGAGAACATGACTGTCGATGACTTTTTAGGTAAGTTCTCCCGATTTTTTTCACTTTTCGTAGAGAGCAAACAAGAGGAGTATCGTAACGAGTGGGACCGTCATTATCTTTTTTTTCAGCTCGGCGATGCTACATTCATTGTCCGTGAGTTCCAGTATATTGTTTTTTTCACTGCTCTACTCAGTTTTCTCCTCCTCTTTGCTCTTGTATTCAGGACGAGGATAGTCAGATACCGAAATATTTTGATTCGAAATTTATGGATGCTTATTGTTCTTTTTTTGTTTGTTTTCAGTTTTCTCCTCATAGCAACGTTATTCGTAGAAGTTCTTTCAATGGTCCGAAATCTTCCCACGTTGTGGAGAACAGTTCCTACGCTCTTTTTCGGGTTGAAAATCAGCTTTGCTCTGTTTTTGTTCTTTCTTGTATACTGGATTGTACGCCGGATCCCGTTTCCCATTGAAAAGAGTTTCTATTCAGCAGGTGCAATTTTTCTTCTTCTTCTGGGAACGATTATTATCAGTTTTTTTACTATTTCTCTCTCCTATTATTTTTTCTGGGCACTCCTGTGGGCTTTTCTTTTTACATTATGGAGAAGAAGAGTTTTCAAAATTATCGCACTTATCATCTCTCCACTGTGGCTTTTACTGGCTTTATTCGATATTTTAACGGTGCCGTCACTTGTACTGGTCCGGTATATCATCTTTTCGCGGTTTTATGGGAATCTTCTCATTGCTTTAATGCTGCTTCCGTTTATTCTGATGATCATCCGAATCGAATTCTTTTCTCGTTATCATAAAAGGGCAAAAGAGCGGCAATTTGTATTCTTATTTACCACCATGCTCGGCGGGGTAACGGCGGCTTTTTCAATTTATCTGTTCTCCTTTATGCCGTACACGTCTGAAAATCCCCAGCCTGTATTTGCTGCCGAGCAAATAAACCCTGAAATCGGACAGCGGCTTCTCTCCGTAAGCAGCCCGGCACCGCTTACCGGAGTAGAACTTATCTCTCCTGATTACCGGGATGTGACGGCGGAAAGGACCCGCCAATTTTCGGTAGAATCCGATGTCATCCCTTCCCTTGTAGACGTTTCAACAGAAACTAGCTCCTTTTTGGAAAGACAATATGTCGAGATAACTGTACAGAGTGTAGGGAGTATCCGAAGTCTTTCGGTAACCCTCCATTCCGATGAAAGAATCATTCTATTTGATTCAAACTTTCCTTTCTCGTTAAACCCGCACACAAACAGTGCTGAGATATATATTGGGGAAAATCCTCCCAATCCATTGACATTTACCTTTACAATCCCGCAAAGGCTGCCGGTGGAGATTGCGATGGACCTCACATTAGAAGGAATCCCCTCCCGTTTTGAGCTGGTCCGAGAAAATATCTCGGTGAAAAGAGAATTGACTGTGAACAGGCGTATCTTTCTCTCTGCAGGCGGAGGGGAAGCACCGACGGGACAATAGCTATTTGACACCCGCATCCCCATTAGATAGGATACAACTATGAGAGAGAACACTAAGTACATCCTGATATACGCTTTGATTCTGGGATTTTTTATTACAACGCACACTGCTGCACAGGTGGTAAATAATCAGCTCGGCAGAGAGCTCGAATCGATTTTCCCCGAACTAAACGGAGGGTATATCGACCTAAACGGTAATGATCAAAAAGACCAATCAATTGAAATCGATGAAACGGTCCCGGATTTAAAAGTAAAGGACTCTATTATCCAGGTCCAGGAGATTCTCGATTTTCTCATTGATAATTACAAATTCATTTCTATGGAAAAACTTGCCCGGGTTAAAGAAAGTCTGGAAAACACGAGCGGGACCATCACGGAAATCATCAGCCTCTCCTATATCGCCGATATCGAGGGAATCATCCAAAAAAAGGCGGAAATGGGAGACGAAGGAATTTATCTCACTCCTTCAGCACGCAGAGAAGCACTGGAGCGGATGAACAGTCTTATTGCAACAATGGTTCATGCATATAAAAAAGAGGGGCAGAGTTATGAGAAACAGTTTATTGAGGCGCGTGATGAATTGTTCTCCATGATCGACAAAGGGTATCCCTTTCCGGATAATCTCACTAGCGAAGACGGTGAAGTACTGGAAAACAGTATGATCAACACGGTGGCGAAAGAACAGGCAAGTAATCCGGACAAGGTGAAAACCGCTATTACCACCTTAGGGAAACTTGAATCAGCCTCTTCGGTCCCGTATTTAATTGGTCTTATCGGTGAAAAACAGTTCAAGGTAGAGACGATTAAAGCGCTCGGAGATATCGGGACGAAACAGGCCCTGGATCTGCTTTCTCAAGAACTGGAGAAAACGTCCTCCGCTGAGGAAAAGCGGGTGATCATCGGCGCGATCGGAAAAATCGGCGGAGATGAAGGCCGAAAGCGGATTGTCTCTCTGTTTCCGGAATCAGGAGAAGAGTCTATCGGCGGTGATATTGAAAAAGCGGCACTCAACGCTCTTTTAAATCTTTCACAAGGCGGGAACACCAGCGAACGAATTTTTACCATTTTTGAGCGCTACCTCGATCATGACAACCCGGAGCTCCAAATTATAAGCGTGAATGGCCTCTCGTATTTCCCGGGAGCGAAATCCGGAGGTCTTTTAGCCTCTCTTCTTAACTCTGATGAAACTGAAGAGGTAAAAACTGCAGTTATTCACAGTCTCAATAGAATTGGTTATACAAGGACGTTGGCCACGTTTATTACCATGCTTCGCGGCGACGATACCTCCGATCCGCTGAAAGCGGAAGTAATCAAAGCACTCGGAGAGAACAGTGAGGGGCCGAAGGCACTGCAGTATATTATCGCCCACTTGGGCTCACCGAATGAGAAGCTTCGCAATGCGGTAACACAGACACTTATAAAACTGTACGAAGTCGATCCCCGTACTGTTGCAGGATATGTGGCAAGGGGGATGCGGTCGACCGAAGACGAACTGTACCTGACCACCGGCTCTGAAGTGCTGGCTGAAATTGCCGATGAGTCTACTCTAGCTACCCTCTCCACACTGCTTCAGAAACCGTATCCTGAGATGAAAAAAAATGTGACCTGGGCGCTCTACCGCATCCGGACAACTGCTAATCCAAGAATTTCGGAGGAACTCACAAAGCTGGTTGCGAGTGAGACCGAGCCAATCGCCGTACGTATCAATGCGGTCCGTACAATCGGGGCAATGGGATACGATTCTGCCCAGCTACGAGCATGGCAGACGCTGGTCACCACTGCAAAGATGCGCGGTGAGAAATACGCCATGCTACGGTATTACGCGATTAAATCGTTAGGGAAACTGGGACAGACCCCGAAAGAGGTTGTATCTACCCTCAATACTATTATTACGCGTGAACAGGATATTGCCCTGAAGCGGGCAGCGGTCGAAGCAGTGAGGGAGCTTTCCATTACCGGGCAAGAAACGGAATCAGCGCTTGGAAACAGCTTCCGGCGAAGCGGCGATACCGATTTACAGGTCCTTATTCTCGAAACGCTGGGAGACATGGGCTCATCCCTTACTAATGAATTAAGCCCTTCTCTGCTCTTTTCTTCGATTGATACAGCGCTTAAACGGAGGGTCCTCTACGCGCTGGCTAAAGCAGGGTCGAGAGAAGATTTTGCTCTCATCGTCGATGCAGCCGGCGAGAGGGAACTACAGGATTTCATACTGGGAATATTGGAAAGTGCAAATGCCTCAATTATGAAACCGCTGGTTGAACGGCGGATAACGACTGAAACGAACCAGGAGATCGTTGGTGTGTTGGAATCGCTGCAGTCGGTATATGAATCACGTTACTAACAAGAAAAAAACCGGTAGTGATGGCTGTCATTTTTCATGTAGATCTCGATGCTTTTTATGCTTCGGTCGAGCAGGTTGATAAACCGGAATATAGGGGGAAACCTGTTATTATCGGAGCGCGTCCGGGGACCCGCGGGGTCGTGGCCGCCTGTTCGTATGAGGCCCGTACGTTCGGGGTCCACAGTGCGATGCCTATTTCCGAGGCGTATCGCCGTTGTCCGAACGGGGTCTATCTTCCGGTAAGGATGCGCAGATACCAGGAAGTCTCCCGGAATATCATGCAGCTCTTCGATGATTTTACTCCGAAGGTGCAGCAAATTTCTGTTGACGAAGCGTTCCTCGATTTGACCGGTACCCAGCGGTTATTCGGCGACCCGGTAGAAACAGCCCTTAGGCTCAAAGAGACGGTTTGCTCTTCTACCGGTTTGACGCTTTCTGTCGGTATTGCCGCCAATAAATATATCGCTAAAATGGCTTCCGACTATGATAAGCCGGACGGGCTCTGGCGGGTTGCTCCGGGCGAGGAGGAACAGTTTCTCGACACCATCCCGTTGAAGAACCTGTGGGGAGTAGGGAAAAAGACACTCGATCGGCTGTATGAGCTCAATATCACTACTATTCCCCGGTTGAGGGAGTTTTCCAAACCGCTGCTCCAGTCTATGCTGGGAGAAGCGGCCGGTGCTTTTCTCTCTAACGCAGTGCGGGGAAGAGATCCCGGCATATTCAATGAAGCCCCGAAAAGCCATTCTATCAGCAGTGAAGTCACCTTCGAAGCAGATGTAAAAGACCGGGACATTATAAAAAAAACACTTTTAGGTATTTCCCACCAGGTAATGTTTCGCCTGTACGAAGAGAGGTTTAAAACTAAAACCGCTTTTCTAAAACTGCGGTTTTCCGATTTTACTACTACCACGGTGCAGAAAACGATGAAACATTACCTCCATTCAGCTGAAGAGTTTTATTCCGTAGTGCTCGAACTTTTAGGGAAGCGGTGGGACGGAGGGGAACCGGTGCGGCTTATCGGTGCCGGAGCGGCATCCCTCGAGCCCCTTACGCGGCCTGACCAGCCTGAACTGTTCGAACAGCAGTACGATAAAGAGAAAAAAGTAGAAGAGGCGGTTTTGAAAATACGGTCAAAGATTTCCCAGGATTCTATTATCAAAGCAGCTCTTCTTGATAAAGAGAAGCGGAACAACCGGCGCCGCGACTGACTTTTCGATTAAAACAGTTTTTCGTACGTTCCCCGTACCTTTTCCAGATCGAGGTTCTGTTGGAAATTTCTGTTTCTCATCTTTTCAAGCTCGTCAATAACCCAACGCAGCAGCTGTTTTGCTTCTTCTCTATCTGATATAGAAGGAAGATCCCTCGTTCCCTCAAAGTAACAGTTTTTTTCAAATGTTGCCTTATTGCGGTTATACTGCTCGAGCATTGTCTGCTGCTGTTTTTCTCTGAATCTCTTTGTCCAGTTCCGTTTATACAGGTGTTTTGCTAGTTCAGTGTAGTAGTCGTAACGCACTGCATCTCTTTTTTCCGTCCGGATTTCCGTATGCATCGTATGTATTGATTTCCTGCCGAGTGAGACGGAAAAAGCAATGTTGCCGAAAGAAATCAATCCTCCCGGAATCTGCTCATAAAGCATGCCCAAGACATACCAGGAAAGACTATGCTGTTCATCGATAGTAACAGCCTGTACAAGAGTATCCTTCATCTCTTCTGCTTTTTCCAGTGCCTTGAAAATGCCTTTTGTCTGGCCCCACCGCCCTATATTGGATGCTCGAAAAAAATAAGCGTCTGCACTCATAGGATTAGATTGAATCGCTTTTTCGGCATACGTGACACCCTGTTCATAGGCGGTAAGAATTTCTTCTTTTGCTGCTCCTGCTTCTTTTATTTTGTCGCCGATGCGCAGGGCAAATCGGGAACAGCGCCAGAGCATCTCCGATTTTTCGTTGTCATCCGTTGTGGAGGGCAGCCGGTGCAAAAGAAACCGGAGTCCCTGTTGCAGTTCTCCCTCTCGGTAGAGTGTGTCTGCTTTTACAATAACCGCAGTATCACAAAAACCGCCGAAAATGATAATAAAAGTAAAGAATAAGGCAGTAGTGATGCGTTTCACGGCACCTCTCCTCTCTGTTTAGGTATAGTAAATGGGTAACTACTGGTGTGTCAATAAAAAAAAGTGCGAATATTTGGTTCGCACTTTCGACAACGATAACCTCCTCCCGGTGCCGTGTCGGTTTCGTGAGCAGAAAACCTGTTTTCATAATTCCCTATGCTGTAACATTTTAAGAAATTGTCTATGTTCTGTCAGGCTTGGCACGAAAGATGCATGTTTATAGGCAGGAGGAATATATGGCAACTGAGAATAGATTATTAAAAAAATTGATCCGTAACAAGGTAGCGAAGAGTCTTACCGGGAACCCGGAAGACCTTCGAAAATTACTCGATATTACCAAGGCCCGGCCCCAAATTCATAATGATCCCGGTGTGTCGAACTTTTTTACCAGTTTAGACCGGTCTTTACAAGAGGGAACAAACTTTGCAAAGATATTTTTGAGAGTAGGAAATGAAACCAGTAAATCTTACACACGAAGTCTTGTTCAGAACCTCATCATCAACCAGTTTATCGACGGAAGAAGAAAACGGCGTTCGTTAGAGGCCGAGGACAATGTAATTCCTAACCTGTTGGTTATAAGCCCTACGATGCGGTGCAATTTGAACTGTACCGGCTGTTACTCGGGACTCTATACAAAACACGGCGATCTCAGCGAAGAGGAACTCGACCGGGTTTTAGGAGAAGCGAGAGATATGGGGATTTATTTTATCGTCATATCCGGCGGTGAACCGTATGTTATGAAAGACATTCTTCTCAGGCTTTTTAAAAAGTACAATGACATGTTCTTTCTTACGTATACCAACGGCACCTTCATAGATGCGAAGACTGCAAAGACCCTGGCAAAACTGGGTAATGTTGCCCCGGCCATAAGTGTCGAGGGATGGGAAGCAGAGACCGACCAGCGGCGCGGAAAAGGCATGTGGGAGAAAATAAACCGTGCAATGGAAAATCTCCGTAAAGCAGGGGTCATTTTCGGTATTAGCGTTACGTATACGAGACACAACATCGATGTAGTAACTGATGATGCATTTATGGAGTATTTCCTTAAGAAAGGGGCAATTTTCGGATGGTACTTCATGTTCATGCCGGTCGGAAAAGATCCCCTCCTCGATCTCGTTCCCACACCGGAGCAACGGGTCTATACGGGGAACCGGGTTGAACAGATGCGCGAAAAATATCCTCTATTCTTGGCCGATTTTTGGAACGACGGGGATGCAGTCAGCGGATGTCTTGCCGGAGGACGACAGTACCTGCATATTCTCAACTCCGGAAACGTCGAACCGTGCGTTTTTGCCCATTTCGGTAAAGACAACATCAGGGAAAAGCCGCTCTTAGAGATCGTAAACTCCGATTATTTCAAGGCAATACGGGCGGAGTTCCCCTATAACGAGAAGGCCAACCTCAAGCGTCCTTGTATGATCATCGATAATCCGGAAGTTCTGCGTAAAGTGGTCCGCGAAGGAGTCGGCGAAGGTCATGATCACGGGGAAGATTTGATCAGAGACCCCAAAGTAGTCGAGTGGATTGATACCTACGCCGAAGAGTATAAAAACCTACGAGAGGACGAATGGGAGAGGCGAATAAACGATCCGAACGACCGGTGGTACAAAGAAAAAGAAGAGTATAAGAATCTCTTCCACTGGAAAAAACTCGCCGAGAAATACGGATCCCGTTTTGAAGATAATGCGGAGAAGAAGAAGGAAGAAGTAAACGTCTAATCTTTAATTACGTTCCTTCTTTATTCCATGCTTTTTCATCATATTCTGAAGCAGGCGGCGGTCGATCCCGACCGCCGCGGCTGTTTTAGAGACGTTCCACCCGTTTTTTTCTAACGCCCCGGTGAGAAAATTTATTTCCAGTTCGGTATATGCTTCGTTTTTTATCTCTTTTTTCTTCTGTTTCAGTTCCTCGTATGTTTGAGGAGCTTCGATGTGGGCGAAATTGGGTGGATAACCGGCATCTTTTGTGTCGGTCTCGCTCCGCTCGGAAGGAGAGAGTTCATCGGGCAGGTCCTTTAGGGTGATCCGCTTATTCGGACTGAGAAGTACCATATGGGTCAGGACGTTGCGCAATTCTCTTACATTGCCGGGCCACGTATATACTTCGAGCTGCATGAATACGGTCTCATCAATAGATTTTGCTGAAAGCTTTCCGTTTTCTTCGAGTTCCTCTATTATGTTATACGCTATCAGCCGAATGTCTTCGGGCCGTTCACGCAGCGGCGGTATTCTGATGGGAACTACCGCTAACCGGTAATACAGGTCGGAACGAAACGTTCCCTTTTTGACCTCCTGTTTTATGTTTTTATTGGTTGCAGCAATAATGCGGAGGTCGACTTTGCAAAGATCATTATCACCTACAGGATAGAAACTCTCTGTTTCGATGACACGGAGTAATTTTGCCTGAAGCGCTTCGTTCATCTCTCCGATCTCATCGAGGAACAGCGTGCCTCTGTCTGCTAATCGAAGTTTGCCTTCATAACAGGCATCGGCCCCGGTAAAAGCTCCTTTGTTGTAACCGAAAAGTTCCCCTTCGAGCAATTCGCTCGGTATTGCCGCGCAGTTAATTTTTACCAGGTTTCCTTTTCTTCCGCTCGCATTGTGGATCATTTCCGCAATCAATTCTTTTCCGGTCCCTGTTTCGCCGAGAATAAGGACCGGCACTTTCATAGGTGAAGCTTTAGCCGCGAGCTCGCACTGTTTCAGTGTATCGGGATCTTTGGTAATAAACGTACCGTCTTCGGGAAAAAGCGGGGCGGATACATCGATGCTGGAAATGAACATTTGAGCACGTTCGATGGTATTTTCGAGATCTTCGATCGAAACCGGCTTTGTAAGGTAATCGTAGGCGCCGAGTTTGATTGCATGTACCGCCTGATTAATGCTTCCAAAGGCTGTAATAATTACCACAGGAATATCCGGTGCCCGTTTTTTTATTCTGCTCAACAGTGTAATCCCGTCGATGCCGGGAAGCTTCACATCAGTTATTACCATGGAGACGGTGTCCGGGTAAAAAGAAGAGAGGAATGATTCGGCGTCTTTATATCCCTGCACATCATACCGTTCTCTCAGATTGAACAGCATTAAATCGAGCAGTTTCTCTTCATCCTCAATAATGACAATAGTACTCATGATGAACTCTTTTTTAACAAATTCTTTAACTCAATCCTGTTT
>CAZQKT010000066.1:0-18507 GCA_964594055.1 uncultured Spirochaetales bacterium
TACAGATAGAGAAAGTACCTGTAATTGTGATTGCTATTACCAGTTTTGTTGCAGGAGCGCTGTATGCGCTTTTGCTGCAAGTGATTACGTATGTAAATAAGCGACAGAAACGAAAAAACAAAGAGACCCAAAAAGAAGAAAAAATAAAAACTGAAAACCTGTCTTCTGCAGAAGCTTCTGATACGGTTGCTTCTGCAGAGCAGATCGCTGATAAAGGTGCTCCCCCTGCTCAATCCGAGGAGAAACCGGGGAACAAAAAATTTCCCTTTTTCGGCAAGAGGAAACAGAACTCAGCCGCATCGAAAGAATAAGAAGAATCAAACCAATAGATCACCGGAAAGACGGACATTTTATCAGTAACGTTTTACATAGAAGGATATCTGCTTCAGCGGTACGTTCTCCTACATCCGGTAAATCCGGCACCCCGGTAGGATAATCTACGCTGAATACTGATTTTGTATATTTTGTGTATTATGGTAGATAACAGCAGCGACCGGCAAAAGCGTAGCCCGCCGTCTCGGGGGAGCTTTCTAAAAGATGTGTTGATCTGTTCTCTCGGTGCCTACGGGGGGCCTGAAACACATATCAGTGTTTTTCTCAATCAGATGGTCCATAAGAAGGGTTATCTCTCAGAGGAAGAGCTCATAGAGCTGCTTGCTCTCAACGGAATTCTTCCGGGACCTACGAGCACACAGACTATTGTTTCGATCGGGTATAAGGTCGGCGGAAGGCTTCTCGCCCTGTTTACACTCTTGGTATGGGCTTTGCCGGTCATCACTCTCATGACCGCTGCCTCTTTCGCGTATGGCCTGCTCGAGCAGCGGGGTCTCTCCTCCACCGTTCTTCGATTCATTGGACCTATGGCGGTGGGATTTATCATATATGCCGCCACCAGGATCGGGCGGAAGGTCATCGTCGACAAAACCACAGCGGTTTTATTTGTTCTCAGTGCGGTCACTACCTTTTTCTTTCATCAGCCCTGGGTGTTTCCTCTGGTCCTGCTGATAGGGGGAGCAGTTACGGCTGCAATAGATGCAGAGCCCGGAATGTGGCGGTCCGTGCCTCTTCGCCCGCCTTGGGGGTTTCTTTGTGTCTTCGGTGCGATCGCGCTTGGAGCACTGCTGCTCGCGAAACTTTCGGAGGCGCTGCCGGTCCAGCTGTTCGAAAGCTTCTATCGATACGGGTATCTCGTTTTCGGCGGCGGCCAGGTGGTCGTTCCGATAATGCAGAGTGAGCTGGTTGATATTCGTTATTACATGACGAACCAGGAGTTCCTTACAGGCTATGGGCTCGTCCAGGGGCTGCCCGGGCCGATGTTCAGTTTCGCGGCCTATGCGGGGGGTATGGCCGGTCGGGACGCCGGTATCGTCATGCAGGTACTAGGCGCGCTCATTGGCGGCATCGGTATTTTTCTCCCGGGAATTCTGCTCATCTATTTTGTCTATCCTGTCTGGGAGGGGTTAAAAGAGATTCGCGTAGTACGGCTCGCTTTGAAAGGTATAAATGCGGTAGCAGGGGGCCTTATTGCTGTCTCTATTATCATCTTGGCCCTCTCTGCGGGGCTCTCTGTACTGAATATCGCCGTCATGCTTGCTACGGCGTTGCTGCTCTTCTTTACCAGGATACCGGCACCGCTGATCGTACTGGCGGCACTAGTAGCGGGGGTGTTTCTCCCGCCGATATAATCTTGCGAGAGCATGATTCCGAGAAGGATGTAAATTAATATATGAACGTAGTATAATTTGAAACTATGGGTCTTTGTTCGAGAAATATATCAGAATTCGATTGAAATCGCAAAAAAGATGAGAAATAAAAGTATCAAATTGATAATTTATGATGGAGGTTAATAAAATAGTAACATGAGTACGGCAAAAGAAATATTCGATAAAGCAATGTCACTTTCGGTTAGCGAGCGGGCTAGTCTTGCACATCAATTGATATTAAGTCTTGATGATTCTTCAGATTATGAGTTGGACCCCGCCTATGAAGAAAAGATCAAGCAAAGGGTTGAAGAAGTTAGAGACGGGACTGCTCAGGGAAGACCTGCAGGGGAAGTGTTGGAAAATATTAAGGGAAAATATAAGTGAATACCGTTACGATACACAGTGAAGCAGAAGTTGAGCTTCTTGATGCTGTTTCATATTATGAGGAGAAAAATCCCGGTCTTGGAATCGATTTTATAACTGAAGTTGAAAATGCCATAAATTATATACGTAATTTTCCTAAAAGCTTTCCTCTACGAGAAGACGGAACCAGAAGAAGTCTAATCCAAAGATTCCCTTACATTGTTATATACACTTATCAGAAAAATCACATTTGGATTATTGCTTTTGCTCACTGTAAGCGGAAGCCGGATTATTGGAGCGATAGATTTGATGAATAAATTCCCAATACTACACATCTCTACAATAACCGCATATCCGGAGAACGCACACTCGGAGGACGAAGATTTGTGTTTATAAAAACAAAAGACGAAAGAATAGGATCTGTTGAATCTATAAACACCGAATCTGGTATTTCCTTAAAGTATTCTTCAAAACTGCGTACCCTCGTTGATGCAATGTAAATAAAAAATGGGGTATTATACAAAATGGATGATGATGGTTTTTCTTCATTTCAAGTAAAGATACAGCAACGTACCAAAGAGTTGCACAAGAAATTAGCCCTTTTGAAATAAAACAAGCCGGCGTTGGTCAGATTATAGATGATGGTAACATCCTGAAAGAGACGGAATGTTGAGAGCAAACAGCTTAATATGAGAATGTGTTTTATAAACGGGACAACAATAATGAAGAAGCGTTGGAAACTGCCGGAGTCACATTCGTATCGATTGATGACCGGCCTTCGGTAACCAGGAGTATTGTTTCCCGCCCAATATAAATACTCCTGTTTTATGAACTCGACAGTATTAAATCACAAATAACTGATGAATCAATAAAAGGGTGAAATTGCTCATTGCAAACTTCTGTGGTATGTTCGAACTGTGATAACAGATGTACTCTGCATCGGCAATGCCTCCTACGATATCTATTTTCCCGTACCCGCGTATCCGGAAGAAGATGAGAAGTACGTTGTCGAAGAGTTTCTCGAAGCGTGCGGAGGCCCGGCCTCGAATGCGGCATTTCTTCTCGGTCTTTGGGGTGTGCAGTGCGGATTTGGCGGATTGGTAGGTGATGACGAGTACGGGAGGACTATTGCAGAAGAGTTTCGAAAAATCGGGGTTGATACCGAACTTCTGGAGGCTCGAAACAACCACTATACCCCTCTCTCCTGTGTGATTACAAACGCAACAACGGGAAGCAGGACAATACTTAACAGGCAAAAAAAAGGTGCCGGTATGACTTTGGACGGCGAAGTACTCGCAAAAAAGGGCCCGCACTTTTTGTTGTTTGACGGGCATGAGTACGCGGCGTCTCTCGAGGCACTCCGGCTTTTTCCCGAGGCCGTATCGGTCCTGGATGCCGGGTCTCTGCGGCCCGAAACCCGGGTCATCGCCGGTAAAGTGACCCACCTCCTGTGCTCCGGGCGTTTTGCCTTTGAGCTGGCCGGGCTCTCTGATGCCGAAACCGATGCTGAACTTGTTTCCTGCTCGAAGTATCTAATAAAACTCAATCCCAACCCCGGATGCTTCACCTTAGGCTCACGCGGGCTCGTGTATTGGGAAAAAGATAACCTGTGGCACCTCCGAGCGTTTCCGGTCAAAGCGGTGGACACCACTGCAGCCGGAGATATTTTCCACGGAGCCTTTTTATTTTCCCTTATAAAAGGCAGGTCGTTTCCGGACAGCCTTCTCTTTGGTTCTGCTGCAGCTGCTGTATCTACTGAAAGACCCGGCGGAAGGTCTTCGGTCCCTCCTGTTAAAGAGGTAGAAAACTTTTTAACACGCCAGAAGAACAGCGGGACGTTTCCGGTACCCCGGCGTCTGCGTTGAATGCACATTATAAATTAGCAAAACAGGGTTAATTGCCGTAAGACGGATTGTTGGAACCCAATGAAATGCTTATAAAAGAGATTTATCACCGGGTGAAAAACAATCTGATGATCGTAGAAAGCATAGTATCTGTGCTTCTTGCAAAAATCGGTTATTTTTGCAAGAAGCCTTGAAGTTTTTGGCCTTAAGAATAAATAATCTCTTGTATTACAACAAATTACCAAAAACTTCACTTTATATTAAGGTAGCTCTTTCAAAATTAGTCTTAATTTTGAAAGAGCCTCATCTCTCCACGTCTCGGAACTACAAGAAGGTAATACCAAAACCCTTCTCTCCCAGGTCCGCTCACGCATTCAAACGATCGGAATCATCCTCACGGAATGCCGAATGAGGTTTTAAGCTCCTCTTTTTGCTCCTCACTGATGTATACCGGTTTTCCGATATGATTGGTGAAGATAAGTGATTGGGCACTGAACTCGGCGATCTCGAGTCTGTCGAACGCCTGTAAAAGAGAATCCCCTATGGAGATAAAGCAGTCGTTTTTTACCAATACGACCGGTGTACGCTCTCCTAACAGTTCGACAAGGTCATCCTGGTTTGTAAACTGGTATCCGTACTGCAGGAGGGGGATATCTCTGAGCATCAGATAGCATTCGGGGATGGTAAGCGTGTCGAACTTTTTATGTGATACGGCGAACGCCATAACATGGGGGGGATGGGCTATAACGACTGCATTAATCGAGCTGTTACGGGTATAGATTTTTTGGTGCAACTGAAGAGAGCGGGAAGGTACTTTTCCTTTCTCCCGTTTTCCTGTTTTGATGAGCACGAGATCGGATTCGTTTATATACTTTCTGTCCATTCCATAAGGGGTGATGAGAAAACTCTCATCATCGACCCGGACCGAAAAAGTCCCCTCCGTACTGGTGAAAAGCCGCTGTTCGTAGGCCCGGTGGATCAGCTTGCAGAGCTCTTTTCTCCGTTCGAGTTCGCCGCTTGTGTGATATGCCGGTGAGAACTCTTCTACCAGATGTGATTGCCCCTTATGAAGTGCGAGTTCTTTCTCTGCGAGTGCGACCGTTCCTCCCAGCTCATTAGCACTGATGATAAGCCTCGCACAGAAATCGAGCGTTTCAAACCGCATAAAGGCTTCAAAAATTGATGGTCCCACAGCAGCGGTGGCATGGTTTTCGAGGAGGATAGTGTTATGCCCTTGTGCAAAGGTGGCAGCAATGTGTTCTCCCAGCTTATCGCTGCCGGGAAGGGCGTAGGGGGCAAACCCGACTTCACCGCAGATAAGCCGGGCATTAGGGAGGATGTTCGTATCCGGTACGGTCCGTGCAACACTGAAAGATACTAATGCAGGGGGATGGGCATGTACGATCGCTTTCACGTCCGGACGGACATTGTAAATGGAACGGTGAAAGGGGAGTTCAATCGAGGGTTTATGTATCCCCACGAAATCGCCGTTCGGCTTAACACACACCATATCTGCAGCCCTGAGACTCCCTTTATCTATTTGGCCCGGGGTTATCCAAATGTCCCCGCTTTCATCTTTTATTGACAGATTTCCTCCGGATGTCGTCGTCATTCCGTATCCGTAGATACGCTCCATGATTAGTACTAACTGATCACTCGGGTGCATCATAGAAAAATCCATGCCGGCTCCTTGTAGTAAGATTGATGAGCACAGTATACCGGGTTTGCCCCGTCTCGACGAGTAGAAACATCACTAAACTTTTCTCTAAACTCCTCTTTAACTTGCCTTATTCCGGCCCGCCCCGTTGCCTTTGCCGATCACTTTCCTGTACAATACAGTCATCATGAACATGCAAGATTACCCCCATAAACGTTTTAATCCGTTGGTCGGCGAATGGGTATTGGTCTCTCCGCACCGGGCCAAACGGCCTTGGCAGGGACAGGAAGAGACCCCGGACGAGAGAAAAGCCCCCTCCTACGATCCGGACTGCTATCTCTGTCCGGGCAATATGCGGGCCGGCGGCGTACAAAACCCCGATTATAAACAGACGTTTGTATTCACCAATGATTTCTCCGCTCTGCTGCCGGACACTCCCGACGGGTCTCTCGACCGCAACGGGCTTTTCAAGGCGGAAAGCGAAAAAGGTATCTGTAAAGTTATCTGTTTCTCTCCCCGCCATGATCTCACCCTGCCTCTGATGGACATCTCCTCGATCGAGGAAGTCATCCGGATATGGGCGGAACAGTATACGGAACTCGGCAGTGAGGAATATATAAGCCACGTGCAGATTTTCGAAAACCGCGGCCAGGCAATGGGCTGTTCTAATCCTCATCCCCATGGACAGATTTGGGCCAATGAAACGGTCACGGTCATTCCTCGCAAAGAGATGGACCGTCAAAAGCAATACCTCGCGGACCACGACAGCTGCCTCCTCTGCGATTATCTCGCAGAGGAGATAAAGCAGGAAGAGCGGATGGTCATTTCGAACCACTCCTTTGTGGTCCTCGTCCCGTTCTGGGCGGTATGGCCGTTCGAGGTGATGATTGTCCCCCGACGGCATGTAGGTTCTCTTCCGGAGCTGACCGGAGAAGAGCGGACTGATCTTGCCCACATCATGAAGCGGTTCGGCATCAGGCTGGATAACCTTTTCGTTACCCATACTCCCTATTCCATGGGGTTTCATCAAAAACCGACGGACGGAAAAAACCATCCGGAATGGCATATGCACATGCATTATCTCCCCCCGTTGCTCCGCTCCGCTACGGTAAAAAAGTTTATGGTCGGGTACGAACTCCTTTCCACTGTGCAGCGGGACATTACAGCAGAAACAAGTGCGGCACGGCTTACGTGTTTGAGTGAAGTACATTTTAGTGAACGCAAGAGAGAGTCTTAAAAACAGGAGTAGTGCCGCGTGTATTGTAGTGATGATGTAACTCGAGGTGGGTTAGACGACAAGCTGCAGTCTCTCTATGGGACCGATCGGCTGGACCTGCAACGGAAACGGTATGTAGACTTGATAACCGGCTTTTCCGGCAATTTCCCTGCCGGTCGAGCCGATGGGGCCACCCTTGTAAGCAGTCCGGGGAGGACGGAACTGGCCGGCAACCATACCGACCACAACAACGGGAATGTGTTAGCTGCAAGCATTCATCTCGACCAGATCGCAGCAGCTGTGCAAACCGAAGAAAACAGAATCCGGCTCGTCTCGGAAGGGTTCGAACGGGAAATTGTCCTGGATATACATGATCTC
Organism: uncultured Spirochaetales bacterium; assembly: GCA_964594055.1. Classification (GTDB taxonomy): domain Bacteria; phylum Spirochaetota; class Spirochaetia; order SPDA01; family CAZJBZ01; genus CAZKZZ01. The sequence goes on from CAZQKT010000066.1 coordinate 7,162, forward strand.
TCCTATCTCCCGGAAGAAGAGGGGGCCCCGGAAGCAATTATCAGAGGAATTGCCCGATGGTTTCAGGAACAGGGGCATGCAGTCGGCGGGTTCGATGCGTACCTGAAAAGTGATGTGGCCATGGGCTCCGGCTTAAGCTCCTCGGCCTGTTTCGAGGTCCTTATCGGTAAACTGTTCAGTGTGTTCTACAATCAGGACACGTTGACTCCTGTCGAGCTTTCGATCGCGGGAAGGTGGGCAGAGAACAACTACTTCGGAAAACCGTGCGGGCTGATGGACCAGCTTGCCTGCAGTGTGGGGGGGATTATCGCCATCGATTTCGAAGACCCTGAGAACCCCTCTATTCAAAACAAGCATTACTCCTTCCGGGAACACGGATTCAGACTCTGTATCGTCGATACCGGGGGGAGCCACGCGGACCTTACTCCCGATTATGCCGCCGCTCCCGAGGAAATGGGCTGTATCGCCTCGGTGTGGGAGAAGCCGGTCCTCCGGGAGGTGGCCTTCGAAGCTATCCTCTCCCGGATTCCATCGCTGCGGGAAACCTGCGGAGACCGGGCAATCCTGCGTAGTTTTCATTTTTTTAAAGACAATGCACGGGTGCGCAGTATGGTCAAGGCACTCGAGATCGGAGATATCACCAGATACCTTGCCCTGGTACGAGAGTCGGGGAGTTCATCCTGGCGGTTTCTGCAGAACTGTATTCCTACCGGGGAGACAAAGGAGCAGGGGGTCGCACTCGCTATCGCTCTCTGTGAGCACTATTTGGAGGGCAGGGGGGCTGCACGGGTACACGGAGGAGGGTTTGCCGGTACCATACAGGTCTATGTCCCTGATGATTCTTTCCACTCGTTCGAAAAGATGATCGGCCCTGTCTTCGGAGAAGATGCTGTAACCGAAATACTTATCCGGGATGAAGGGGTAATTGCACTGTAGCAGTGCCCTACTCGGCGCGTTTATTCCTCTTCGGAGGAAGCGGCACTACTATACTTGTACGGTTTTTGTATGCTAAGAACTCAGGATTGTCTCCATATTTCTCTTCTGCTTTTTTCTCAACGGTAGGCACTCCGCTTACGAAGAGTAGCATAAACGTAATGAAAATCGGGCCGAGGATGGAGAGCATCATCATCCCTTCGAGGTGCAAAACGGCGATAAGGAACAATCCCCACCAACAGAGCATCTCCCCGAAGTAATTCGGATGGCGCGAGGCCCGCCACAGCCCCCGGTCAATCCATCGCCCATTGTTTTTCGGATCATTGCGGAACTTGTGCTTTTGGGCATCGGCGATGGTCTCGATGATAAAACCGAAGGCCCAAACCGCGGTACCGACCCACGTCAGTGCACAAGGAGAAAGGGATGACTCCATACTCAAAACCATGGTACTCGGCAGAAGAACGATCCAAATAGTAACTGCTTGGAGAAACCAGAACCCTGCGAAGGAGAGAAAATTTTCCCTGATGCCATCAAAACGATCATCTTTTTTAAGCCGAATTATTCGTAAAAAAAGATAACCGCCAAGACGTAAACCCCATACGGTTATAAAAACAGCTATGAGCAATTGGGGGAGGGCATATTGTGCACCGGCAAAAAGAAGGATGAGGGCCATGGCCACAAACGTCATGCTGTAAGAGAGATCGGTTACCTTGTCCGTTTTTAAAGCCGAGGCAACGATGAAAAACAGTATTTGGACGGCCAGTATGATGAGTCCTGCTGAGAGCAGATTGTACGAATCAAAACTAAAAAAAGGCATAAAAGATTATTCCTTCATCGTTACGACGGCCACAGCCCCGAGCCCTGCATTGAGCCCGACGACCGGAGAGATGTCCATTATGTAGGAGACGTTTATACCGAGCTTCTCTTCGAGCTCATGAGCGTACTCTGCAGCAGTTTGCGGTGCATGCGCGTGCACAACGGCGAACGAATGGAGCGGGTCCGCCCTGTGGAGGTCCATCACCATTGAGATGATTTTATTTTTGTTCGCTTTTTTGCTGAACGCTTTGCCGTAGAGCACCGAATTCCCTTCGTCGTCGATAGAGACAATCGGCTTGAGATTGAGAAGTTTCGCCAGTGCACCTTTAAGGGGTGAAACTCGACCTCCTCTGACCATGTACTTCAAAGTCTGTACACTGACAAAAATATCGGCTTTCTTGCTGTATTCAGCAGCAGCCCGTGCTGTCTCCTCATGAGTTTTCCCCGCCGCAATATCTTCAGCAGCCCGCTTGACGATAAGTCCGAGGGCCCCTGAAAGCTGTTTTGAATCGATAACGGTGATGGGTTTGTCCGTTACTCGTTCGGCCTCCTGCTTACTTACATTCCAGGTGCCGCTCAATTTAGCGGAGAGATGGATTGCCAGTATCGAATCGTAGTAGCTGCTCAGATGTGAATAGAGATTACGGAACACTGCATTACTCGGCTGCGATGTTGTGGGATAGCTCGGGGCTTTATCAAAGATGTAGTAGAATTGATGTGGAGTAATCGTCAGTTTATCTAAATAGTGGTCTTCCCCTATAGTTATGTTGATCGGAACGACGTTGATTTGATATTCGTCTATGATCTCTTGAGGAAGGTCACAGACGGTATCGGTAACCAGTGCAATCGGAAACTTTCTGTTGTAGACAATGTCCTGCTGCCGTATCATATCGTCCGCTTTCTGCTGTGTAAGTGAGCCGTATTCTGCAAGTGCGGTAAACAGATCAGCAGGCCGGTTGGTATGAACATGTATCCGGGCAGTTGAAGAAGATCCGGCGACAATGACACTATCCCCATAGTGGTTCAATTCATCTTTCAGTTTCTGTGTGTCAATGGTACTCCCTTTAATCAGTGCTTCGGTGCAGTATCGAAAGTGCAGCTTCTTATTGGGTGTAATCTCTTCATGGTTATCTTCTTCGGTCCCGATTTCAACGATCTCGGGATAAACCACCTTTCCTGTTTTTATAAAATCAAGTGCTCCCTGGAGAAAGTGGACGAATCCTTTTGCCCCTGCATCCACTACATGCGCATCACGTAAATCCTTGAGTTTTTCTGTAGTCTCTTTGAGCATCGTTTTTGAGATCGTCACTGAATCGTCAAAAAGCTGATGGAAGTCGCTCAGTTTTTTTGCTTTGCTGAATACAGCATCGGCCCAGTCCCGTATCACGGAGAGCATTGTCCCTTCTACGGGGTTGCTGATAGCCTCGTATGAGGGTTTCACCGCTTTTTTTACAGCATGAGAGAATGCATCGACAGTAATTGTCTGTACTTCGCCTAAGGCCCAACTCAGTCCTTCTAAGAATTGGGCAAAGATGATCCCGGAGTTTCCACGGGCCCCGGTCAGGGCTTGTTCTGCAATTGAACGCATCGTCTCGCCGGCAGTTGGATACACTTTTCCATTTTCAATAATCGAGTAAAACGTAGAGGCGAGATTTGTACCGGTATCGCCGTCAGGGACAGGAAAGACATTTATTCTATTAAGGTCTTCTTTATTCTCAATAATGTAATTTCCGCCGGCAACAAAAAGATTAAACAGCTGCTCCCCGGTCAAGGTTTGAACACTCATACTATCTCCACTTTAAAGTATATACTATTTAGAATTAAAATAATCACGATTATCTAGTATTTCAATAAAATAAGCTTGTTTTTAACCTATTTTTTACACATACTGGAGCAGTGGGACAATTTCTCCTCCTGATAGGAATAAGCTTTCTCATCGGATCACTTCCTACAAGTATCATTGCCGGAAAACTGCTTAAAAAAATCGATATTCGAGAACACGGCAGCGGGAACGCCGGGGCGACCAATACGTTTCGAGTATTAGGCTGGAAAACTGGAGTGGTTGTCGCACTCATCGATATCGGAAAAGGGTTTGTCACTGCGTTCGTCATTGCCGATGTACGTATCTTTGCCCATAGTATCGGAGGATATGGGGGGCCGCAGGAGCTGTTAGGGATTCTCTGTGTCGGAGCTGCTGTTGCAGGACATATGTTCCCGCCGTTTGCAGGTTTTAAAGGGGGAAAGGGGGTCGGTACCGGTGCAGGGGGTATTTTCGGACTGTTCCCGCTCGTAGGTATTGTGTGTCTTACCGTCTTTATTCTTACCTTGCTTATCTCGGGATACGTGTCGCTTAGCTCGGTCCTTGCTGCGACAACACTCCCGCTGTCGAGTCTTGTAATCCAGGTACTACGTTCCGGTGAGGTCGATCTCCTCCGGCTTGTTATAACTGCAGTAATTGCTGCAGTGGTCGTTTTTATGCATCGGTCGAATATAGCGCGTCTTGTAGAGGGGGAGGAGAGTAGAGTGGAAAAATTGTGGCTGTTTCGAGCGAAAAAGTAAAAATAGCGCAGACCCGCTTTAAAAGTACAGTATCCCGGAAACCCGCAGCCCGAAAAGGACCGTTACCGCCATTAAAACGAGCGTAATTCTTCCGATCCAGCGGTGAATAACTCGAAGTACTTTCTTCCCCGATGCTTTCGGCTTGAGCATGCGTGAACCGATCAACGGGGTTATGATAATAAAAACTATCGTAATCAATCCGACAATGGAATGAGAGGATGAAAGATGGTAGCCGTGGGATACCGAGACCATGATCGTCGCGATTACCAATGCTACAAGAGCGCCGATGCCTCCCCCCGTTCCTAACCGTCTGTGTGTTTTTAACCACCATTTTTTCCCCTTCCCGTAGCGGGAAATAAACATGCCGGTCAGCATGGCGAGGAAAGAGAGGCCCATGAGAACCGCGTGTATCGGCCAGAGAATACCGTATATATTCAAAATCTACCTCCTATATATCGTAGTTATTGCATTTGTTCGATTTCCGATAAAAACTCGTCAATGATCTCCCGAAACTCTTCGAGCTGTTCCTCACCATATTGGTGCTCCTCCGCGGCTACCACTCCGACAGCTGTAAACCACTTTCCCCTGCTTTGGACCCGGTAACTTGCAACGACGGCACCTTCCCCTTCAGGGTAAAACTTTCCTTCATCATCGATAAAATAGGTAATGCCGATAAGCATTTCATAGGAGAACACGGCAGTGCCAATTGCCAGAAAAACGAGTACTGCCAACATTTTCTTATATACGCTTTTCATAGTACCAACTCCTTAGTACGATTTTGAATCCCTGTTTTTCAGAATCTGTTTTAATAAATGAATCTTTTTTGCGGGCGCCACGTTGTTCGGACAAACCCGGCTGCACTCAATTGCTCTCTCGCAGCCGAACACACCTTCTTTACTATCTGCAGCATCGAGCAGGGAAGGCGCCTCTTCCGGTTTGTTGCGGTACTGCCGATAGAGTGCGGCACAGTATGCAGGGCCCTTGAACACCCCCAGTGCTGGACAGATGGAGACACACGCCCCGCATTCAATGCAGTCTTCGAACCGCTCGGCCTCAGTCGTATTTTTTTCAGATACCTCTCTTTGATATGACCATATCGAAGAAAGATCACGGAAGGTGGGTTCGGGATTTACAGCGCAGTCACCAAGGAGGGGAAAACCGCGAAGCGGTATCACCGTTATCGGGCCCTCCTCGAGATCGGCCACTTTTGTGGTGCAGGCGAGCCGTTCCCTGCCGTTTATAATGCAGGCACAGGTGCCGCAGGACCCGTGATGGCAGGAATGACGGTAGATAAGCCCGTGATCGTGCTGTTTGCGGGACAGCTCGAGGAGATCGAGCACGGTGAATGTATCATCAACAAGTAGTGAGAATTGTTTCTCACTAGAAGCTGTCGAGATGCGAATATCTGTTTTTTTCATATTCGTCCTTATCTACTGTTTTTTAAAGAAACCTCTCCTACAGAATAGCTTCCGGGACGCGGAAGAGGACCTTTTTTATACAACTCCCGCCATGAGGGGAGTAGCACATCAGCAGTAGAACGTTTCCGCTTACTGCCGGTATATTCGAGTACCGCATTGGTACACACCTCGCCCATCTTCCTGAGTACCGTTGCTTTTCCTCCTACAATCGAGAAAAAGCCTGCAGCTTGGTTTCCATGGTCAATGACCGAAAACCCCCTGGTAAGGGCCCGGCTTTCTCTTTTGTCATCATTATGAGTTTTCCCTGCTAAGGGCCGTGCAGCAGCCCAGGCACTTACCTTCGGGAGACTGCCGAACTCCGGGACCATTTTTTTCGCTTCCTCGATCAAAAAGGGAATATCTTTTTCTCTCGGCTGGAGAGCTTCAGGGTCATCCGTTACCCATTCTGTTGTTCCGATAATAAGCTGCCTTCTCTGGGGGACGATGATGTCTCCGTTACCGGGAGGAGAAAGACGGCTTATCACTTTATTAACCTTTCTTCCTTCTACTGCAAGCATTGTCCCCGGAGCGGGAGTTACTTCGAGACTGCAGCCCGCCTTATCCGCCACCGTGCCGCTCCAAGGGCCTGCAGCGTTGATGACGATATCGGTCTCGAGTGAGTATTCCCGTTTTTCTATAAGATCAAAAAACCGAATGTTGTGGACAGTCCCGCCTGTAACCTCAATAGCCGTTACTTCGCAGAAATTGGCGGATTTTACTCCTGTAGTGACTGCACCGGCTAAAAAACTTGCAGGAAGCCGGAAGGCATCGATTGTGCCATCAGGTACGGATACAGCTGAACGGACGGACCGTGAGAGGGCCGGCTCTACGTTACGGGCCTCATCTCCACTTATCCGTTCTACCGGTATATCCGCTTCTCGGCAGGCATCAATGAATGTCCCGGCGTACTCGTCATCCCGAGCAGTGAGGGAGACGAAAAGACCGCCGTTATACTCGATACAGTGCGGGACTATGGAGCGGAGGATAACACTTTCCTGCATACATTCTCTGCCGATCTCCGGGTCCTTGACTGCATATCGCGCTCCGCTGTGCAGCTGTCCATGGTGACGTCCCGTAGTACCCGATGTGAACTCCCCCTTTTCAAAGAGAAACACATCAAATCCTTGAAGAGCAAGATCATAGGCAGTAGCACTGCCCGTTCCTCCCCCTCCGATAACCACTACCTTTGCAAGCATAATCCAAAGCATATAGTATTTATCAGGTATGGTAAACAACGGCTTGACCCGAAAGAGGGAGATGGGGTTAACTAAACAGCATGATAGAAAATAATGAACTGTATAACGAAATCTATGAGTATGTTGCCAAGTTGACGATTATCGACACTCACGAACATCTCCCTCATAAAGAGGCGGCACGGGAGAAGAATACCGATATTTTAAGAGAGTATTTAGCACATTATTTCAGCCGGGACCTTCTCTCCGCCGGTCTTTCTCCGACAAAGCTCGAGGAAGTACAAGATGTTTCTCTCCCCGTAGAGTCCCGTTGGGAGATTGTTAAACCGTATTGGGAACGCGCACGGTACACCGGGTACGGAAGGTCGCTCGACCTCGCCCTCGAGGGGCTGTACGGGCTGGACGGTTTTTCCGCAGCCTCGATACAACGTGCGAATGAACAGTTTCTTCGCACTCTCGAGCCCGGCCATTTCAAGTACGTACTGAAAGAGAAATGCAGAATCGAGGTAAGCATATTGGATCCACTCGAAGAGGAAAAACTTGATTGTGATCGTGACCTTTTTAAACCGGTTTTCCGCACCGATTTTATGGTTTTCCCGCAATCGTGGCAGGACCTAAAGCGGGTTGAACAGTACTCCGGTGTTACCGTTTGTTCATTCCAATCGTGGCTTGAAGCGTGCGAGGCGACTCTACATTATGCCGCTTCGAACGGCATTGCAGGCTTTAAATGTGCGCTTGCCTATCTGCGCTCACTTGCCTTCGACCGGGTAGTCCGCTCCGATGCGGAGCGGGATTTTAACCGTTTTTTTGAGGTGAGACACATGCTCCATGAAGAAGAGCAGCTGTTCTTTCCCGGAAAAGCGTTCCAGGATTATATGATGCATTTTGTTTTCGGGTTTGCAAATAAACAGCAAGCGGTTTTTCAAATCCACACCGGATTGCAGGAAGGAAGCGGAAATATTATCGATAACAGTGATCCCGCCCTTCTTTCCCCGGTTTGTGTTGAATATCCCGATGTTTCATTTGATCTGTTTCACATCGGGTTCCCGTTTCAGGAGAAAATGGGGGTAATGGCCAAGACCTTTCCTAACGTCTTTATCGATATGTGCTGGGCCCATATCATCTCCCCGGCCACCTCTATTCGCGCTCTCTCGGAATGGCTTGACTATGTACCGTATAACAAAATAAACGGGTTCGGCGGAGATTATAAGTTTGTAGACGGAGTGTACGGCCATCAGCTCCTTGCCCGAAAAAATATCACTGCAGCGCTCGCAGGCAAAGTTGGAGAGGGACTCTTTTCTGTGGAAAAAGCGAAAGAAATAGCAAAGAGACTCCTCTACGATAATCCCCGTGATTTATTTGGGTTGTAAAGAATTCAATGGAACAGAACAGTGGGAGGTCCTTCGCCTTAGGATCTCTTCTTTTTTTGGCATTTCTTCTCTTTCTCAACTTTGGCTCTCGGATGATTCTCTCGCCGCTGCTGCTGTCTATCGAGAGCGAGTTCGGCATATCCCATGCCCAGGGAGGCAGTTTTTTCCTCATTACGACCTTAGGCTACAGTGTCACCATGGTCTTCTCCGGTTTTCTCTCTCACAGACTCGGGCACAGAAGGACCATCATCGTTTCGGTTTACAGTTTCGCTGGTGCTCTATTTCTCTTAGCGTCCGGTACAACCATTGGTATGGTCAAGCTCGGCCTTCTTCTGCTGGGGGTCGGCGGCGGACTGTATGCTCCTTCGGGGATGTCCACGATCACCACGTTAGCGGAGCCAAAACATTGGGGAAAGGCGTATGCGATCCATGAGATCGGTCCGCTTACTGCATTCGTCGCGGCCCCTCTTATTGCAGAAGCCGCTTTGCGTTACGGGTCCTGGCAGACCGCTTATCTTTTCTTAAGTATAAGCGCTTTCATCGGGGCCACCTCGTATATGCTCTTCGGGAAAGGAGGGAAACTACGGGGGGAGCAGCCGAGACTGTATAATCTCGTAAAAATTGTTAAACAACCGGCTTTTCGTATTTTGGCCCTCTTTTTCGTATTGAGCGTAGGGCTTGAACTCGGTGTTTATGCGATGCTCCCCACCTTTATGGTTGTAGAACACAATATCGACAGAGGATTGGTAAATACGATCGTAAGCCTCTCCCGCATTTCCGGTATTGTGTTTATCTTTATATCCGGGATACTCGTAGATAAAATAGGGGAGCGTCTCCTTATCGGTGTTATCTGTTCCGTTACCGGGGCATTAACGGTACTTCTCGGTATTGTTTCGGGGAAACTGCTCATTGTAGTGGTTTTCCTTCAGCCAATGCTTATTACCGCCTTTTTCCCGGCCGCGTTTTCCGCTTTAGCAAAAATGGTCCCTTCCCGTCTGCACAGTCTCTCCATTTCGCTCCTCATACCTGCTGCTTATTTGTTTGGCGCAGGTGTGGTCCCTACGGTTATCGGGTTTCTTGCCGATCTCGGGCTGTTTCCGTGGGGGTTTGTCCTCCTCGGGGCAGGGATGTTTGCAGTACTTACGCAGCTTAAACGGGTAGGGTAGACCGATGCGCTTGCAGCAGTCGGGCTTTTCTTTCCGTTTTTCATTGTACTTATGGCAATCGGAGGGGGCATCGGTATCGGCGGGAGTGCGGCCGTATCGCGGCGTATCGGGGAGGATGACAAGGGTGCAGCGGAGAAAACCGCAGTCCATACAATCCTTATTGGATTAATGGCAGCCGATTATGCCACTATTCTGTTCAGCGGTTCTATTTTTATTATCTTTTTCAATATCGCTAATGCTATCCTCAGAGGGGAGGGGGATGCGAGACGGGCAATGTATGGGCTCATCGTTGGTGCCGCTTTAAACATTGTGCTCGATCCGCTCTTTATCTATGTGTTCGGATTCGGTGTAATCGGTGCGGGAATTGCCACATTGATCTCGATGATTGTAAGTTCCCTGGTTTTTTCATATTGGCTCTTTTTCAAGCGGAATACGTATCTCCATATTGTGTTTCGAGGGTTTCGGTTTAAAAAGCGGATAATCGGGGAGATTCTGCAGGTGGGCATCCCCGCCTCGTTATCACAGATATCGATGGCAGGGATGATGCTGGTCCTCAATAGAATTATCATCATCACGGGCGGTACGGACGGGGTTGCTGTTTTTACCAGCGGATGGAGAGTGATCATGCTCGGGATCATTCCGCTTATCGGTCTTGGAACGGGAGTGACCGCTGTAACAGGCGCCGCATTTGGGCAGCGTGACAGAGAGAAACTGAGTACAGCCTACCTCTACGCTGTAAAAATCGGTGTGCTTATCGAACTCGGTATAGCAGTACTCGTTTTTGTTTTTACCTATTCGGAAGAGGCAACCAGGATTACAGAAGATTTAATCCAGTTCTTACGGATTGTTTCCGGGTTTTATCCTACTGTACCCCTGGGAATGCTTACTGCGGCGATGCTTCGCGGCATTGGGAAGGGAATCCAATCTCTTTTGGTTATGCTTGTGCGGATCCTTGTCTTCCAAATACCTGCGGCCTATCTACTCGGGATTACCTTTGGGCTCGGGCTTACCGGTGTTTGGATCGGTTTCGTCGGGGGAAACATCATTGCTGTGGCCGGTGTCTTTGCCTGGGGAAGGGTCCAGACAAGCCGGCTCTCATTTCCACTTGCTACTTTAAAAGAATAAACTCTACCCGCCGGTTTTTCCACCGGTTTTCTAAATCGCTGAAAGCAACAACGGGCTGTGCGCCGCCCAAACCTATTGTGGTCATTCTGTTCTCGGCAACTCCGTATTCCACCAGCGCTTTCTTGACCGCTTCCGCACGTGCTTTGGAGAGGGGGATCAGTTCCTGTTCCTGTTCCCGTTTAGCTGCTGCGGGGTCGTCCCAATTGATCATAACGGCATGGCCCTCGATTCTGATTCTGTAGGTGCTGTATTTATTGAGGATTTCGGCTAACCGCTGCAATGTTTTCTTGTTTTTTTCCGCTTTTTCTTCTTCGACATTATCAAAATCCGCGGTATTCGGTGCGAAAATAATGCTGGAGATCCTAATTTTTAATCGGTTCCCTTCTCGAAGAACAAGCACATCTACTTCAATGTTTTTACGGATGATGTTCTCGTTACCGAGCTCATCCGTTATCGTAAAGATAAGCGGATAGGTCTCTGCAGCCTGGACCAGTTCACCGGTATCGGATATCCCGTGCCAGATGATTGTTTTGGCAGGTTTCCCCCTGCCGGTGTAATCGGTGAACCTGTTGCCGACCGGATCGAGTATTTCTAACGACCACTTTTCAATGTCACTGGTGTCGTCTACGTCAATATTGATTGAAAGCTCATCGTCTTCGCCGTCGTTATCAGGAGAGAACGGCTGCGGCGTAAGGGTAATGTCGACTTTCGGGGGAAGTGTGTCCAG
>CAZQKT010000067.1:0-18500 GCA_964594055.1 uncultured Spirochaetales bacterium
AATTATTGCAGGACTCCTGCCCGTTACGGCAGTTGCCGTCCTCGTTTCTTTTCCCTTCGCTATCCCGCTGGTCCGTTCGCTGACTCGTGAGAACCAGGTCCCGCCTGATGCAGACCCGAAGACCGCACGGGTGGGTATGATCTTCGGAGTTGCGCTCATTCTCTCCTTGATTGTCTCTACTGTTTTCCTGGAGGGTTAAAAATGGAACGCAGAGTTTTCTTGATGAGTAAAGAGACGCGTATGGCCGTGGGAGCAATTCCGGTTGCTTTTTTCTTCTGGTACCTTATTTTCGGATTGGAAAGCGGCAATTTCTGGATAAAGATTGCCTGCTGTTCGGCAGTGTTAGGGGTTTTTTCAGTGCTGGTATTTTGGAAGACCGGCCGATTGCGTTCCGGGTACTTTACCTTCCGATGGCGGTACTGTGTGGTCGGTGTAGCGTCAGCTGCTCTTCTCTACGGAGTGTTTTGGATCGGTAATCTGGTCCTCACCTCTGTTTTTTCAGGAGCTGAGGGGAAGATTTCAGAAGTGTATGCCTCTAGGGGGGACCTGCCGATTGTCGTCATTGCTCTCCTCCTTCTGTTCATAACCAGCCCCGCTGAGGAGCTTTTCTGGCGGGGATTGATACAGCGGTCGTTTATGAAACGGTCGAAATGGTCCGGTTTTATCATAACGACCCTCATCTATACCGGAGTGCACATCTGGACTCTCAACATACCGCTGCTTCTTGCTGCTCTTACGGCAGGTGCTGTGTGGGGATTGATTTTCCTCTTCGAAGAGAATCTTCTCCCGGTAATCATTTCTCACGCGCTGTGGACCGTATCGATTTTTATTCTCTTCCCGATGGCGTAGTGTGAGAGACATGGCAGCTTGTAAAGTGACCGGAAAACAGAGAAAAGAGAATCCAAACATATCAATTGTAGCTTGTTTTACCCGTATTGCGTCCCGCTACGATGTATTAAACCGGGTTCTCAGTTTCGGCAGGGACAAAGCGTGGCGGAAGCTCGTTGTTGATCTTAGCCATACGTGGGCCCGACCAGGAAGAGGCCGGTCGCAGCAGTCCGGGCAGCATGACGGGCCTGCAATACTGGATGTGTGCACCGGAACCGGCGATATGGCGCTTCTCTTTGCAGGTGAGGATTGGGCGGGACCTGTCACCGGGGCGGATTTATCCGCTTCGATGCTAACCGTTGCCCGCAGAAAAAAGAAACAGCAGAACCACACAGATCGATTACAGTTTATAAAGGCAGATGCTCTCGCGCTGCCCTACAGCAGGGAACAATTCGATGTAGTTACAATCTGTTTCGGGCTGCGTAATCTCACCGACCGGGAGCTCGGGATACAGGAACTGTTTCGAGTATTGAAACCCGGCGGGGCCCTTTTTGTCCTCGAGTTCGCACCGAGGCAAAAGGGATTAACCGGGTTTTTGTATCGATTGTATCTTACACTAGTAGTTCCAATCTTAGGGGCCCTTCTATCCGGTGCTTTTGATGCGTATCGGTACTTATCCGACTCGATCCAGGCATTCCTCGATCCGGAGGAAGTAGAACAGATGCTTCACCGGTTTGGAGGAGTGCGGGTCCGGGCTGTTCCCCTGACATACGGGGTTGTGTATCTCTATACTTGCAAAAAGAGAACGTAGGAACGTGACCGAGAATACTAGAAATTGCACCTTTACATGAGTAATAAGTATTGAAAAAATATAAGTAATATGATAAGGTATGAACACAGTTTGTCGTACGAGGAGTTGGTGTGGAAAAACTGCTTTCTTTTTTCAAATCTGTAAAACTGGCCGTGGTACTGATCCTCTATATTACGGCCGCTTCACTACTTGCCTCGCTCGTCCCACAGGGACGGGAACTTGCGTTCTACTACCACACCTATCCGCAGCCGCTTGCCTGGCTCATCGAAAATACAGGGTTTACTCATTTTTTTACATCAATTCTTTTTTTAGCTCCCGCCGCCCTCTTTTTTGTTAATCTGCTCGTGTGCACGGTGGACCGGCTTACACGTGAGCTCAATAAGAAAGCGAAACGGCGTTTTGGACCGGACCTCATCCATATCGGTCTGCTGCTTCTTGTAATCGGTTCGGTGATCTCATTTACCGGCAAAAAAGAAGGTTTTGTGTATTTAGGCGAAGGTGATCAGGTAACGCTTCCCGGTGAGTATGTGCTCACCCTCGAATCGTTCGAATTTCTAACCTATGAAGACGGGCGGCCGAAGGATTGGATATCCACCGTCGATGTCCGGAAGAACGGCGAAAACCTGGTCGATTCGTACCCGATCGAAGTAAACAATCCGCTTAAAGTAAGCAATATAAAGATCTACCAATCTTCATATTCCCAGGAAGAACAGCTCGTTCTCACGACACCGAAGGGAGAGGAACAGCGGGTCAAAGCGAGACAACCCGTCATGACCGAAGAAGCTGCATACCTGTTCCGGGGATTTGCCCGTGATACTGAAACCGGGAATATCGAACATGCTGTTGTCGAAAAATGGCAGAACCAGCAGGTACAGGAGACGCTTCGGGTTTCGGAAGGTGAGACATTCGACGGATTCACAGTCGAAGAATTCTCTCTCCGGCTGGTTACGGGACTTCAGGCCAAAATAGACCCCGGATTTGTTCCGGTCCTTATTGCATTGATTATTGCCGGGTGCGGACTCGGCTGGACGTACATTCAAAAAGCGAGGGAAAACGCTCTATGATACTAGCTACAATTGCTGCTCTTTTTCTTGTTGCAGCTCTTATTATCCAGATTATCTACCTTATAAAAAAAGGAAAGAAAGCTGACCCGGTATCGCATTGGCTGTTACTGGCTTCCGCAGTACTGCTTTTTGCTACAACGATATATAGAAGTATTCAAATAAATTTTGTTGCTATTACGAATACTTTTGAATCGTTGGTGTTCTTTGCAGGGATGATTGCCCTCATCCTTTTTTTCTACCGAATCGTGAGCAAAGAAAAGGTGCTGCAGTTTGTTCCCTTCGGGGGCACCATTATTGCACTCGTCTTTCTGGCAATCGCCTCGTCCCCGATCGCCTCCGCCGTAATAAAACCGCCTATTCCCGCGTTACAGTCCTCCTGGCTGGTGCTCCACGTAACGTTCTCGTTTATCGGCGAGTCGTTTTTTGTGGTCAGCTTCGTCGCCGCAATCGCCTATCTCGTTATAAAAGACGAAGATCGGAGGAAAAACATCGACCGGCTCATCTACACCTCGATTGCTATCGGTTATCCGATCTATACTGCCGGAGCTCTTATTTTCGGAGCTATCTGGGCTGAAACGGCCTGGGGAAGGTTCTGGAGCTGGGACCCTAAAGAGACCTGGGCGCTTATTACCTGGCTGGTCTATACGGCGTACCTGCACACACGATTTATCAAGAAGATGCGGGGAAAGTGGTCCGCTATCCTTGCGATTATCGGTTTTGCCTTTACGATCTTCACCTTCTTCGGGGTAAACTACATGCTTCCCGGCCTGCACAGCTACGGCTGAGCACGCTCCTATAGTAACAATCTATTATGATTCGAAATATCGGTTCCTGTCAAGAATGCTCAAGAATACAGAATTATACTTTACAAAAATTATCAGAGTGATTATGATATGTTACTGCTAAACTAAACATACAGCTTCAATTGTGAAAAAACTCTTGATAAAAACAATAAAATTTTGTATGCTGTTTTGCATATATAATATAATACTTATTGATTTGTGATGTTTTTGATAAATAGTGAAAAATGAGGTCCGGATACAATCGTTTGTATCGGCCGATGAAACGGTAGCAGCTATGATGATCAAAAAAGGAAAATTAAAAAATGGCTATCAATTTAAAAATTTTAAAGGAGCCCCCGCTGCTGATGTGGTTTGTCTCGAGACTGCCCCGCAGGTAGTCGTTCCACTCAAACAGGGCAATGGAGAGACCTTAACACCCCTGGTTAAAACGGAAGAGCGTGTTAAGGCCGGGCAAATTGTCGCCCGTGACGACCATTCGTTCGGTTCGCCCATCCACGCTTCTGTCTCCGGTGAGATAATCGAAACAAAAAAGATCACCTATATGGGGGAGAAAAAAGTACCTGCTCTAATACTACGACCGGATGAAGACCAGGAAGAGTCGATACTCGAGGGCTGTTCCCGTGAATGGCAGGACCTCTCCCGGAAAAAGATCGAAGAGCTCCTCTACCTCTCCGGTACCACCGGGTTGGGGAACGACGGAATTCCCACATCGTACAACAGTTCGATTATCGGTCCCGACAATGTGAAAGAGATCATCATCCACAATACCGAATCCGATCTGTGGGACCCGCTCCTTCCCGCACTGTTGGGAAAAACAGACGGTAATGAAGGGGCCGGCGAGAGCGGGGTAGACCGTTTCGTTGAAGGGATCGGGATTGTGCAGAAACTGTTCCCCGAAGCGGGTGTGCAGCTGCTATTCAACAAACGCCACAAGGAACTTGTAAGCAGTCTCGAACGGAAGCTGCAAAGCAGTTTTATACAGGGTAAGGTAAATTTGTTCACAGTAGAACCGAAATATCCCTTGGGCATGGAGCAGCTCCTCGTTCAAACAGCCCTACAGAAACCGTTCCCCCATGGGTTCAGGGCAATCAACATGGGTGTGGTCATTCTTGATGTGCAGGCCGTTCTCCACGCATATGACGCTGTTGCTGCCGGGAAAAGTGTAACCGAGCGGATTGTTGCCCTGGCCGGACCGGGTTTTGGAAAAAATGTCCATCTTCGAGTAAAGGTCGGTACTCCTCTCCTCGATATCGTCAAGCAGTACGGTTCGGATGATAGGAAGTATCGTTATATCAGAAATAGTGCTCTGCGGGGTGAGCAAATCGATGATATCGAGACACCGCTGGACAGGAAGACCTTTACCATCGTGGCGCTGCGGGAAGCCGTAGAAGGAGAACCGCTTGCTTTCGCGCTTCCCGGATTTCGCAAAGATTCGATTTCCAATACCTTTTTCTCTCTTTTTACCCCGTTTAAGAAGAACATCGACACCAATCTGCGCGGGGAGAAGCGGGCCTGCATCAATTGCGGTTTTTGTGTCGAGGTGTGTCCGGCAGAAATCCTCCCCAACCTCATTCATCGCCATGTAGAACGGGGCATGATAACCGA
This sequence comes from uncultured Spirochaetales bacterium, assembly GCA_964594055.1. Classification (GTDB taxonomy): domain Bacteria; phylum Spirochaetota; class Spirochaetia; order SPDA01; family CAZJBZ01; genus CAZKZZ01. The sequence continues at coordinate 5,112 of CAZQKT010000067.1, forward strand.
AACGTTGGTGCGGTTCGGCATTTTCTCCTGCATCGACTGCAACCTCTGCACCTACGTCTGTACATCCAAAATTTCTCTGGCTGCTCTTATCAAAGAGGGGAAAGAAAAACTCAAAGAAGACGGCTTTACGCAGGAGAAACAGATGATTCAGGCGTTTGATTTAAAGGGTGTGGAACAATGAATATGATCCGGAAACTTCTGCACAATCTTGCTAGGAACAAACTGTTACGGCCGTTTGCCACAGTGTTCGAAACCTTAGAGGGGATCCTCTTCGGCTGCAGCGACGTTACTCCGGCCGCTCCCCATATCAGAGACAACATCGAAATCAAGCGGTATATGTCGATGGTCATTCTCGCCCTGATGCCGAGTGTAGTCGCTTCGGTCGTCTTTTTCGGGTTTCGAGTGGTTCTTATTATACTCGTCTCGTATGTAGCGGGAGGATTGGTCGAAGTACTCTTTGCAGTGTTTAGAAAGCGGGAAATCGAAGAGGGTTTTCTCGTTACCGGGCTTATCTTCCCGATGGTACTGCCCCCTACCGTCCCCCTCTGGGTGGTAGCGGTCGGTATCGTCTTCGGTGTGTTCTTCGGCAAAGAGGTGTTCGGCGGGACGGGACGAAACATTTTTAATCCGGCCTTAGTCGGCCGGCTTTTTATCACCATCGCGTTCCCCTCGATTATGTCCGCATCCTGGCAGGCCCCGTTTACCGATGCGGTCACAACGGCAACACCTTTGGCAACATTTAAAACGGCAGGAGAACTTGCACCATACACCGACCTCCTTCTAGGACTGGTCCCGGGAAGCATGGGAGAGCTCTTCCGTATTGGAATCATCGCCGGGGGGATTTTTCTCATCACCACCAAAGTTGCGAATTGGAGAATCCCGTTGATGTATCTGCTCTCGGTCGCCTTCTTCTCGTTTTTCGGCAGCCTCTTTTTTCCCGAGCAGGTCGCTCCTCCCCTTTTTCAGCTGCTTTCGGGGAGCATTCTTTTCGGGGCACTGTTTATGGCCACCGACCCGGTCACCTCGCCGGTGACCGTAACGGGCAAATTTTTCTTCGGTGTGTTGGCCGGGTTTTTTACCGTTCTTATCAGGTCCTTTTCCGGCTATACGGAGGGAGTTATGTTCAGCATCATCTTAGTGAATGCGCTCACACCCCTGATGGACCATCTGATTCTCTCTTCGAAATACAAGCCGAGACCGGCGGAGCAGGGCGGAGCACAGTGATGAAAGATAAAATACTTATGATTGTGTTCGTACTGGTACTCGGGAGTATTCTTACCACTGCACTGGTAGCAATAAATGGTTACACCACCCCGATTATAGAAAAAAATGAAGAAATAACTTTGAAAACCAGTGTTCTCACAGCATTAGACATTTCTTACGAGGAAGAGAACATCGAAGATATTGAACGGACATTCGTGCAGAAGGTAGAAAGACGGGAGAAACAGGGAGTTACATACTACGTTTCAGCAGAAGGGGACTATGCCTTCCCGTTCGAAGGGTCCGGATTATGGGGGCCGATTAGAGGAATTCTCGCTTTAGGGCCCGACCTGGAAACGATAACTAGCATTACGATCATTCATCAGGAGGAGACCCCGGGTCTCGGAAGCAGAATAGCAGATGCGGAGTACCTCGAAAAGCTCGAAGGAAAAGAGTTTACGCCCCGGCTCGAATTGACCGGTGAGGGAAAGGCTGAGGGGGTCAATGAGGTCGACGGTATTACCGGTGCCACCCTATCATGTGAAGCATTTATAAAGATTCTCAACAACGAATATGAATCGTACAGTTCTCTGGTCGCAGGAGAATAGAGAGGGAGAATAACGATGGCTGAAGGGCAAGAAACGGTCAAACAGAAGAGTATCCGCACCATACTGGACGGTATCTGGCGGGACCACCCCATATTCTCGATGATTTTGGGTATCTGTTCGGCACTGGCCATCTCGAATAAGATTGAAAACGCAATAGCCATGGGGGCGGGGGTCATTTTCGTGATGGTGGCCACTGCCCTTGTGGTCTCTCTGCTGCGGTATATCATTCCCCGGCGGGTGAGAATCATCACCTATATGATTATCATCGCCTCGTTCGTTATCATCGTGGACAAATACCTCAAGGCGTTCTACCCGTCGATCAGTACGACCTTAGGTCCGTATGTCGGGCTCATTATCACAAACTGTATCATCATGGGCCGGGCGGAAGCGTTTTATGTACAGAACAACGTATTCCAATCCCTTCTCGATGCAATATCCAACGGGTTGAGTTATACCTATACCTTGATCATTGTTGCAGCGGTGCGTGAGATTTTGGGGTTCGGTACGCTGCTGGGGTTTCAGATCATGCCGGAAGGGTTTACCAAATGGGTGGTCATGGCTATGGCGCCAGGGGCGTTTTTTGTGCTGGGGTTGTTTCTCTGGATCTCCCGGGCATTGGCCGATATCGAAGATTAGAGGGGAGCTTACTATGTTGATGCATATTGTTACAATTCTGATTGCTGCAATTCTTACCCACAACATCGCCCTTACCTATCTGTTGGGGATGTGTCCGTTTATCTCGCTAAGCCGTAGTTTGAAGACGGCATCCGGTATGGGGTTTGCCGTTATTTTTGTGGTGATGCTTACCGCGGCCATAAACTGGCCTATTTACAATCTTGTTTTGGTCCCGACCGGCAGTGAGCTTATCTACTATATCGTGTTTATCATTGTAATTGCCGCAACCGTACAGCTCGTGGAGATGCTCATGGAACGGTTTTTCCCTCCGCTCCAGGCGGCCTTCGGCATCTTTCTCCCCCTCATTACGGTAAACTGTACGGTGCTCTCGATTTCACTATTCATGGTAATACGGAATTACACCTATATGGAGACCCTCTTTTTTGCCTTCGGTTCGGCTATCGGATGGCTGGTCGCAATCGTAATCGTGGCCGCTATCAATGAAAAGCTCAAGCTCATCGGGGACCTTCCTAAAGGGATGAAAGGTCCGGGGATTATCATGATCAGTTCCGGGATCATTGCGTTGGCATTTTTAGGATTTACAGGGATGGTGAATGTACAATGAATTTTATACCTCTCTTAGTTATGAACGGCCTGCTCCTCATTATCACGGTCCTTCTCGCCATTGCCGACAAGCTCTTAGTCAGCTACGGGGAGTGCAAGATTACACTCAGTCAGGAGGGGGAAGAGAAGCAGTTTACCGTGCAGGGCGGGGACAACCTGCTTACCTATCTCAGTGAGCACGGTGTGGAGATCAACTCCTCCTGCGGCGGAAAGGGGAGCTGCGGATATTGTAAAGTCCGAGTAATCGAGGGAGGGGGACCGATCCTCCCCACCGAAGAGATTTTCATGAGCAGGCAGGAGATGCAGGAAAATATGCGCCTCGCCTGTCAGGTTAAGGTCAAAAATGATGTAAAGATTTTGATTCCGGATTATTTATCTGTGGTCCGGCAGATGGTCCTGAACAACAAGTTCGACCCGAGCAAGCGATGGAAAGTATCCATACATTGAATAAAGAGAAAGCTTACGCTGTCTCTTTATTCAATGCTTAGAAGTTTCTGCGAAACTTTACTCTATTTGGAATGCCATTGATTAGGAGCTGAGCAGTATGAGTCAGATTATAGATAGTACAGACGAACAAACGCGTGAAAAAATAAAAAAAATAGCGGAGCGGTACCGGGAGAACAAAAATATGCTCGTCGGGCTTCTTCAGGATATCATGGACGAGTTTGGGTACCTCCCCGAGGACGTAATACGAATGGCCTCCGATGAACTCGATGTTCCAGTCGGCAGGCTGTACGAACTGGCCACCTTTTATACCAACTTCAGGCTCGAACCGATCGGAGAAAACCACGTGTGTGTTTGCGTCGGGACTGCCTGTCATGTGCGCGGTGCACCCCTTGTAGTGGACACCCTCGAGAGGGAACTGGATTTAAAGGCCGGAGAGACCTCGGATGATCTCACATACACACTCGAGACGGTAAACTGTGTCGGAGCTTGCGCCCTCGGCCCTCTCGTAACCGTCAATGGTGAATATCACGGGAAGATGAACCAAAAAAAGGTAAAAAAACTCATAAAGGACATGCGGTCATAGGGTGATGAAAGTAAAACCGGAAGATTTGGATGCAATCAAACAGAAAATGAGCGGCTATATGACTGTACGGACGGAGGAAGGTTCCGTCTCGGAACCGGATACCTACAGAATGCATCTGATGGTGTGCGCGGGAACGGGTTGTGTTTCGAACAAATCACTCCAGGTCAAAGAGGCGCTCGAGAAAGAGATTACTGCCCGCGAGCTGCAAAACGAAATCAAAGTCGTTACTACCGGTTGTAATGGGTTTTGTGCCAACGGGCCGATCGTGGTTGTTCACCCGGATGGGATTTTTTATCAAAAGTTGTCCGCAGAAGACATTCCCGAACTTGTAGAAGAGCATTTCGTAAAGGGGAATCCGGTCGAAAAACATATGTACACAGCCGCCGGGGATGACCGTCCCATCCCCAAAATGAAAGATATCGAGTTTTTCGGCAAGCAAAAGCTGATCGCGCTCTACAACCGGGGCCTGGTGGACCCGGAAAGTATTGATGAGTATATCGGCCGGGACGGCTACCGCGGACTGGCCAAAGCACTTACCGAGATGGATCCTGAAACGGTCCTCGAAGAGGTAAAACAATCCGGAATCCGGGGGCGTGGAGGTGCGGGGTTCCCTACAGGAAAGAAGTGGGAGTTCTGCGCGAAGGCGGAAGGTGAGCAGAAGTACATCATCTGTAACAGCGATGAGGGTGACCCGGGTGCTTTCATGGACCGTTCCATAGTCGAGTCCGACCCCCACGCCGTACTGGAGGGAATGGCCATAGGAGCGTATGCGATCGGGGCGAACCACGGGTTTATCTACATTAGAAACGAGTATCCGCTGGCACTGAGCAGATTGCAGAAAGCAATAGACGATGCCCATGAATACGGTTTGCTCGGTGAAGATATCTGCAACTCCGGTTTTGATTTTGATGTGACCATTATTCGGGGAGCAGGGGCTTTTATTTGCGGGGAGGAGACCTCTCTTATCGGTTCGATCGAAGGCAAGCTCCCTGAACCGCGGGTGCGGCCCCCCTATCCGGCCCAATCAGGATTCTTGGGAAGACCGACCAACATCAACAATGTAGAAACCTGGTCGAACATCCCTCACATCATCCGAAATGGAGCGGAATGGTTTTCCTCGATCGGTACCGAATCGAGTAAAGGTACGAAAGTGTTTTCGTTAGTCGGGAAGGTCCGGAACACCGGACTGGTCGAAGTGCCCATGGGAATTACCCTGCGGGAGATCGTCTCCGATATCGGCGGCGGTATCGAAGGAGGCAGGAAGTTTAAAGCTGTCCAGACGGGGGGACCTTCAGGCGGCTGTATCCCCGAATCGATGCTCGATATTCCGGTCGACTTTGAGAGCCTTATCCAGGCAGGGGCCATTATGGGCTCGGGCGGTATGATCGTCATGGACGAGGACAACTGTATGGTCGAGGTCGCCCGATATTTTCTCTCCTTCACTCAGGAAGAATCGTGCGGAAAATGTACTCCCTGTAGAGAAGGGACCATGCACATGCTCGACATCTTGGAGAATATTACCAAAGGGGAGGGCAAACCGGAGGATATCGATCTTCTCGAGCAGATGGGACACCTCATCAAGGAGACTGCCCTCTGCGGTCTTGGGAATACCGCACCGAACCCGGTGCTTACCACTATAAGACATTTCAGACACGAATATGAGGCCCATATCTACGATAAGAAATGTCCTGCCAAGGTGTGCAAACCCCTCATTACCTACTCGATCGATCCGGAATACTGTACCGGTTGTACGGTGTGTGCGAAAAACTGCCCCGTCTCCGCCATTTCCGGAGAGAGGAAGCAGACCCACGTCATCGATCAGGAGATCTGTATCAAATGCGGCATCTGTTATTCGGTATGTAATTTCAATGCGGTGAGGGTGGATTAATGAAAATAACGATTGACGGAAGAGAACACGAAACTGCCGGAGCAATTACTATACTCGAAGCGTCCCGCGAACTCGACATCGCAATCCCGACTCTCTGTCACAACGATTATCTTATGCCGTACGGCGGCTGCCGGGTCTGTCTGGTAGAGGCAGCTTTGGCACATGCACCGGATAAAACAAAGCTCGTGCCTGCCTGCACAACCGTGATAGCAGACGGAATGATCGTTAAAACCGATACGGACCGGGTAAACAAGTCGAGGCAGTTTATTATTGAGATGCTCCTCTCCCGCTCTCCCGAAGCAGAAGAAATCAAAGACCTTGCCCGGGACCTTGGGGTGCCGGTAGATAATCCTCGAAAACTTGATGTTATAGGCGAGTATCTTCTAAACCGCGCCCCGAAGCGGTTTAACACCCGGTGTATTCTTTGCGGCCAATGTGTTAGAGTATGTGCAGAAGTTACGGAACGGCATGCACTCAGTTTTTCGAAGCGGGGAATCAAAAAAGTGGTCCATGCACCATTTGATACAATTGCCGAAACTTGTATCGGCTGCGGGTCCTGCGCTTATGTGTGCCCGACCAATACGATTACGGTAGAAGAAGTTACATAATGGATTTAGAAACCATCTTCGCTCCCATCCGTGCCGAGCTCGAAAAAGTCGAAAAAGAGCTTGCCGGGCAGCTTACCCAAATAAGTGAAAAAGCGCATCCCCATTCCCGCCGGTTTGTAAAAGAAGCTGTCTCCCACCTGTTTGCCGTTTCGGGAAAGAGGCTGCGGCCGGCCCTTCTGCTGTTGTCCGCCAAGGCGGCACACGGTGTGGAGACCGACGTACAGTCCGGTCCAAAAAACGGCCGGCTTCCCTCCGCCGTTATCGAGATGGCCTCTGCAGTGGAACTGGTCCACTCCGCCTCCCTTATCCACGACGATATTATCGATGAATCTACTGAGAGACGGGACCGGTCCTCTCTCAACTACGAGTTCGGCAACAAGATTGCGGTATTAGTCGGAGACTTGCTCTATTCCCAATTTTTCTACCGCTTGACCTCACTGTCTACCGATTCGTGGCAGCCGAAACAGCAGATTTTCGACATCTTCTGGGACACTACGGAGAAGATGTGTGTAGGGGAGATACTCCAGCAGCGTATTCTTCTGGGGATGGAGACTGCCGACAAGGAGAGTTATCTCAATATCCTGGAAAACAAGACCGCCCTGCTCATGGCTGCATCGTGTAAATGCGGGGGCGTGCTCACCGGGGCGGACGAACCGGTCCAGGAGACGCTCCGGGATTTCGGGCTATCCTTCGGCATGGCCTACCAGCTGGTAGACGACTACATCGACCGGGACACCCTCTACCGCGGCGAGGCGATAAGTGAGCTGGAAATGGCACAAGAGTACATTTCAAAGGGCAAATCACTGCTCGAGCAGCTTCCCGCCACCCCGTCTGCCTCCTCCCTTACCAAGCTCTGCGACTACTTAGTCGGGCGAGTGCACCAAAAGGTAAGTGCCGCCACCCTTTAATGTGATTTCCCGTTATTTTTAGTGATGCGTAGTCAATAGAAAGGAGAAAAGTGCTGCAATCGCTACGACCGGTATAGCGATGAAATATATGACCTGCACCGGTGCTCTAGTGATGACCTGTGCGTTAACGATGGTCCCGATCGCGCCGCCGACGAACATATGGAACGATGCCAGAGACATGGCCGTTCCGCGAAGGGCGGGGAGTCTACGTTGGGCCGTCATGATTAACGTGGACTGTAGAAAGACAAAGGCAAGCCCGAATGCGAAAAAAGACGGAACAAAAACACCGATATGACGAAAGCTCGCGAGGGAGAATAACCCGGCGCAGCCGAGGATGCCTGCGGCGGGGAGGAAAAACCGTCCGAGGGCTTTTCTAATTTCTCCTGCTTTTCTTCCGCCTATAACGGTCCCTGCCCCGAAAGAGGTAAGGATGAGACCGACAAATAGTACGGGCAGTCCGGTAGTCGATTCTATATAATGTCCGGAAAAGGAGAAGGTGCCGAATACCGCAAACCCGACAAAAAAGATTGTACCCACGACGGCCAACAATCCTTTTGTCGACAAGGCCGTCCCGTAAGTCTTAAAAAACGATACGTTTTTGCTACCGCCGACAGTCGGTAATTTACGGAAAACGAAAAAAGCCAAAACTAATTCAGCTATTCCGTAAAAAACATATACGGCCCGCCACGAAGCGACTTGTGCTAGTGTTCCGCCTATAAGAATTGATGAAGCACCTCCTAAAAACATCATCCCCATTACACTTCCGATGGCGTCGTGCCTGGATTCTTCGTCGAAATTTTCGCCGATAAGGGCCATCGTAACGGGGAAAATGCCCGCCGCGAACATGCCGTTAAACGCTCGAAAAACCACAAGTGACGGCAGGTTGAAAGCAAAGCCCCCCGCAATACTGAAAACAGCCGTCCCGAAAGCGGCGATTTTAATAATCCTTCCTTTGCCGAACCTGTCACCTAGAGGACCGAAGAGGACGGTAAAAAACCCGAAGGAGAGCATATAGGCTGTCACCGAAAGTGCTGCTCGAGATATTTCAAGTTGCAGGTCTGCGGCAATATTGACAAGCAGCGGCGCTACCGCATAATTGTCCCCGTTTACCCAAAAAGCCAAAAACCCGAGTAAAAACAAGATTAAACTTTTTTCCTTATCAGCCGTGCGCATGGTTCAACTCCGGTTTATGTTTTTTATAATATATGAAAATTACTATGTTTGGTCAATTATTTCCTGTCTACCGTTACCTTTTCTTTTTTTCCAGACAGGGTACACAGATAAGTGCTTCCGGGACCAGTTTAAGGCGGGCGTCAGGGATGGTATTCCCGCAGCGTATACACACGCCATAGGTACCATTTTTTATTCTATCCAATGCATTGTTCAGTCTCTCCAGCATCTTTCGGTTTTCGGAAAGGATGTGTTCGTTAATACCTTTTTCACTGATTGCTTCCATTCGCGTCAAGCGGCCGAGCCCGACACTCGGTTCTATCGGTTTTGTCTCTTCGAGGAGATAGCTGTAGGAGACGTTTATTTCTCGTATTTTCTCTTCGATAAGTAGTTTCTGTTCTTCCAATTCTTCATGGGTCATAGTTATGATTGTAGCGGATAAAAAGAGCTGCCGCAAGATAGCCCATGCATCTAACCGGCAGGGACCGTGTTTCATACCGCTCCGTTCCACGTAATTTTGCCTTGACAGTAGGCAAAATTACCGTAAAAATGACAGATATGTATGCAAGATTACTGAAAAAACCGGAAACCTCAATATTTCTGTTCGGTCCTCGGGGTACGGGAAAATCGACCTGGATAAAGCAGCACTTCGAGAATGCCGTTGTATACGATTTTTTAGACACCCGGGAATCGCTCCGGATGGAGAAGAATCCCGGATTATTATTCACAGAAACTGAAGGCCGGCCTGAGCAGAGCTGGGTCATTCTTGATGAGGTACAAAAAGTGCCCGCCGTTTTGGACGAAGTTCATCGGCTCATAGAGTCGAGAAGCTTGCGGTTTGTGCTGTGCGGGTCGAGCGCACGGAAGCTAAAGCGGGGCGGGGCGGATCTGCTGGCGGGCCGTGCTCTCATGAAAGAGATGTTTCCGCTGACATCGGCGGAATTAGGAGATGACTTCGATCTGCCGACTGCAGTGACCCATGGGACCCTCCCGATGGCCGTACAAGGGAAGGACCCAGAAGGATTTCTCATAACCTATGCGGATGCCTATCTAAATGAAGAAATCCGCGCTGAAGCGTTAACGAGAAATGTAGGTGCCTTCTCACGGTTTCTCGAAATTGCAGCCCGGCAAAACGGGCAGGTGACAAATGTTTCGAATATTGCACGGGACGCCGCAGTTGCACGGACTACGGTCCAAAATTACTTTGATATTTTAGCCGATACCCTCATTGGTTACTGGGTGGAGCCGTGGAAGCTGAAGCGTTCGACAAAGCAGGTTGTACGACCTAAATTCTATCTCTTCGACACCGGCGTTGCCCGGGCCCTATCGGGGCGCCTGCCGTATCCTCCATCTCCTGAAGAAGAAGGGCCGTTGTTTGAAAACTTGCTCTTTAATGAGATCAGGGCTTTTCTTTCGTATCATGATTTACGGTATCGTCCTCATTTCTGGCGCACCTACGACGGTAGTGAAGTGGATTTTATATGTGAGACAATGGAGGGGTTTGTTGCGGTTGAGATGAAGTCGGCTAGCGATTGGCGGAAGAAATACGGCCGCGGTCTCCTCCGGCTCCGGCAGGAACTGCTTCCGGCGAAAGTGCATTGTTACGGCGTTTACCGGGGAAAACGGGAAGCAAAAAGTGACGAAATCGACATTATGCCGGCCGAACAGTTTCTGCAAAAGCTGTGGCTCGGTGAAATACTACGGTAAATATTTAAGCCCCTTGCAAAATAGAGGAGAAATTCTTTTTTTCCGGTTAGATTTTTAATGAGTCAACACGGCGTGTTGACATTGAAAGGCTTGTGTTAGTAATATCTATGTGATAATCATGTTATTGAAATCGCGTCTGTCCTTTCTTGCCGTTCTATTTATTGTTTTTGTTAATGGACTCATAGCGGAAGATTTACCGGAGATCAAGAAACAGGGCGAATTAGTGGTCGGTGCCCGGCCCGTGTCCACGCTGATTTACTCTCCGGAAAATGAAACCATGCCCGGGTTCTGTTATGAGCTCGCCTCGAAGTTTGCCGGATCGCTCGACTTGGAGTTGAAAGTTGTACCTGTGGAATCCTTCCGGGAATACTGGAAAAGAACCGACGCCGGAAACGAGTTGATCCTCATGAACGAGGTGGACCTCTACGCGGAGATACTGACCGTCACCCCGGAACGGGAAAAAATACTCAATATGACGCCGTTTATCGAAAACTCGGAAATTCTCGTAGGAAATGCGGACAGCCGGGCCCGTACCTTCGAAGATTTGCCGGGTAAACGCATTTCTGTGGTGAAAGGCATGTCTTTTCAAAACGTTTTGGAAAACGCGCTGCACGCGAATGACATCCCGTTTACGCGCATACCCGCGGTACTCGAGAATGGAACGATTGTACCGGCGCCGGGCCATGCGGTAAACGATAGTGAAGATGTGGTAAGCTTACTCCTGTTACCTCCCGGAACACGCACTACAATCATGTTTTTTCCTGAACAACTAGCCAAAGAGACAATCGACTTCTTTATCCTCGATTCTTTTTCTTTTTTTCATCAGTTCAATATAAGCCAGACACTGCGCCGAACGGTACGTCCGATTTTCCCGATCAATGATCAGATGCGAGAACTTGCCTTTGGTGTGGGCAAAGAAGCGCCTGCTCTGGCTGCAGCATTGAACGAATGGATGAGTTCTTTTAAACAAACTCCCCAGTATGAAGCTCTATTGAAACGGTACATCGGACTCACCTATCAAAAGTATTTAGAGTTTTTGAGGGAAATGCCCTCGTGAAATTTTGGACACGTCTTTTTATCTTACTATTTCTCATAAATGGTCTGACCGCCGTTATATCTACCACGATTTTCCTGCGTGCTCATCGACAGCAGGAGCTTTCGGACCAGCGGAGAAATATGGAGCTCCTTTCCGAGGTTGCAGATGCCAGGTATGAAGACTATATAGACCGGGGCCGGGCAGTACTGAACACCGTGAGGGCCGACCGAAACGTCGGCGATTTCTTCGTGGAACATCGGATACTTCGCTATTACAGCAGGCTGGACGCTAAGAGGATGCTTTCCAAACTCATAGAAGAGAACAGCTGTGTAGGCGATATCATTTTGTCCTCCGATAATGAGAGATTTTCCATGATGGGCTGCAAGGTAGAAAGTCGGACTTTTTCACCGGGATTTGCGGTCTCATGTGATAAGACGAAAACTTTTAAACGTCTTTCTGGTACAACAGATTCAGGAGTATCTGTCGAGTTACTGGTAGATCTTGGTCGATTCGCCGACGAAGAACTGCAATCCTTGCTCAAGACCGATGGAAGTCGAATGCTCCTTACGAACAAACAAGACAAACTGCTTGAGGTAACCGGTAAAACGGTGCCCGAAGGAAAACAGTGGATTCATGAGCAGGGAATATCACTAACGGAGATACCGATGGAAATCAATCGCCGAGGGGATTTTTTTACGCTCCTTTTTCCTGGCGGAGAAATCGGATTTCTCTCTGCAGTTCCTGTTTCTGATTTCCAAGCAGATTTTGCAGGAACGAAAAGATGGGCGAATATTACCGGACTGTTTCTTATTCTCATACCGGGCTTTATTGCACTCATTTTTTCACGCTCGTTGAGCCGCCGGTTGGGGGAACTTGCTCGGGCCAGCCGTCTTTTAGGCAGCCCGGAGGAGGTACTGGTGGAGACGAACGGGAACGACGAAGTAGCGGAGCTTGCACGGGCCTTCGAGGAGATGCGGTTACGGGTCAACCGATCTACGGAAGAGCTGGAACAGCTGGTAAGCGAACGTACGGCAATGATCGAACAACAGAAGTCGGAGCTGATTGCTCTCAACGAAAAGCTGAAAGAATTGGCGTCGTATGACGGCCTTACCGGCCTTTACAACAGAAGATTTTTTGAGGAACAGGGGCAGAACATCGTTGCGATTGCCCGAAGAGAGAGGATCCGGCTCGGAATTGCCATGCTCGACATAGACTTATTTAAAGTGGTCAACGACCGGTATGGGCATAGGGCGGGAGATGACTGCCTCCGGATGGTAGGTAACACGCTCAAAGAGCATTTTCGAAGAGAATCCGACCTGATAGGCCGTTATGGAGGGGAAGAGTTCGCTATCGTCACAAGTGCTCCGGGGGGAGACAAAGATTTCGGCAGCATCCTAGAAGAGCTTCGGCAGAGCCTTGCCCGGACCCCGATAAACTCGGGTTCCGCTACATTCAACATCACTATAAGCTGCGGCGCGGTAATGGTCGTTCCGGAGAGAAACTATTCACTCGAACATCTTCTCGATCGGGCGGACCAGGCGTTGTACATGGCAAAGAACTCAGGCCGGAACAGGATAGTCATACGCGGTCAATTTATGGCCTCCACATAAGGAAAACCAGCACCGGATAATCTGAATCGCCTGAGTTTTTCGGAAATGACCATATTTCGTTGGAATTCAGGCGCGTTTATTGTGTCGATCTTGGGCTTGTTGATGCAGCGGTAGTGTAATTTTCCTCCCGAAACTCCTTGACTGTCTCATAGAGAGCAACAAGATTCTCGGTCGGGACTTCGGGCATTACCGTATGATCAGGAGCGCAGATATAGCCCCCGTTTTCGCCAAGGGCAAGAATCCGGCTTCGTACGTGTTCCTTAACTGTCTCGGGGTGTGCTGTTCCGAGAACGTTAGTGGTATCTATAGCACCGACGAAGGTAAGATGACGGCCGAACAGAGACTTGATCTTTTCCGGTTCTTGCCCGGGAAGGTGTGTTTGCAC
>CAZQKT010000068.1:0-18434 GCA_964594055.1 uncultured Spirochaetales bacterium
CCACCTGTCAGATTCGAACTGACGACCCCGAGATTACAAGTCACGTGCTCTGGCCGGCTGAGCTAAGGTGGCGATTATCGACTACTAAAATTATTAAAAGTACGGCGGAAAGTCAACATGTTTTCTTATGTCGTTTTGAGAAAATGTCAGAATTTCAGTCCTATCTTTGAAGACCGCTACCGTATGCTCGAATTGGGCGCTGATACTTCCGTCGGCAGTGATAAAGGACCAATTGTTGTCGAGATGCTTCACTTCGGCGGCCCCTAATGTGATAATCGGCTCAATGGTAAATACCATTCCCGGAACGATGATCATTCCGGTGTTTTTCTCTCCGAAATTGAGTACTTTCGGCTCTTCGTGGAGCTCTTTTCCGATGCCGTGGCCGACAAAATCCCCTAAAACGGAACAACCGAAAGAGGCAGCCCGCTCTTGAATGGCATACCCAATATCTCCGAACCGTTTTCCTGGACGGGCGTTTTCTATTCCCTCAACGACCGCCTGCCAGGTTGCTTTGAGTAGTCGAATGCCGTCCTTTTTCGGCTTTCCCACTACATAGGTCCATGCACCGTCGCCGTACCATCCGTCGGCGGTAACAGCGATATCAACCGAGACAACATCACCTTCACACAGTGCATATGAATCAGGGACCCCGTGGGCTGCAACGTTGTTCACCGATATACACACAGTACCGGGGAAATCTTTATATCCTTTAATAGCCGATTCGACCCGGTTCTTGGAAATCCGTGCCGAACAGAATTCGCCTATTCGTTTCGTCGAAACGCCGGGAACCATAAGAGAAGGAAGCTCGGCTAAAATCGTTTCGACGATACGGGAAGCCCTACGGATGCGGGCGACATCGATAACTGTTTTTAAAGGAACATTAGACAATTTCACAGGCCTAACCGGACGGTAAATCCGGCCGGAGCGTTTCGCCGGCCCCGTTTATATACACCGGGTGCGGCTTTTTTAAGCCAAACAGTTTTCTATACGTAAGCAGAACTCTGATAACGCGCTGTGGTGCACCTGATATCACAGGCTCTGCCGTACAAAAAAGAGGGACATCATTGAGCTGCGGTTTCGTTCTCACTGCTGTAGCCGGATTATAAGCAGTCAAATCGGAAGTACTTGAAAATATAATTGAGACGATCCTTCCGATTTTAATACGGTTTTTATCGAGAAGCCGTTCAATCAATTCGATTGTAGCAGTACAAACAGCCTGTCTCGAGTTCTCTTCTACCAATGTTGCGCCTCTTACGGCCAATACCATAATAAAAAACTATATCAACTGGACGGACCCGGGTCAATGCGGAAGCTGGATCCAGGAGATGAGAAACTCTACCCCGAAATATACCCCGATTCCCACACCTGCTCCAAAGAGAGAGAAGAGAAACGCGAGAATCCTTACTTTTTTTTCCACAACAGCAGAAATGATAAGAAACACAAAATAGTAGAACGAGATGACGATGAAGAGTATGCCTGTAATTTCTACCATTGACAACAATTTCAGCTGTGTAGAATCGAGAAAATTTTGAAGGTTTCCCAAATAAAACAGTAAAAGGAAAAAAAGAAGGAGTAAAAAAAGGAAAATGGCTGCTTTGCGCAATACCCCGGTTATCCAAAACCGGTAGGTTGCAAGTCTGCTCATACGTAAGACGATAGTATACCATGTTAAACGTAAAAAACAAAGAGAAATGAGATCGAATCCGGAATACATCTTGCGAGGATGCTTTTTTCATCATACAATTACAGTATGGTGATTATATTATGAAAAAACTATTATTGATCCTTTTTCTGCTTATCATTCTAGGCGGTGTGGCCTTTTACTTTGGGTGGGTCCAGTTCAAAGTACCCCCGGGGCATTATGGAGTGATGATTACTAAAACCGGCGGCGTGGAGAGTGACGTTATAAAACCGGGAGATTTCGTGTGGCGCTGGGAAGCACTTCTTCCTACAAATCTTGAACTTCGCGTCTTTTCACCCGATTCGGTTACGAAAAATATTTCTTTGGCCGGTGAGTTACCTGCCGGTCCGACATACGCCGATTTTTATGAAACTGATGCGGATTTTACCTATGCACTAGACGTTACACTCTCTTTTACCTGTAAACCCGACCAGCTTCCCCAATTGGTCGAAGAAAGGGATTTACAACCCGATGAATTAGAACCGTTTTATACCCAAGTTTCAGAACATGCGGCAAGTTTAGCATCAACTTTTTTCAGAGAAAAAGCAGGAAACAGCGGTTTTATTTCGTCTCTCAATTTTGATTTTACTGCATTCGAAGAGAATCTTCTTAGGCGGCTTCGTTCCCGCTACCCCGAAATCGATTTTATCCAGGTGAGGGTCAAATCTATTAAATTACCTGATATAGAGCTTTATATTACTGCTCGGGAAAATTATTTTGATATCATTGATATTAGACATTCTATATTCACGGAACGGACAAGACAAACGACTGAAAGAGAAATAGAAGAAATTGAACGGTTAGAAATATTGCGTGAATACGGTAAACTTCTCTCGGAATATCCTATTTTACTCAAATACCTTGCCCTGCAATCCGATGCACTCGACATTCCCATCGAAGAAATTGTTTCTTCCGATGAGGCCCAGCAGGACGGTTAGTTGCACTATCTTTTCAATTTCGAAAAATTATCATATGTAAAAGGGAATAAGCCTCACGGCTGTATTCTCTGTCTTATACGGGACAAATCTGAAGACGTAATCGATCTGTCCGTTTATGAGGACAATTCTTTTATCGCTACAGTCAACCTCTATCCGTACAATCCGGGTCATTTACTTCTGTTTCCCAAACGACACATTGAGGATGTACGAGAGTTCACGGAAAAAGAAGATCAAACAGTTGGGAAACTGACCAAATATTTCCTCGATATACTCGATGAGCTCCAGAATCCTTCCGGCTACAATATCGGCTATAACATGGGCCTGGTAGCAGGGGCTTCGATCTCACATCTGCACCTTCATATCATCCCCCGTTATCCTAACGAAGCGGGTATTACAGACTTGCTTTCAGGAACGAGAGTACTGCTCGAATCACCCGATATGACGGCAAAAAAGATAAAGAAAAAGGTTGATCAGAATCCCCGTTCAATCTTTGATAATTGCTGAAGAAGTCGGTGGAATTTGTCGATGTGGTTTGACTGGTTTTTAAGCAGTTCTTCGAGTGATTGCGATCTTCCGTTTACCATATAGTGTGTATGCAGTTTCTGTTTTACGCTCTCCATTGGGCTCGAAAGCAGTTCGTCAAATATCTTTTTAATGCCCAAAAAGCTTTCTTTTCCCTTTTCCAGCAATGACTCGACTTCTTTGTCTTTCTGTACAACAAGATTGCGAAACAATCTCTGATGCGTGGAATCACTGGCAAGACTGTGGCGAATTCTCTGAAACAGTTTCCCGTCCTCTTCGTCGGGGGAGAGAGAAGTGTCAAAACTTTTGAGTTTGTCCTCGAGATCTTCAACAGACGCAGCGTGAAGAAGCAGTCTATTGAGTGTGATTCTGTTCGTTTTGAGCAATCCCCGGCTTAAAATCTGTACTAATTCCTGAATAGTACCGCGGTAGAACTGCCGTATATAGTTATAGAGAAGATTTGCCGAACGGTCATGTGAGAAGGTCGGTAGCCCAAGATTGGAAAAATCTGTGCTCGTGTAGTCTCGATAGTAGAGAAAACCGCTTAACCGTTTCCCTCTAAAAAGGTCTTGAATCTTTTTCTCGATAACAGTATTCCGTATTTCAGGAAACACCTCGTCGACTTTCGGGATAAAACGAATCTTGAGAATCGATAAATAGAACTCTTTCAGATATAGTTTCGGGATATAGAAAATCAGTTGATAGTACGGATCTTTTTTAAAAAACCGAATTAATTCCACTAAGGGTACCGCTTTTGAAAACTCGTGAACTCCCCGAAGGACCCTCTGAACGCTCAAAACCAATTCTCTGCCTGTTTCATAGTCGGTATCATCATCCTGCGCATCATCCTGCATCTGTTCCGATATCGTAGATTCACTTTCTTCCGGTAAAAGCTCGTCGGGGAGTGGTTCATCTTCCCCGCTCTGTCCGGCTTCACCCTGCTTCTCGGTATCCTTGGTTACCGTATCTTCAACAGGCGCAACCGACTCTCCGGTCGAAGAGAGGAGATGCTGTGCAAACTTTTTATCCAAGCTTATCGGCTCCTCTATTTTGGTTACCGTATAAACGGCGTAAAACATCTTCTCGAGATATTCCAACGAAAGAATGGCCGAGGCACTCTTGAAAAGCGGCTTTTCATCCGTAGGTTGGGGTGTATAGTGAAACAGTTTAAAAAACCGAAGATAAGGGAAGAGTACAACTTCTTTGAGGTAATATACCGGTTTTATTTGATCTTCCAATTGTGCAAATGTTTCCGCCGGAATGTGTTCAATATATGCTTCTATTCTGTCACTAACGAGGTCTCGCACCTTTTCCTTTAACCCGGTTTTCGCATAAACCTCTTCCATCTCCTCATTGGAGACAAGTTGTAACAGATCTTTTTTCGGCTCGGGAAGAGTTCGCTCTAAGAGACCGATTAAAGCATTTTCAAAACTATTTGTATCACTCCAGATCTTCCTATAGAGAGGAATAAGCGGATTGACAAGAACAAAAAGTGAGAAAAACTCCTGAGCAGTTTTCGGACTCAAGTTTCTCGTTTCAAATCCGGTCAAACCGGGAGTTCTCTTTTGAATCGTGCTTTTTAATGAGCTCATTTTTAATTCTAAGAAAATTTCCCGCTTATTCTTGCCTGTTACAATCGATCGTATCCAAAGGAGAAAACGAGCGAAAAAAGAAGCATTCTGCATATCGTGCTCTATCAGTATCTCCCGTTCTTCATCATTCATCTTTTTAGGGTAGATACTAGTATCACTCGAGTCTGTAAGATTGATGCTTCGGTTAATTTTATCGAGAAGCTCTTTTCTTTCTCGTTCCGAAAGACTCCGAGATAATTCTCTCAGTACCGGACGGCTATTCACGACCGTTCTCCTTACGCATCTCTCTTACCATTATAATCCTTCCCGTCTTCATTTCAACAGATACTTTTTTATTTACAGCACTATTGCTGATACCCATATCTCCCCTTTTCCACACGAGTCCGTCCAACTCCCATTTCAAACCGTGAGATTTCATTGTACACGGTATACACCCCAATGGGAAAAAAGAGATGGTCTCTCCTTCCTTTACGGCCATCTCCATTGTATCAAGAATTGCAATAACCTGGTAGGAGTGATTTATCCATTGATAGGGTGGCTTTTCTCGTTCAAAAAGAAAGAGAATGCCGATAAGATGGTCGAGCCGCCCTCCTCCCCCTCCTATAATAGAAATTTTCTCACTTCCCATTTTTTGCATGACCCGAATACCGATTTCTGTATCTGTCTCCTCTTTTTCCTCAGGGTACACTTCGATAATCTCCGATGGATACTCATCAAGCAGATTTTTATTTTCGATCGAGTCCATGTCTCCGACAATATAATCAACATTTATCTTATTACGCACGGCATAATCTAAACCGGAATCTGCTGCGATAATAACATCCGCCGAATCTATCTCCTGTTTTACCAGTTCAAAATCAGGACTTTTTCCGCCGATCAGTACAATCCCTTTCACTCAATAAGCTCCCCTCATTAATTCTTTCAGCAACAAATAAATATATATTTTTGCAAAATACCCGATTTTTACATGAAGCACAAGCCACCATCTATAACCATCCTTCTCTAAATTTTCTAAAGTGATTTTTTTAAATACCGATACCTAAATAGAGAATGAGAATATAATTCTTAACGGACAAGGATGTCCGTACAACAAATCAAGGAGGATTGTATGATTATCAATCACAATCTAAGCGCTCTTTTCGCCCAACGACAGTTAAAATTCAATAACTTGTCATTAGACAAAAACATCGAGAAATTATCATCCGGTGAGAGAATCAACAGGGCAGGCGATGACGCATCCGGGCTTGCCGTTTCTGAAAAGATGCGGGCCCAAATCAGAGGTCTTATAAGAGCCGAACGGAACGCTGAAGATGGTATTTCTTTCATCCAGACAACCGAAGGGTATCTGCAGGAAACGCAGGACATTCTTCACAGGATGAGAGAACTTGCCGTTCAGTCTTCGAACGGGATCTATACCTCTGAAGACAGAATGCAAATCCAAGTCGAAATTTCACAGCTCGTTGATGAAGTAAACCGGATTGCATCTCATGCCCAGTTTAACGGACTCAACATGCTGACCGGTAGATTTGCCAACGAGACCGGAGAAAACACCATTACCGGCAGTCTCTGGTTCCACATCGGTGCAAATATGGACCAGCGCGAACGCGTTTTCGTTGGGACCATGACTGCTCAGGGACTCGGTATTCAAAGTCCCAACGGTCTCCCCCACTCGGCTACTTTCATCACCATCTCGACACCGGACAACGCAAATATCGCTATCGGAGTCATTGATACGGCATTGAGAAAAGTCAACAAACAGCGAGCGGACCTCGGAGCATATCAGAACCGGTTCGAACATGCTATGAAAGGCCTTTCTGTCGGTGCAGAGAACCTTCAGGCGGCCGAATCGAGAATTCGGGACACGAACATGGCCGAAGAAATGGTCCAGTATGTCAAAAATCAGATACTCGTTCAAAGCTCTACCGCCATGCTTGCCCAGGCCAATCAGAAATCGCAATCGGTTATGCAGCTTTTCCAGTAATACGGTACGCATAAAACTGCAACAAAACCTGTATAGGCTGCTCTCTTTCGAGCAGCCTTTTTTTCATATTTCCTATCCAGTAATCCGCCTCTTCGACTGTTGACACCACCTACATCTTCTGTCTTAACTTTTACCTGTGAGAATACCGAGAACAGTAAAAGAGGTAGGGGCCCGTTTTATACAAAACGGCTATCATTGCTACCTCGTCGGCGGCGCTATCCGTAATATGGTCGCTCATCTCCCGGTCACGGATTACGACCTGGCCACAGATGCGAAACCGGAACAGGTAATGCGTCTCTTTAAACGGGTCATTCCTACCGGCATCAAGCACGGTACAGTCACTGTTTTATATAAATCCTCTCAATTTGAAGTGACTACATTCCGAGTGGAGGGTGAATACAGCGATTCCCGACGTCCGGATTCAATAGCATACACTCCTTCAATTTATGAAGATCTCAAACGGCGGGATTTTACGATCAATTCCCTTGCCCTCAATCTTAAAAACGATGAATTGATCGATCCCCATGATGGGAGAAAAGATTTAGGAAGAAAAATTATCAGAGCAATCGGCGATCCGAATGAGCGGTTTTCCGAGGATGCACTGCGGATGCTTCGTGCCTGTCGATTTGCTGCAGAACTTAATTTTTCAATAGATAAACCCACACATAACGGCATAAAGCGGAACTGTAAAAAAATCAAAAAAGTTTCATCGGAACGCATCAGAGATGAATTGATCAAGATGCTGCTCTCCGAACAGCCCTCGGAGGGAATAGAAATTATGGAACAAACCGGGCTCCTTTCTCTTATCCTGCCTGAATTGCAGGCATGTAAGGGTGTAGAACAGAAGGGGTTCCACCGCTACGATGTGTATTACCACCTACTCGCCGCATGTGATATGAGCGAGCCTATATTGGAGATCAGGCTTGCGGCCCTTCTCCACGATATCGGTAAACCGAACTCATTAGATTATGATGAAAGCGGTGTACGTACATTTTACCGCCACGAAGAGTATTCCGAACAATTAGCAGGTGAGATTTTGCACAGACTCCGTTTTCCTAAAAAAGTCGAACAGGAAGTGCGCCTTCTTATCATGCATCATATGTTCAGTTACAGCTCCGATTGGTCCGATTCAGCCGTTCGCAGATTAATCTCCCGCGTAGGTAAAGCAAATTTGGAAAACCTCTTTAAACTTCGCAGGGCCGATCAGCGAGGCATTACAGGGTCCTCCCGGCGGGACCCCCGTCTCGAAGAGTTAGCCGAGAGGATCGACGACATATTGGCCCGTGAAACTGCTTTCACCGTTACAGACCTCGCTGTAAACGGCAATGATCTGCATGAGGAAGCCGGAGTTCCCCGCGGACCGGAAATGGGTACTGTTCTCCGGTTCTTGCTCGAAACGGTCCTCGACGACCCATCTTTAAACAAGAAAGATAAGCTTCTACCAATTGCAGAGAATTTTTACAGAAAGCGTGTACAAGATCCCACCTAAGACGGTTTCTTCTTCATAAGCTCATTGTAAGCAATACCGGCCGCATTTTGTTCCGCTACTTTTTTGTTCTTGCCCTCTCCGGGCCCAAAACTAAGAGAATTAATTTGGACTTCGATCCAAAAGGTTTTATCATGATCAGGCCCGGTCCTTTTAACAAGATTGTACTTCGGATATGTTTTATACCGCTTCTGTACGAGTTCCTGGAGCAGGGTTTTATAGTCCTTTTTATGCCTGTCTTCTAAGACTTTATTGATCTCAGGAATGATGTACTTTAAAGTAAATTGCTTCGATGCTTTGAAACCGGAATCGAGATAGTAGGCCCCTATAATCGCTTCCATAGCGTCCGCTAGAATCGCCTTTTTGTTTCTGCCTCCGGAGTACTCTTCTCCTTTCCCGATAAGAATGAAGTTATCAACTTTTAATGACTTAGATATGATTTCAAGGCTGTCTTCACTGACAACGAAAGATTTAATTCGAGCTAAATCCCCCTCCGCCTTATCGGGAAGTATCTTAAAAAGATATTCGCTTACGACGAGTCCGAGAACACTGTCTCCTAAGAACTCGAGTTTCTCGTTATTATCAACATCCTCAGAATTTTCATTCGCGTACGAGCGGTGACAAAAAGCAAGGTTCAGAAAATCAAGTTTTCTGAACCTTATACCTGCATGTTTTTCGAAAAGATGTAATTCTCTGCGTCTTTCATCATCCACAGGCGGTGTTGCTACGATTGGGCGTAGATTTTTGAGTTTTTTTGACGAAAACACAGTTCAACTTTTCTGTATTACATTTGTGATTTTATATAATCGAGAGCGTCTCCGACCGTCTCAAACTCATTCGCTTTTTCATCAGGAATGCTGATCCCTAACTCTTCTTCGATTGCATAAACGAGTTCGTAGGTGTCAAGACTGTCAGCACCTAGGTCTTGCCGGAAAGAAGATTCCATCGTTATTTTGTCCTCTTCAATTTCCAATTTTTCTGCAATCAGTTTTTTCATTTTTTCGAAAAGATCATCCATTTATAATCCCTCCTGTTCTTGTTTATGATATCTCTTCTACTTCGAGAATTTGTTTTCCTCTATAGAAACCGCATTTCGGGCACACTCTATGAGGAAGGACTTTGTTGCCACATGTATTGCACTCCACAAGATGAGGAGCATGTA
Organism: uncultured Spirochaetales bacterium; assembly: GCA_964594055.1. GTDB lineage: Bacteria > Spirochaetota > Spirochaetia > SPDA01 > CAZJBZ01 > CAZKZZ01. Next base: position 9,363 of record CAZQKT010000068.1, read on the forward strand.
ATTTCATGTTAACGGATTTTCTCCGTCTTGATCTCGCTTTTGATGTTTTATTTTTTGGTACTGCCATAGCACTTCACCTCTTTTCCAAATCTGTGTCGGCTCTCTCAACTTTTACGGTAGAATACTTAACCTAACCTATTGTAATTGTAATGTCAAGAAGTTAGGTTATTGTTAAACTCATCCATTTTAGCTTCTAGAGCCTGCTCAACAACATACGGGACCATATCCGAGACATCCCCGCCTAATTGTACAAGTTCTTTAATCGCCGACGAACGGAGAACAAAATATTTCGGGTCAGTCGGCATAATAAGTGTTTCGATATGCTTGTTCAACCCCCTATTGATCATAGAAAGCTCGAACTCATGTCCGAAATCGGCAATTGCGCGTACGCCGCGCAGAATTACCTTAGCTCCTACCTTTTCCGCGAAATCAACAATTAATTTATCCCAAAGATGTACTCTTACGGTCTCATAACCCTTTACAATTTCGCACATCAGATTATATCTGGTTTCCGGATCAAAAAAATAACTCTTATGGACATTTACAGCTATAACGACGTGCAATTCGTCAAAAATATTTACAGACCGTTCAATGATATTAAGATGACCGTTTGTACAAGGATCGAATGAACCCGGATATATTGCTTTTAACATATAGCGACAGTACCTTACAATGAACGTGAAAGTCAATAAATGTCTATAAATAGTTTTTGACAAAAAAATGATAAAACTATAGACTATACTCACATGAACAGATTATCAATTGTTTTGCTTTCAATGCTCTGTATCGCTTTTTTTATAGGATGCGCCACGACTGAACCGGAACCTCGAGAACCGGAAAAACCTGTTACGGAGGAACAGCCTCAAAAGCCTGAGGAGCAACCCGGGGAAGATCCCGAACCGCAGCCGGAAGAGGAGGAGGTCCTTCCCAAAGCCGAAGAGGAGAGTGAGGAAGAGTATCAGGTCAGCGAAGAGGTATATAAACAAACATTTGACGATGTTGAATCGTTGATACAAGAGCTCAATGAGATCATCAAACGTAAAGATTATTCGACCTGGCGTACCTACCTCACCGGGGAATACCGCGAAAAATACTCTAATTTTGCTGTTTTAGATAAACTGTCTAACCAACCGACGCTCCAAAAGTACGACATTACTCTTAATTCCTTAAAAGATTACTTTATCTATGTTGTCGCACCGAGCAGAGCTAATGCAAAACTGGACGATCTCGTATTTGAGGATGAAAATTATGTAAAGGCGATTATGGAAATTAAGGGTAATCGTGTTATATTATATCAATTAGAAAACGTGAACGGGCAATGGAAAATTGCACCGTAAAGAATTTAACTGAAAGCTTTTATTACGGGGTGAGAAGATGAAAAAGTTCGTTATTATTTTTATTACAACTATAGTTTTATTCTTCTGTGCCAATGTATTGATCGCACAGGAAAACGGCAACGGAGATAACACGGAAAAGACTATCGAAGAGCTGTATCTTCAGAACGCAGAAATGAGTGTTATACGGCAGCAAGCGGTTACAGTTGATCGGGAAATGAAACTTCTTGCCTTAGATAACATGGAACAGCTCATCGAAGAGGGTAAAGTAACGGAAGATTCCGCCGATGCACTGTATTTGCTCGATTATCTAGCTATGGAGGGGATTTCCAGAGAGGTCCGTGTAAACGGGAGGCTCATCAATTATTTTCCGGAAGTACGGCGGAAAGCAGCAAATCTACTAGGCAAAGTGGGCGGAGATACTGCGAAGACCACATTACTCGATGTGATCGACAAGGATAATGAACCGATGGTCCTTGCCGAAGCTGCTTACGGTCTCGGCGAGATCGGTATAAACGATAACGATGAGGTAGCACTCGTTCTCGCTGATAGGATATCCGAGCAGTCTATTGTTGCACCTGATGATAACCTTGCATTTGCCGTACTCCTTGCATTTGAAAAAATCGCTGAAGCAAACGGCGGACTTAATAATCCGGATGTGTTCAACGCTATTATCCAAATTGCTCAGGGCAACTACATTCGTGAAGTCCGAAGAAAAGCTCTCGATGTGATGAATAAGCTGAGAAGCTACTCTCGTTAAGAAGAATCACTGATGAGTCTACTAAAAAAATCTTTTTTCAGGTACGTCACTGATACTCTTCGGCGAGGCCCTGCAGCCAGGTAAGCTCGGCCTCAATATGTAGTAACATCTTTTTCACGAGATTTCGTCTGTATTTATCGCTTTTTAGGGTGAGATATCTAAGCTGTCGTTTATAACGAGCGTGAAGCTTGAGTAAAAGCTCTTTCTGTTTGGCAATAATTTCTTCGAAGTCCGCATAATTCTCCTCGTTTTGGAAAAGAAAGAGTAGACTAAACTCATCTTTTACTGTAATGTGCGGTTTTTTAGGAAGTGTATACCACCATGTATTAAAATAATTTCTGCCTTTTTCAGTTATCGTATATACGTTTTTATCAATTGCTTTTTTACCTGCTTCTTTCCTCTTTATCACATACCCGCTGTCTTCAAGCCGCTGTAACGTGGGATATAACTGACCATATGAAATCGGCCACATCTCGCCTAAACTATTTTCGAATTTTTGTTTGATTTCATACCCGTAATAGGTGTCTGTTTTTAGCAGCCCGAGCACCGCATATTTAAGAGACATTGCTGTTTTGCTCGACGATTTCTTTCATGAGAGTGGCCCCGTTACTTCATCTCTAATAGGCTGTTGCTGATATCTTTTCTCCATTCCAAGACATTTTCCTGCACTTCGAATTGAATGCGTTTGCGAATAAAAAAATGTTTTGAGTCGCTGTCCGGCTTTCGCCGAACAATACCGAAACTTCCGCCGCCTAAATAGCAGATCTTTTCATTAGTACCTAAAGATTCATCTTCAGTTAGTTTTTTGAGAATGCAGTCAAAATGTACAGGTGTGTTGTCTTCTTTATCGGCTATTGCAGTAGTCAAATTCCTAATAGTTTTCCCACAGAACGAGCAGACAGGAAGTTTGATATGATTTTCATGTTCCTGCACCTGTTGTTTCTTGGCAGCGTGCCGATTGTGCTGTTTTTTACGATGATTTCCTGCCATGCTATTCCTCTTTCATATCGAAGATCTCTTTTGTTAATACCTGGGCAATGCGCTGTATGGCGTGTGTTATGTAGGTATCATCTTCGATCTTTTTTTTCAAATCAGCCAACTTCTTAGGATCGGATTTCTTAGCTATTCTTACCATACGGCACCACTCTCCGTAAATACATTATACAGGTGTTTTGCTCTGTTTTTTTGCACGTCAAGAAAAACAACATCATATCGGACTGTGTAATGTGAGTATTCTCTGTGTTTGCTTAGAAAAACCATAGAAGTTGCGATAATTCGCCTCCGTTTTTCCGGGCCAATTACATAAGCTAAGTCTTCCAATTGATACACCTGCCAACTTTTAACCTCTATAAAAACAATACTCTCTTCATAGGTGGCAACAATATCAATTTCTCCGCGCTTACTGCGGTAATTCTTAGCAATAATAGTGTATCCCTCATTTTCCAGAAGAGATGCGGCCTGCTGTTCTCCTGCTGTTCCCTTTTTTCGGGTGTTTACTTTATTGTTCGTTCTGTTCTCCAATTTCTTGAGGGTTTATTGCCCTTGTGATAAATAAACTCTTCTCTTCGAGTAAATCTACCACAATATCATCCTTTACACATTTATTACCGTTCGAATTAACGATAAGTTTTAAAGCAGGCCTCAGCGGGGCGTCACTGTGGGTACTGATTACACGGCCGATGCTTGCATCATTCAAGAGAACTATACTTCCGATCGGATAAATGCCCATCGTCTTGATAAACACTTTCAGTATTTCACTGTCGAACCGTCTCGAATTATCATTTAAAAGCTGTCTCATCGCCTTGTACCCAATCATCGAGTTCCGATAGGGACGGACACTTACCATCGCTTCGAAAGCATCTGCAACAGAAAGAATTCTCGAAGAGAGAGTGATATCTTTTCCGGAAATTCTTTTCGGATATCCTTTCCCATCCCACCGTTCATGATGTTGAACGGCAATAAGGCCGACCTCTTCCGGGTATTTAAACTGTTTCGTGATGATTCTGTATGAGTGGACCGTATGGGTCTGCATAACTTTCATTTCATTTTCAGTAAGTTTGCCGCTTTTATTAAGGATTGCATCCGGTATTTTCATCATCCCGATATCGTGGAGAAGAGCTGCTATGGCGAGATGAATGATTTTATGGGTAACAAGTTTAAGCTGATGCGCTACAGCAACGGAGAGGACCATGCAATTGACTGAACTTCTCGCCAACTCGGTCCGTCCTTTGCCTCGAAGAATGATGAAGCTAATTATTTCATCTTTTTTATCCCTGATTTCTTTTACAGCCCTATTTACAATTTCATCGATTTGACTGTTTTCTACATGTTCCTCATTCTTTACTTTTGTAAAGATGACATCGAGTTTTGAAACCATTTCTTGATAGAATTCTAAAAGCTCGCTATCAGCCTGAGCTCCGAGAATTTCGTCGATGATGCCACCGTTTCGTTCTAGTTCCTTTGTCTTGTTCACAGCATCTTTTATAACATCACCATCGGTCTCGACCTCATCAACCCGCCATTTTTTGAGCCTGTCTATATCTTTCTGCTTTAAAGGAACATTCGGGGGTACGAGAAGACTGTCTTCCTCGATATAAACCGGTTCAGAAAATCTCATCCCTTCTTGTAAGTCACTAACTTTAAATGTTTTCATTTCTTTTTTTATCCATGATATTTTAATGGTTCTTTAATCTATTTTCTGTTTTATACACAAAAGCCAGTATTTCAGCCATTATGGAATAAAATTTTTCCGGGATCAATTCCCCAATATCTAAATCGATAAGACGGTCGGTAAGTTCCGCCTGTTCAGTAATCGTGATATTGTTTGCTCGTGCAATCTCAATCAACTTCTCCGCCACTGCACCTTTTCCCTTTGCAACGAGTACGGGAGCGGGTAAATCTTCATGATATGTTACCGCTGCAGCTTTCTTCATCCGTTATACCATTGTATCAATCTTTTTATACCTCATCTCACGTTTTGTGGAAAATCCATCATACGCACTGCACTCTCTTATAGTATCGACGAGTTTTACTCCCAGTTTTCGAAGTTTTTCAGAAAATCCGCTTAGATTTTTGTTTCCCTCGTCTCTAAGCCCTTCCGGACTGCTGAAAATTCTGCAATCCAAGCGGTCCTTTCGTTGTGTAAATTGAAAATCCCATGTTCCAACATCTGTTGAAAGAGATACCAGTATGCTTTCGGGAAAAGAAGCCCCGGCAAGGAGCTTACATTTGATCGAGCCGGTAATCTGACAGTCATCAATTGTTAGAGAAACAGGAATGATTATCCAATTGTCATGGGTCCCGCGGATATGATTGAACAGTAAAAGAGTCGAATCTCCTGCATGAGAGGGAAAAAGTACGTTTTCTTTAAGTGTTTCACGTAGTGCATCCGTAGATACAGCACTGCTTTTTTTATCATCTTCTAACTGGGGTCCGTTGTTTTCGTTCTCCTGGTGTCTTCTCTTCTGTCTCTCTTTTTCTCTTTTCTGCTGATCATCCTGAGGGGAATAGGGGAGAATCATGTCGAGAAACTTTGTCGGATTTTCTAGTCCTTTGTCGGCAAACAAAACGAGAAGACGGGCTATATGTTCATTTTCCGGACCGTACTGTTTTAACTGCTTGTATAGCCGAGAAATTAATTCAGGTTGAAGAGGCATCCCGCTTCTCTGAAGTGCCTCTACAATTGCTTGGGATGTTGCATCCGACGGGATGCCTGAATTTCTCAGCAGCTGAGAAATGGTTTTCGATAGTGCGCCCTTTGCATCCAAATTGCTGTTAAGCACCCGCAGCTGCAGCGTTTTACCCCCCCAAAACGCCTGTGCAGTTACTGCAGTATCTTCCTGGAGCGGGACTTCACTGAGCACCGGCAGCAATTTACCTCTTAGACTGACCTGCCATGAGTTTCCGGAGAGATGTTTTATTACTTTTACTGATACGGTATCCCCTGTTTTTATCTGCTGCTTGACCCCTGACAGGCCTTGGATACTTTCGATGTTTTTTATTACCAACATACCGGTTCCCGGGGGAATACAGCCTAAAAGCAGGATATGAGAAAATCAGTCGGTCAGGAAGTCTTTTCTCTTTTTTTCTTGCTGCGTATAAGTTCCGCAACTTTGGCAGCTTTCCCTACTCTATTTCTTATGTAGTAAAGCTTCGCTCTTCTTACCCTTCCGTGCCGTACAACTTCTATTTTGACTATTCTCGGGGAATGTAGCGGGAAAATTCTCTCCACACCGACGCCATAAGAAAGTTTTCTAACAGTAAACGTCTTGCGTGTTCCGCTGTTCTTTTTTGCTATGCACAATCCCTCAAAAATCTGTACACGTTCAGTTGCACCTTCAACTATATTGAAATGCACTCGTACTGTATCTCCAACTCGAAAATTTTCCCGAGAGTCTTTAATCTGTTCCGCCTCAATCGATTTTATCAGGTCCATTGTTTTCTCCTCTACTTCTTAATAATCTTCTCGCTTCTTCTGTAAGTTTGTCTTCCATCAAGAGTTCCGGTCTGAGCTTTTCTGTTCGCTCTAAACTCTTTAAAAGCCGCCACTGCCTGATTTCCTCATGGTGGCCGGAGAGTAATACCTCGGGGACTTTATGGCCCCTAAACTCAACAGGGCGGGTATACTGCGGATATTCCAACAGCCCGTCGGTAAAACTCTCCTCGAGGAGGGATTCTTCGCTAATTACTCCCTCCAGCAGCCGATACACCGCATCGATTATTACGAGAGCTGCAACCTCTCCGGATGAAAGTATATAATCTCCGATGCTGATTTCATCGGTTACATATTCATCGATAATACGCTGATCGATGCCCTCATATCTCCCGCAAATAAGCACCAGATTCTCTTCCCGAGACAATAATCTTGCATAATCCTGATGGAACAAGCTTCCCGCAGGAGTAACATAGATCGTCTTTTTCATCCGAGCGGACACAGAATCCAATGCTTCCGCCAGCGGTTCCGGCTTGAGCACCATCCCGGCACCTCCGCCGTACGGGCTGTCGTCGCATGTTTTGTGTTTATTATACGCAAAATCCCGGATATTTACAACATTACAGCCGACTAATCCCCGTTCGACTGTCTTTGCCATGATCGAACTGTTCAGATACCCTGTTAAAATTTCGGGAAACAGGGTGAGAACATCGATTTTCATTCCAATATCCAGTCTACTTTTAGTTCTATCGTTTTTTTCTCTATATCCACCTCTCCGATAAACTGCTCGCTAAAAGGGACCAGAGAACTGTTCCCGTCATTTTTTTTGATTTCAAGCAAATCCGTCCCGTTGCCGGCAAATATTGACTCTACCGTACCACACACCAGTCCGTCCCACAGTACCCTGCAGTGATAAACATCCGCATAATAAAACTCGTCTTTTAATAACGGTGCTGCGCAAATCCGTGGCACCCAGATTTCCCAATTTCTGTAAGACTTCGCATCTTCCGGTGTATCAACACCTTCGAGCTTCATACTGAGGTACCTGCCGATGACCTCTACCGCTTCTACATTCTTCTTTATCTGTCTGTTGGCCTTTCTCAGCTGTACGGTACGAAGTTTTTGGATATGTTCATATTCACCGGAGAAGGTTTTTATTTTTACATATCCATTGACTCCGAATGAGGTTACAACAGTTCCTATTGCCAATTCTTGTGCTACAGTATTAGTCAAGGATTTCCAACACTACCCTCTTTCCGGTTTTTGTAGCTGCTGCACTGAGCAGCGTGCGGATAGCCTTTGCAATCCGTCCGTGTTTTCCTATTACCTTGCCGATATCCGGCTGTGATACTTTAAGCTCCAATATCGTCGATTTTTCTCCTTCAATTAGATTAACAACAACGCCATCGGGATCATCAACTAGAGACCTAGCAATAAATTCAACCATTTCCTTTTCCACAGCAAACTCCTTGTAGTAAGCTTTGATGGTCTTGTTTAGAGATAGAAATTGATTTTGTTGAGAAGTTTTCGTACCGTGTCCGATGGGCTTGCACCCTTATCGATCCATTCACGGACCCGATCTTCTTTGATGTTGATTTGCTGGTCCTCGACTTCGATCGGATGATAAAATCCCACCTCTTCAATTGTTCTGCCGTCTCGCGGGGCATGTGAATCGATAACAACAACTCTATAGTATGGTCTTTTTTTTGTGCCGAACCGCTTGAGCCGTATTTTTACACTCACTCGAGCCTCCTTATCCTTATTGAGTTTTACGTATTCTTATCCACCAAGCTGGGAGAGCATTTGGGCCTGGTATTTTTTATTTTTCATTGCCTTTTTCATCATCAGCCGGGTTTTTTCAAATTTTTTCAGCAGACGATTCACTTCGAATACAGAAGTACCGCTCCCCTTTGCAATTCGTTTCCTTCGTGAAGGGCCGATTATTCTGTGATTCTGCCGTTCATTCTTTGTCATTGACAGAATAATTGCCTCTTCGTGCTTCATCTCATCTTCGTTTATGTCATCCTCACTGATTTTCCCCTGCATTCCGGGAATCATCTTGAGGAGGTTTTCCATACTGCCCATCTTCTTTACCCGCTTGAACTGGTCTAAAAAGTCTTCGAGAGTAAAGGTTGCAGAGGCCATCTTTTTCTGGAGAGCTTCTGCTTCATCGGCTTCGATCGTCTCCTGGGCTTTTTCAACGAGAGAGACAACATCTCCCATGCCTAAGATTCGCGAGGCAATCCGGTCCGGGTGGAATACTTCTAAGTCGGTTACATTCTCTCCCACGCCGATAAGCTTAATCGGTTTGCCGGTCACCGTTTTAAGCGAAAGTGCCGCACCACCGCGGGTATCGGAATCGAACTTGCTAAGGATAACCCCGGTCAAGCCGATTTCGCCGTCAAAACTTTTCGCGATATCGACAGCGTGCTGTCCTGTCATTGCATCCGCTACGAGCAGCGTCTCATCCGGAGCAGTCACTTTTTTGATCTCTTCGAGCTGCGCCATCATCTGCTCGTCAATATGAAGCCGTCCGGTCGTATCGA
>CAZQKT010000069.1:0-18195 GCA_964594055.1 uncultured Spirochaetales bacterium
TCCGCACTCCGGACAGTAGGTATTGGTCTCTACGGTGCCTACGTTGCCGAGATAGACAAAATTGAGCCGACGGCCTGCGATCCCTGCCAGCCGTTCCACGGTCCGGACCGGGGTGCGGGGAATGGTGTATTTGTAGGTTGGATAGTAGCAGGAGAGGTGCAGGGGGATATTGGAGTCGATATTTGCTAAGAAGCCGGAGAGCTCTTCCATTTCGCTGTCGCTGTCGTTTTTTCCGGGGATTATAAGGGTCGTCACTTCGAGGGATGTAGTGCCGGATGCGATTCGTATAAACTCGAGGACCGGCTCCAATTTTCCTCCGAGCTCTTTCTCGTAAAAATCAGTCGAAAAGCACTTTAAATCAATGTTAACAGCATCCATAAGACAGAGCAGTTCAGTTGCCGGCTCCGCATTGAGATAGCCGTTCGAGACCAATACGTTTTTAATCCCCCGTTCTCGGGCAATGGCAGCAGTCTCCGTAACGTATTCGAAATGAATGGCAGGTTCCGAGTACGTATAGGCAATGCCGAACGAATCGTGTTCCACTGCGAGGTCCACAAGTTTTCGAGGTGCGACGATATCGGCCGGGGTGCGCATCTGCTGAGAAATAGAATAATTTTGGCAAAAAGGACAGCAAAGAGAGCAGCCTAAAAACCCTGCCGAAAGGATACGGGCTCCCGGATAAAAATGGTAAAGCGGTTTTTTTTCGATCGGATCGACTGCAAGGGCCGATAATTTTCCAAAGTAGGGGAGACTTAAAGTGCCGTTTGCATTCTTTCGTGTTTTACAACTCCCGGTCTTTCCGTTTGTAATGCGGCAAGTATTCGGGCAGAGATTACAGATTATGGTAGTACCATCAGTACTGGTGTAATACGTTGCTTCTATCGCCGACACGTCGATCTCTTACTTCTGTTTATCGTACGGGTGTTTTTTCGGTAGACTCATTTATTCAAAGAACTCAGCTGCCGTTCAGCTTTCTGCTCGAGGTAGTTTTTGATCTTGTTTTTATCATCAGGCTCGAGTGCTGTAAATTGAAAAGCGATCTGATGGTCCGTTCTGATGACCTTACAGTTGACGGAGACAATATGCTCTCCGATACGAAGCGAACAGGAAGGGACCTCCACACCCTCGTCAAGGTCTGCTGTCATACGGGCGTTATCAGGAACAAAATTGATACCAGTTAGAGAAATATCCTCGATTGCTCCCGTAATAAGTTTCATCGTCTCAGGATGGGTAAAGAGAAACTCGATTTCATCAAAATCTTCCGGTAAATAGCGGCCTTCGGCACGACGGTCTCTGACAAGCTTATACCTGCTTAACAAGCCTTCGATGTTCTGAAGTTTGCGCTTGTCCTGGAGGTCCTCATGGATAATACCGTTTACAGCTAAATAAACGGCCTTTGCCGCTTCCTCGAAGGGAAAGACGTCTCCGACAAGGAGAATAAACACGGTTTGTTCTTTTGAGTGGGTCTCCCGTAAGAGTTTTAGAAACGGTTTCCAATGGCGGGGAAAGTCTTCTCCACTGAAGAGAACGATTTCCGGGTCGACTTCTTCGATGTTGTCCATAGCTTTTATTGGATTGCGATAGTGGATAAAATCGAACCCAAGCGGTTTTAAATGCAGTGAGAGCAGTTTAGCCGTTATCTCTTTCTCAACAACAAGAAGTATTTTCATTTACTCGGTCCCTAAGTTTTGTACCTCGTAATCATAGATAAACCACACATCGTCACGTCTTCTCACATAGTAGGTGTATTCTTTAATCTCTGTGTAGTTTGGATATTCAAACTCCATTCTCACCTTGACCGTACCCTCGGTGGGAGTATAACTTGTTTTAATTATACTAAAATCTTGAGGTATAACAACAATATCGCCGTCGACCCGTTCATTTTTTAGTTGGTTTTTGTAATCCTGGAGCATCTCTCGGCGGTCTTCCTCGGAGAGACGAAGATACTCCCGCTCCCGGGCAGGATTGCGCCGTAAAAGGCTCTCTAAATCAAAATAGAGAAAAAACTTGTCCCATTCACTGCGCTGACGTGCCGTAATAGTAAACGAAACGACCTCGTCCGGAGCGAGAGACCGGCGCTGCAGTTGGGCCATCTTTTCATAATCCTGGATCGTTTTGAGTTCCGGTTTATCTTCGGGTGGGCGGACCGTCAACTCGAGTGTGTTCGACCGCATAACGATCTCTTCCGTACCGGCATTTAATTCGGGAAAAAACAGAGCGGTCACTTTGTAGGAACCCGGCTCTTCAATGTGTACATAGTCGGTCAAGTCTTCGATAAACCCGTATCGTTCACCGGTCTCGAGGGTTACCTGCCTAAAAAATATAGGTTGATTTGTGTTCTTTCTTATGATAAATTTTTCCGTGTGGGGCAATTTCCGGTTATCGAGCGTTCTCACATCAAAATCAATGTTGAAAACACGATAGTCGGACAATTCAAACCGAAATGGGGCGGGTGAGTTGTTCGTGATCTCAATCTTGATATATATGCGGCTATTTACCCGATAGAGCTCTTTATCGTAAAAACGGGCAGAAACAGCAATATTCTGCTGTGCGAAGCAAAATGTTATTGGTACTATCAGTAGCAAGAAAATTAGTATTGTTTTTTTAAACGGCATATTCCACCTTTCCATTTTAATCTTCGGAAGAAAAAGTGATAACATTATTCGAAAAAAAGCTTACAGAGGTCTTAAAAACATATCAACCCTATAAACAGCTAAAAAAACTGCTTGCAGAAAAGCAGTATCCGTTTGCTGTAGAAGGCCCGCAGGGCAGTTTTCTTCCTTTCCTCCTTTCTCGTATCGATGCTATTGTTCCGGCCCCCCTTTTTATTATCGTGCATCACGAGAAAGAGGCTGAGTATTTAGTTCAGGATTTTTCTCTTTTCGGTTCAACTGCAGGGATATTCCCGTGGTGGAACAGTCTGCCGTATACGGAAGGGAAATCAGACGCAGCGGTAAGCGGGAGCAGAATTTGTAATTTGATCGATGTCGTGAATAATAACCAAAAAGTCGTTGTCTCGTCACTGCGCTCGCTTCTAACACCGGTGCCGCCTCGAGAATATGTCCGTGATAACAGCGTAAAACTGACTTTAGGCGATAAAATCGATCCCATCGAACTGTCCCGGAAACTGCAGAAGTTCGGCTATCTGCGGGTCCCTTCGGTGACGGTAATCGGAGAGTTCGCACTGCGGGGAGAGGTCTTAGATATGTATCTTCCCGGTGTAAAAGAAGCGGTTAGAATCGTCTTTGCGTTCGACACGATAGAGGCAATTCGTCATTTTGATACGATTACACAACATTCAACTGAAAAGCTCGAAGAGATAACCCTTTACCCGGCAGGTGAGGTTGTCTGGACTGATGAACGAATCGACACATTAGAAAAAAAGATAGATTCACCACAGATAATCGAAGAGCTGCGGGAACGGGGTGAATGCAGCGATGAAGAGTATCTTTTCCCCTTAAGTTTCGAAAAAGCTGAATCGATCCTCGATTATATGCCGGATATCAGTATTGTGGTCTCCATCGATAACGAGCAGCTCGCAATCGGTACGGAATCTTTAAAAAAGGAGTTCGACGAACTGTATCGTAAACGGGACAGGTCTCGGCCGGCCCCGGTGCCCCCTTCAGCACTTCTTCTCGATTATCAAAGAGTAGCAGAATCAAAACCGAGGCGTATCATATTCCCCTCGATCAAACAGCAAGAGAAACATGTTCCGACTGTATCGATACCCTGCGACGGACCCAAGTCATACTTCGGAAACATCGACTATCTCCGCGAAGATATTGCAAATCTCGCGCAGGCAGACAATGAGGTTTTTATTTTTTCCGATTCCCTGCCCCAAGCACATCGGGTTGAACATCTCGTAACCGATATCCCCGTCACTGTTATTACCAATTCAATTTCATCAGGGTTTTCATGTCCCGATTTAGGGATTGTTGTCATCCATGAAAACGAGATTTTCGGCCGTAAACGACGGGTCCCGAAATCGGTAAAACAGGCGAAGAGCAGGCCGATCGACACGTTTGTCGAACTCAATGAGGGAGACTATGTTGTACACATAAACCACGGAATCGGGAAGTTTACCGGCATTGAACGGATCCAGGCAGCCGGCACAGTACGGGACTACATCAGACTCGAGTACGCAGATAATGAAGCCGTGTTCATTCCTATTGAACAGGTCAATATGGTTCAGCGTTATATCGGCAGTGAAGGTTCTGCTCCCCGATTAGATAAAATCGGCGGAAAATCGTGGGAAAAGCGGAAGAGCATAGTCAGAAAATCGGTAGAGGACCTTGCCGAACGGCTTATCAAGCTGTATTCGAAGCGCAAAATGACCTACGGCTATGCATTCCCGGAAGACACCGACTGGCAGTTCGAATTCGAGGCAAACTTTCCCTATGAAGAGACCGAAGACCAGCTTCGTTGTATCGAAGAAGTGAAAGCGGACATGGAAAGCGAGCGCCCCATGGACAGGATGATTTGCGGCGATGTGGGCTACGGAAAAACCGAAGTGGCCATGCGGGCAGCATTCAAAGCGGTGATGGGAGGAAAGCAGGTGGCGTTTCTCGCTCCAACAACGATCCTCGCGGAACAGCACTTCGAAACATGCAGTGAGCGTTTCGAGAACTTTCCCGTCCGCATCAGGATGCTTTCCAGGTTTGTTGTGAAAAGTGAACAGAAAAAAACACTCGAAGCGCTTAAAAACGGAGAGGTGGATATTATAATCGGGACCCACCGCATCCTGCAGCGAGACGTTCATTATAAAAATTTGGGATTAATCATTGTTGATGAAGAGCAGCGGTTCGGAGTCAAAGACAAGGAACGGCTCAAGGAGCTCAAGCATTCCGTAGACTCTCTGACCCTTACCGCAACCCCGATACCGAGGACCCTTCATATGTCACTGCTTAAAATTCGTGACATGTCTCTTATTACCACCCCACCCCAGAACCGGTTGTCTATTAAAACTTACATACAGGAGTTCAAAGAAGAGGAGGTCGCCCGAGCAATCCGCCGTGAACTCGAGAGGGGCGGGCAAGTATACTACCTCCACAACCGTGTGGAAACCTTGGGCAATGTCAAACTGTTTTTGCAAAAGCTCGTACCGGAAGCGCTTATCGAAACCGCTCACGGCCAGATGAACTCTCACGAACTCGAAGAGATCATGCACCGTTTTATCCACGGGGGGGTCCACGTACTGGTTTCTACGACAATTATCGAAAACGGAATCGATATTCCCAATGTCAATACGATTTTAATCGACCGGGCCGATATGTACGGAATATCCCAGCTGTATCAGCTTCGGGGCAGAGTGGGACGTGCCGACCGCCGGGCGTATGCCTATCTCCTCTATCCCGAAAACAGGGCCTTAAGCGAAATTGCCATGAAACGGCTGCAGATAATTTCTGACTATACCGATCTCGGCTCCGGTTTTAAAATTGCTCTAAAAGACCTCGAGGTCCGGGGGGCCGGGAATCTTTTAGGCAGACAGCAGCATGGAGACATATTATCAGTTGGCTTTGATATGTACATCAAACTGCTCGATGAAGCGATTAGAGACTTGAGTGAAGACGGCGAAGAAGAAACGCCGCCGGAAGTGTACTTGGAATTGGACTACAGCGGCTTTATTCCGGACAGCTATATTGAAGAATCAACGGAAAAGATGGAGATTTACAAACGGATCGCCTCTATAACAACCGAAGAAGAATTGAGCAGAGTTCACGGAGAGCTCGAAGACCGGTTCGGCCCTCTTCCGGATGAGGTTTCCAGTCTTCTCTCCCTTGCCGAATTGCGAATTATAAGCGGAAAACTCTTTATATCTTCGATAAAAGAGAGAAAAGGGACACTCGAAGTTGCGTTTGCCAAAGTGTCGAAAATCTCTGCCGACAAGGCGGTCAGGCTTATTGAGCAGAGCGGGGGAACCGTTTCTCTGGATCCGAACCGTCCGAACATTCTTACTATCAAGAGTGATGTTATCGGACTTTCTGAGAAATCGGAGTTCATTCGGGACAAGCTTTCTACGCTGGTATAGGACCGAAGGATTTTACATGGAGCACCTTAAAAGCTACGTAGTACGTTCGGGAAGAATGAGCAATCTGCAGAGACGGGCCTATGAAGAGCTTTCATCCCGCTACTGCATCAATTTTTCACCGGAGAAGCTTGACTGCAGTTCTGTATTCCACGGTAAGGCATATAATACGTATATCCTCGAAATAGGGTTCGGAATGGGGATTGCCACTGCAGAGATCGCCGAGAGCTATCCTGATACCGGATTTATCTGTACCGAAGTGTTCAAAGCCGGTATAGGGAAGCTCCTCTCCGAAATCGATCGACGGGAACTTGAAAATACTATAATTATTCAAAAAGATGCTTATGATGTCGTCTTTTCTATGCTGCCGGATAATCTGCTAGACGGTGTTCACATATTTTTTCCGGACCCGTGGCCGAAAAAGAAGCACCACAAACGTCGACTCATCCGGCCCGATTTTCTCACTCTTCTTTCATCAAAAATGAAAAAAGGGGCCTACCTGTATCTGGTTACGGATTGGAGAGAGTATGCTTTCTCTATGCTCGAAAGTATTGACGCGGTTTCCGTAGTAACGAACCCCGATAACGGATTTGCGGCCCCGACAGAATGGAGACCGCAGACCCGTTATGAGAGAAAAGCTAGAGAAAAAGGCCGCCGCATTTTTGAAATCCGATGTCTGAAACAGTAATGACTCTCGTCAATTTATTGACGAAAGTCACTGTTCATCTTCTGCTTCCTGCTTCGATGCAGCAATCACGTTCTCTGCGATTTTACCGGAAATCGGCTCGTAATGATCAAACTCCATCTCAAATGAGGCCGTACCGGAAGTAATTGACCGAAGATCAATAGAATACCGCAGTAATTCCTCCTGAGGGACTAATGCAATGACTTCCTGAATGCCGCCGCCGATCGATTCCTGTCCGAGCACTCTGCCCCGGCGGGAACTCAAATCGGAGAGCACATCTCCGAGATGCTGATCGTCGACGTAGACGTGCATTTTCATAATCGGTTCGAGCAGGGTGGGACCTGCTTTATTGATGGCATCTTTTAAGGCCCCTTTGGCCGCCTGTTTGAAAGACATCTCGGAACTGTCGACCGGATGCTCCTTACCATCGACTAAGGTAATGCCGACATCGACGACCGGGTAACCGGCTAAAACTCCCGACTCCATCGCCTCGTGCAGTCCTTTTTCAATGCCCGGAATATATCCTTTGGATACTGAGCCGCCTTTAATGACATTTTCGAAGGAGTACTGTTCTCCCCGTTCGAGCGGATTGATCCGGATAACTACCCGGCCGAACTGGCCGTGGCCCCCGGTCTGTTTTTTATGGGTATATTCAGCCTCGGCATTTTTAGTAATGGTCTCACGGTATGCTACCTTCGGCACTTTCGTCTCGATTTCAATTTTCTGTTGGTCACGAATCCGGTCTAAAATCATATTGATTTGCAGCTCACCCATACCATGAATAACCGTCTCTTTGGTCTCCTGATTGTATTCGACGCGGAAGGTGAGGTCTTCTTCTGCAGCACGCTGGATAAACTGGTTAAGTTTATCTTCGTCTTTTTTACTGACCGCATTGACGGCAACAGAGTGGGACGGGTTCGGCAATTTTAGCGGAGTATACCTGACTACTGCATCCGGCTGACAGAGGGTGTCATTCGTATTGACGGTTGACAGTTTTGTAACCACGCCGATATCGCCTGCCTCTAAGCTCTCAACATCTTCGATTTTTTTACCCTGGGCTGTATACACTTTAGAGACCCGTTCTTTTTTCTGTTCCCGTGGGTTAAAAATATCGAGATCAGTTTTTAATGATCCGGTAATAACTTTAATAAAAGATAGTTTGCCGGAAAATTGATCAATCGTCGTCTTGAATACGAATCCGGTGAAACTGCCTTCGCCGGTCACTTCTTCAGTCACTTCTTCGTTGTCATCTTTGATGTACGTTTCTTTTCGGCCCTCGGGAGTAGGTGCTGCCGCCGCAACAAAGTTGAGAAGGGAAGCAATTCCTGAACCTTCCACTGCCGACCCGCACAGTACAGGGACTATTTTGTTCTGCTGTACTCCGTTAGTAAGCCCCTCTTCGATCTCCTCTACACTGAGCGTTTCTTCTTCAAAATACTTCTCCATAAGGGAATCCTTCCCCTCTGCTGCCGCCTCAATGAGGGCCATGTTTGCCTCTTCGACGGCATCTGCCATCTCTGCAGGTATATCACCGGAACTTTCTTTCTTGCCTTTTTCCGGTAGTCCGTATCCTTTGTTTTCTACGAGATTAACGATACCCTGATACCCGGTCCCTTCTCCAATGGGAATGGTAATCGGAACAAATGTTGCTTTAAATTTTTCCCGCAGGTCGGCGAGAGTGTCTTCAAACCCGGCCCGCTCTTTGTCCATCTTGTTGATGAAAATCATCCGGGGGATGTTCTCCTCCTCGAGTCTGCGCCATGTTTTTATCGTTTCGATTTGGACTCCGGAAGTTGCATCGACAAGCAATATACAGCATTCACCGGCCCGGAGGGCCGAAACTACTTCGCCTGAGAAATCAGATGAGCCCGGTGAATCGAGAAGGTTTAGTTTGTAATCTTTCCAGACGAGATGGGACAAAGTTGTATGAATGGAAATGGTCCGCTCAATTTCTTCCGCCGTATAGTCACTTACCGTCTTCCCGCTTTCAACGGTTTCAGGCTTTGGGACCGTTCCTCCGTAATACAAGATGTGTTCTACAAGCGTGGTTTTACCCGTTGCAACGTGTCCTGCTATTGCAAGGTTTTTTATCGAATTCGTAGTAAAGCCCATAATAACTCCTCAAAAGTTGTATAATTGTCATTTTGCCGGCTACTAAAAAATAACAGATTTCGGGAAACAGCGCTATAGTTTAGTGCAAAATAATCGATTTTTGCAAGAACCGCATATAATTACCCCGTATTTTCCTTCTTAGCAAAGTGCGAAAATTCCATAGAAAACGTGCCTCTGCCTTGAGTCATGCTTCTAAGCGTTGTCGAATATCCGAACATATTTCGCATCGGGGTCTCTGCATGTACATGTTCTATCGTCGGTTTGCTGTCGAGACTTATGATTGCACCCCCTTTGGAAGTAAGCTGACTCATGACATCACCGATGAACTCTTTAGGCACCATGATATCGAGGCGCATAATCGGTTCTAATAAAATCGGTCCTGCCTCTCTGCAGGCGTTGTCAAAACCGATAGCTCCCGCAGCCTCGAAGGCGAACGGCGTCGAAGTATTTTGGTTATAAACTGCTTTCTGAAATGTTACCCCCACATCATAAGCGGGATACCCGAACATAATACCGGATGTAAAAGAATTGGTAACTCCCCGCTCTACCGCATCGATCAATTCTTCGGGAAGATCGTTCTTGGAAACAGTAGAAGTAAAACGGTTCCCGGAGCCCCTCGAAAGCGGTTCTACCAACAAGGTTATTTCCGCAGTGTTCTCCTTTCCAGCAAGAACCTTATGATATTTTTCAGTATGAGTAACTGTCTTGGAAATCGACTCCCGATAGGTAACCTGCGGGTTGCCGATTTTTGCATCGACTTTATAATCATCAGTGACCCTGGTCATCAACACATCGAGGTGCAGTTCTCCCATGCCGGAAATAAGAAGCTGTCCGGTCTCTTCGTTCTCTTCAACTAAAAACGTCGGGTCTTCTTTTTTTAAGAGATCAAACGTGTTTTTTAGCTTGTCCATATCACTGTAGGTGCGAGGCTCAACTGCAACAGAAATAACAGGTTCCGGAAATACCATCCGCTCAAAGAGAACTTGCTGCCCCTCACTGCCTAACGTGTCTCCGGTCTGGGAAAACTTAAGCCCGATGGCAACAGCAATATCTCCCGCCTTTACTTCTTGTAAAGACTCATAACGGTTGGAGTGCATCCGCAGAAGTCTGTTGATACGCTCTTTTTTCTTTTTATTGATGTTGTAATAGGCGGTGCCGGTTTTAAAGCTGCCGCTGTAGACTCTTACAAAGCTCAATGCACCGGCTTCCCTGTCGGTCTGGATTTTAAACACAAGGGCTAAGGGCGGCCCGTTCTCGGTCCGTTCCACGTCGACCCGTTCATGCGTTTTCGGATGCGCGCCGGGAACAGGGGGGAGCTCCTCGGGGGCCGGAAGATAATTGACTATAGCATCGAGGAGCGGCTGGACTCCGATATTTTTTAGAGATGCTCCGACTAACACCGGAACGATCGTCCGGTTAATTGTTTCTTTTCTTATTGTCTCAGTAAGCAGGTCTGTAGGAATGTCCCCGCCTTCGAGGTATAATTCGGTAATTGTATCGGAAGCGGATGAGAGCCGGTCGATGATCTTCTCCCTCCATCGTTTCGCCTCATCGAGTCTCGATGCATCGATCGGAGAAAAACTCATTTTACTCCCGATCGTATCGGCATCCCACCGGACCTCCTGCATCTGTAACAAATCTATGATCCCTTCGAACTCCGATTCTTTGCCGATAGGAATTGTCAGTACAAGCGGGTTCGAACCCAATTTGGTTTCGATCTCCTGCACGACGCCGAAAAAATCAGCGCCGATTCTATCCATTTTATTTACATAGGCGATGCGCGGCACTTCGTAATGGTCCGCTTGATGCCATACCGTCTCCGACTGCGGTTCGACCCCTCCTACCGCGCAAAAAATAGCGACAGCACCATCGAGGACACGCAGGGAACGTTCCACTTCTGCGGTAAAATCGACATGGCCCGGTGTGTCGATGATATTTATCTGATACTCTTTCCAAAAACAGGTAGTAGCGGCCGAGGTAATGGTAATCCCCCGGTTCTGTTCCTGCTCCATCCAGTCCATAATCGCCTGTCCGTCATCGACTTCACCGATGCGGTGACTCTTTCCCGTATAAAAGAGGATTCGTTCCGTTGTCGTTGTTTTGCCTGCATCGATATGGGCCATAATACCGATGTTTCTGGTGTATTTCTTTCCCATTTACTTTTCCTCGTGCGAAATAGTACCATAAAGCGATTATGTGGAAAAGGGGAGTAACTTTATCATTTTTTATACTCTTCTCCGTTTCGATCACTACTGTGGGAGTGTGTGCAGAGGATGCATCCGAAAAAATTATCCTAGAAGAATTAAATCGAGTGCGTGCAGAAGCAGGTTTGTCTATTCTCACAGTCCACCCCCTTCTCTCTTCGTGCGCTTCAGACTATGCCGCCGCATTGTCGCAGGGAGGATATCTCTGCCATGTTGATAGTGCCGGAAAGCGTGCCGTAGATCGGTTCCGGAAACGGGGAGGAACATCATTGCGGGTTGGAGAAGTTCTTGGATCATGCCCGCCCGATAAAGTAAGTAAGCTGTTCGACCAGTGGCTCGACAGTCCCGCCCATCGCGACATCCTCCTCGATACGCGGTGGACCCATTGCGGGGTCGGCATTGCAGCCGGCTGGCCGGACGGACAGACAAAGCCAAAATTTGGACGGCTTTTTGTAGTAATTCAATGCATCGAACATCCTTTCACGGACGTAACAGTTGAGTTTTTTGAAGCGAAGGTCGGCGTAAGAGGCGGTTTCAATCCACCGAAACACGATACCGAAGATCAGATACGCATCACCGGGCCTGTACTTAAAACCGGGACAGCGGTTTACGAGCCGTCTCTGTGGAACGGAGAAGAGGAGCGTTTTACTTTTATACTCGAGGGAAGTGACCTGTTTTACTATCTGTTCCTCGGATACATGACGGAAAGCGGGAACATAACGTATACTGATACGGTAACGTTTTTCCGTAATCACCGGTAGCCGGTAGGGGCAACAGGCCCAATATTGACTTTTTTTTTCAGATCATGGTAGAGTAGCACCGGTTCGGGCGGTTAGCTCAGTTGGGAGAGCGCCTGCCTTACAAGCAGGAAGTCGGCGGTTCAAGCCCGTCACCGCCCAATACAACTAGTACATGAAACTGAACGAGTTATATCAAAAAGGAGCAGAGGTCCTCGCAGAAAAAAAAATCGATTTCATGCTCAGAGGTGTCGAGACCGAGTTTGTTCTCGAGCACAACACTGCGGTACTATCCCACTATACCTTTCTACAGCGGGCCATCAATACGATACAGAAAGTCACTACCGTTCTACGATTTTAGATGTGGAACTAGATACACCCGTTATCATGTCGTCGATGAATGCACCAATCGGCAGCATTGCCGAAGACGGGTTTATCAAGGTCGCACAGGCACTTAAAAAAACAGGCTCGATGATGTGGACCGGCTCTCCTATACCCTCCAATCTAGAAGAAATTGTCAAAACCGGTGTACCGGTCTGCCAGACAGTAAAACCGCTTCGAGACAGAAAAGCACTGAAAGAGCACCTGATCGAAATAGAGAAGACCGGGGTCACCTGGCTGGGAATAGAAACTGATGCCGGGCAGTGTACGAAAGTCCTCGATACGATGATGACAAAAGATTGCTTCCCCGTTTCGGTCGCAGAACTAAAAGAGCTTAAAGCGGCTGTGGGCATTGCCCGCCCGGTTCTTTGGGCGCTTGCAGCAGATGGAGAGGAGGGTGTCGTCTCTCTTATTACTGAATTCAGTGATGAGCTTAAACGGTATATGACAATGACCGGTATCGAACAGCCGAAAGAAGCACATCCGAGCATACTGCTCAAATCCCCGTATCCTCTCAGTTAGTCGTTTTAGCTGATCATAGACAGAAAATGTTGATGAACACGCAGATCGTCCGTTAATTCGGGATGGAAGCTTGCCGCTATCATGTTCCTCTCTTGGATGAGAACAGGAACTTCTTCGAACAGAGCAAGCGGCTTTACTTCCGGGCCGAGCCGTTTGACGCGGGGGGCGCGGATAAAAATTGCTTTGATGGCCTCTTTTTCAAAGAAACCGTTATCGATTATTGCCTCAAAACTTTCTACCTGTCTGCCGTAGGCGTTTCTCTCAACAGTGATATCCATGCAGCCTAACCGGGGCCGGTTGCTCGCCTGTTCCTCTTCGAGAATGGTGCGGGCAAGCAGGATCATCCCCGCACAGGTGCCTAATACCGGCAGCCCCTCGTCTAGTAAACGGGTAAGAGGAGCTAAGAGACCGAATGCGTTGAGCAATTTCCCCATGGTTGTGCTCTCCCCGCCGGGAATGATAAGACCGTGTAAGCCGGGAAGCTCCTCCGGAGAGCGGACCTTTACAACTTTCGTGTCGAGTTTTTTAAGGACTGCGCTATGTTTATCGAAATCACCTTGAAGGGCGAGTACACCGATTGTTTTCACGAGTGATACGTTTTCTTACCAACCTCGCGTTGCCAGCAGTTCTTTCTCTTCGATGTGCGCACTGTTCATACCGGACATCGGTTCTCCGAGGTTGCGGGATATATCGAGGAGTTTTTTCGGATCATCGTAATAGGTGACAGCTTCTACGATCGCTTTTGCCCGTTTTTTCGGATTACTCGATTTAAAAATTCCGGAACCTACGAATACAGCTTCCGCACCGAGCTGAATCATCAATGCCGCATCGGCCGGTGTTGCAACACCGCCTGCCGAGAAGTTAGGTACCGGGAGCTTTCCCGTTTCTGCAATTTCTACGACAAGATCGTAAGGAGCGCCGAGATTTTTTGCTTCAGTCATAAGTTCTTCTTTAGGGAGTATCGTAAGCCGTTTCATAGAATCCATAACGGTACGGATATGGCGTACAGCTTCGATAATATCACCTGTGCCTGCCTCACCTTTTGTCCGAATCATGGCGGCACCTTCATCGATTCTCCGAAGCGCCTCTCCTAAATCTCTGCATCCGCAGACAAACGGAACTTTAAACAGATGTTTATTGACATGAAACCGATCATCAGCCGGTGTTAGCACTTCACTTTCGTCGACAAAATCCACACCCATTGCCTCTAATATCTGCGATTCAACGAAATGTCCGATTCTGCATTTTGCCATTACCGGAATTGAGACGGATTCCTGTATCTGTGTAATCAATTGAGGATCGGACATACGAGCAACACCGCCCTGGGTGCGTATATCTGCCGGTACACGCTCTAACGCCATGACGGCAGAGGCACCTGCATCTTCAGCTATTTTTGCATGATCGGGAGTAACCACGTCCATAATTACTCCGCCTTTTAGCATTTCAGCCAGTCCGACTTTCTCTCTCCATGTAGATTTTTGCCGTTCCGACCAACTACTGTTCATTTTATTCACCTACCTCTATCAATTATCTAGAATGTATGCCGGAAAAATAGAAAAGTCAACCATTTCTATTATGTTCAAAAGTAGTACAGAATGGTATACTATAGGATATGAGCAGTATTGAAAATAACATCTCTTTAGTAGCCAATACCATAAAAGAAGCAGCCGAGAAGAGTGGGAGAAATCCCGAAGAGGTACGTCTTATGGCTGTAACGAAGACAAAACCGCGCGAAGATGTTGTTGCCGCTTACGAAGCGGGATTAACTTTGTTCGGAGAAAATAGAGTCCTCGAAGCAAAAGAAAAATACGAAGGGCTGCCGGAAGATATAGAACTGCATCTTATCGGCCATCTTCAGAGGAACAAAGCCCGTCAAGCGGTAGAGACCGTAACCTGGGTAGACTCAGTAGATAAACTTTCTACAGCACAAGCGATAGAGAAAGAATGCACGAAACAAGGAAAGCAGATGAACATTCTTCTCGAGATAAATACATCGGGCGAGGAAAGCAAAGAAGGGTTTCGAAGCGAAGAGCAAATGTGGAGCACACTGGACACTATTTGTGATACTCTGCCCCATCTTACCGTCCGCGGTCTTATGACCATTGCTCCTTTTACGAATAATACTGATGCTGTCCGCGCCTCCTTCCAAAAGCTCCGCTTACTGTTCGAGAAACTGAAGAGCACCTATTCGCAGTTGCAGATCGATACACTTTCGATGGGAATGTCATCCGATTACACTATTGCTATTGAAGAAGGTTCCACCGTGGTGAGAATAGGTTCTCTTATTTTCGGTGCAAGGGACTACCGGTGATTCAAAACTTTGCATGGAGGGTTTTTATCTGTTGTATTATTGTATCACTTACCGGTACTACACTTCTCGCTCAAGACCAACAACAGCAAAACCAAGAAGGAAATCAGAGTTCGGACACAGGCGATTCCTATACGCCTGAACCGTATAGAGACGACGAGTTCGAACCGTGGATGCACAAACTGCGAAGAGCTGAAACAATTCTATTCGGTTCCATACCGCTTACCTTTCTCTTTTCCCGAATGGCAGTCGATGTAGTCCGCTACGGTTCGAGCGGCTTCGACTCATCCTACGCCCCCCCGCTTTTCGGCAATCAAACACCGGTCCCCCTCACAGATGAAGAGAAGACAGGCATCCTTGTATCAACCATAGTAGCATCAGCGTTCGTTACCCTTCTCGATTTTATCATTGGAGAAATCCAAAAAGCTTCTGAAAACAAGCAGGAAAAACAGTAGGGACATACCGATTCATGAAAAAAGAAGTGCTTACGGTAGAGCTGCCTGAAGGTGAAAATCTGAGAATCGATAAATATTTAGCTGATGTCATACAGATGCTTACCCGAAGCCGGATAAAACAGCAGGTAGCGTCTCTACTGGTAAATGAAGAACAGGCCAAACTCTCCAAACAGGTAAAAGCCGGGGACAGAGTAGAGGTGCTTCTTTTAGAGCAACCACCGCAGGTCATAGAGCCCGAACCGATACCGCTCGATATTCTCTATGAAGATGACTCATTGATTGTGGTCAACAAAGACCAAGGGGTAGTGGTCCATCCTGCACAGGGCAACTATCACGGAACATTGATCCAGGGCATTATGCACTACTGTCTCTCTCTTTCCAAATCATTTCCGGACCAGCGTATCCGTCCCGGTATTGTCCATCGTCTCGATAAGGACACTTCGGGGGTCGTCCTCGTCGCAAAAAACCCCCACGTACTCGAACATGTTTCTCTCCAATTTCGCAAACGTTCAATAGAAAAAGGATATCTTGCAATAGTCAAAGGGACGCCTTTTCCTCTCGAAGAGACGATCGAGACCTTTATCGTCCGGGACAAGGTCCACCGAAAGCGATTCAGCACCTCAGAATCCGAAGGCAAAAAAGCAGTGACGAGCTACAAGGTATTGAAGCGGTTCGACTCCTACTCGTTTATAAAACTGGTCCCGAAAACGGGGAGGACCCATCAGCTGCGGGTACACATGCAGCAGAAAGGCACCCCTATTGTAGGTGATCCACTATACGCTCGCAAGGATGCCGCCTTTCCCGAGGAAACACTCCTGCTTCATGCGTATAAACTAACCATTAAGATGCCCGATTCAGGAGTACAAAAAAAATTCCGGGCCCCGCTCCCCGCACGATTTAAGAAGATGATTCGGATTCTCGCCGGGATGCAATAAGCTCGGAAATCATAGGGTTATACAATTTTTCTAATTTCAACGTAGAGGGCGGCCCGTGGCCCGGGAAAATATAAACATCTTCTTCAAGTGGCAATAGTTTATCATCAATCATATCGATAAGCACCCGTCTCGCATATGGGTTCGGACTGTCTCCCACCTTACCGGCACCAAGCGCATCACCGGTAAAAAGCATAGTATCAATGCGAAATACCATACTCTCTTTGGTATGCCCCATTACCTGATATATTTTGATCTTAGTGTCATGAAAATCAATGGTTTGGCCGTCTCTGATGAGCACACAGCCGAAATCGTAGAGTTTTTCTACTCCGCAGTAAATCTGCGTATTATAAATTTTTCTCAATGTTTTTATGCCGAACATGTGGGCTTCGTGTGCATTGGTAACTAAAATGGTATCGATATAGTAGTTGTTTTTTTCTATGAGGTTTAATAGAGTAATATCCATAATACCGGGATCTATAAGCAGCGCTTTGCCGCCTTCATTCGGACCGATGAGATAGGTATTGGCAAATCCTGAAAAGGCAAAGTGAAAAAAAACCTTCATCGCTTGTAGTTGTTCTCCTCCTTATTGCTCGCTGAAATCGGCGTCTTCATAATTGGAATATTTAAAACTGACATTTTTCATAACCGTGTGGACCAGTTGTACCTTTTTCAAATTACAGTCTATAAACGTTGAATTGGTAATATACGCACTAATAAAATGGGAAAAATACAAGTCGGAATCGTTGAACGAACTGTTCGAACACCGGATACCGTTAAAGTTGGAATGGAGGATGTCCGACTCGCTGAAATCGGTGTTCTCGATAACGGACCCCGCAAAAACAGATGCCTGTGCGTTCACATTGATAAATTTACAATGGCTGAATTGAGCAAAATCGAAAAAGGACAGATGAAACAGAGCACGGGAAAAATCGCACTGTTCAAAGCTGCTCCCTGTAAATCTGCATCTGATAAATTTTTTCCCGGTTACATTGAGATCGGAAAACGGCATGTGGGAGAAACTGACATCTTCGACAGTATCATTTTCGCTGAGATACCGTACAATGTGCCGATACATTTTTTTTTGATCACTTTCGTGCTCATAACAGGTTTTTCCGAATGACAGGACGAACTTGGTACACCCTTCTACAGGGCAACGAGTTGTGTCGAACATACAGATAGAGTAGTAAAAACCGGCGTAATACACAAGTGAATAGGGGGGAGGGTATTCCCTCTTCGATTCGAAATGTGTACTATACAGGTATGTGTTATTTCTGCGGCACAACGATAGAGACGAAAGTTTTTAGAAGTTCTTCCTGTTCGGAGTGCGGCCGTGATGTAAAAATATGTTTTAACTGTAGATTTTACGATCCGAACGCGCATTGGGAATGCAGGGAGACGATTCCCGAACCGGTACGGGATAAAGAACGCGCCAATTTTTGCGATTATTTTACCTATGTCGACAGGAGCGGACCGGGGTACGAGGAAGAGAAGAGAAAAATGGCGCGCTCACAGTTCGACAGCTTATTCGGTGATGGATACTAGACCAGTTGGATTTATTGATTCCGGAATAGGGGGCCTCCACTATTTATACAGCACGAAAAAACTCCTTCCGCACGAGCGGATGGTGTATGTAGCTGATACTGCCCATTTCCCGTATGGAAAAAAATCTCACGACGAGATTCGCCGCATTGTAAGTAAAACCGTTGTAAAACTGATAGCTGCAGAGGACCCAAAAGTTATACAACGGTTTTACTTACAATGCGGCGAATCTCGTCGTGAGATTCGCCGCATTGTAAGTAAAACCGTTGTAAAACTGATAGCTGCAGAGGAC
>CAZQKT010000070.1:0-18156 GCA_964594055.1 uncultured Spirochaetales bacterium
ACGGATATAATAACCGAGATAGAAAAACTGTAAGTCATTTTCCAATCCGAACTCGATTTCTTTATATATAGCAAAACTGCCGAGGCTGTTCCTAGCATAGGAATCATCAAAGTAACAGTATATCGCGGAAAGTGAGAAATCGGTCATGTCAAAGTGGGACACACAAATCAGTTTGTCACCATCATATACGGAAAGCTGGTACGAGCTGGGAAACCGGTAGAAAAATGATTCCACAAATTGATCGAAGTGCTCCGGACTGATCTCGCCAAACCTCATTTTATGTAAACGATATAGTTCAAATGCTTCTCTGCTCGGACGGGGCTCCGTTATTTCTACCCGAAAGGCTTCATTCCGGTTGAACAGTCTACGAGCAGAACGGGGAAATGTGTACCCGGCCAAGGGGACGCGAATCGGGATGCAGCGGTGACAATGCGTACAGACCGGACGGAAAAAATAGCAGCCGAAATGGCGATACCCTGTTTCTAAGAGTACATCCAACTCGTCATTATCAATAGTTCCGATCATGTAATGTTCGCTGGTAAAGGAGCTCCCCTCAAAATAGCCGCAAGGGACGGTAATATCGTTTAAGAGTATACATGACAAACTCATAAGTGCTTTTTACATGATACTATTTCAAAGCCCCGACCGTCCACCGCCCATATCCATTGGTGCGCCGGGACAAAAAAACCCCTCAGGGAAAAGGAGGTAAAAACCCTGAGGGGAACCATTAAAAGGAGGTGGGGTTGAGATGGGTTGCAGCCCGTCATACCCGCTTTATAATAAAAACTCCAAAGTCTTAAAAAGGTAACAGAATTTTTTAAAATTTTTTCCAGTTTTTTTTCGAGGCCGTTATTGTACTATCATCCGGGAGATTATCGAACAGAATTTCTTATACGCTTCCTCAAAGGAATCGTCTGCGGTGTAATGAAACAGTTCATCTTCAATAACCGAACCATCCTCACCTCGAAACTGCATGATCGGGTTGTTAATGGCCTCGAGGATCTGATGCATGTTCACACCTTTTTTAAGTAAATAATCGGCAAAAGCGATAGATTTGAGGGGAACATGCCGGATGTCTTCGGTGTAGAGATACCCAATTGCGTCCCTGATCTGGCCGAATGGACCTTTCGAATAGTGGAAAATACGGCTCAACGGCTTTCCCGGATCGAGAATATGCTCCCGAATCAGAGCTTTTCCCATAGCATCAACTATTTTATGAATATCCCCATAGGTCAGATCGGCCCGCAGGATCATTACGGCAATATCGGTTTTGTTGTTGTTCTTATGAAGAATTGCAGGAATATCATAATTGATAATGTATGTATTTTTATATTTTTTAAGGGTTTGTCCGCTTACTTTAAGCATATCCGAGGGGGGGACCCACAGATTAAACAGCTCATTGTAGGTAAGATCAAACACTTTCATCGCTTCGAACGCACCGATAATGTCCGCTTCTGAAAACGAAGTGTCAAAATGCTGTTCGAAACGTTTCCGCATACCTTCAGTCAAAGCCGATTTGCCGTTTACCGCGAAATAGAGCTCACTGACGTAATGCTGTTCTATTATTCGTTTCTCTACGATAAAATCTCCGGGGACATTGGCAAGGTAGGCCAATTTCATCCGTTCCTTGTACTGAATATGGGTGTGAACGACACGCAGCATCGTACTTTCCACCCGTACGCCGTTCGTCTCCGGGCGGAGATAGACAAATACATCATGACAACCGGGATGTCCGCACGGACCGGGATAGGGAATGAGGATCGTCGGGAGTCGCGCATCTGTCGATTGTACCGTCGGTTTTTCCATAGAACACTAGTAGTATAGTCAATTATTATAGATAAATCAAAGAAATTTCGTGCTCCTTCGTGCAACAAGGTTTGAGGCAGTAGCTAAAACTTCCAAATAAGAGGGATGACGAGCACACCGATAGCCGCAACGATAATCTGCAGCAGCCATCCGGCTTTCAAATAGTCCAAAAAGTGATACCCGCCCGGGCCGAGAACAATCGTATTTGGAGGAGTTGCGATAGGAGTAAGGAAACAGGCGGATGCGGCCGTAGCAACGGCTATAAGAATCG
Organism: uncultured Spirochaetales bacterium; assembly: GCA_964594055.1. Taxonomy (GTDB): domain Bacteria; phylum Spirochaetota; class Spirochaetia; order SPDA01; family CAZJBZ01; genus CAZKZZ01. The sequence continues at coordinate 2,078 of CAZQKT010000070.1, forward strand.
GCTCGGGATTCACATTATATCCCATGGCAATTGCAATTCCGATCGGTGCCATTAAAGCCGAAGTGGCAGTATTGGACATAAAATTGGTCAATACTGCAGTAAACAGATAGATAACCCCTAATAAGATCCAGGGACTGGTTACATTTCTAATGACGACTTCAGCAATCATTGAAGCGGCACCGGAGCTCTGCATGGCCGCACTCATAGGAAGCATCCCTGCAAAAAGAAAAATCGTGGTCCATGAAACCGACTGAAAGGCCTCTTTCATAGTAATGCATCGAGTGATGATCATCAAGCAGGCCCCGAGCAGGGCTGCAGTAACAAGAGGAATCAATTCAGTGGCCATCATCACGATAACAAACAGAAAAACGGCTATCGCGATCCACATTTTATTCCGTCGGAAGGTCATGTCCCGGTGAAACAACTCTTCCGTCTCTGTTTCTGAATCGGGTAAAAATTGCTCTCCGATAAAGATATAGTAGAGGATGCCCACGACGAACAAAATTCCGCCGATTTTAGCAAACTCAAAAAACCCAAAAGGGACAAGCCCACTTTCACCGATAATACTGTTTACCACACCGTTCGGCGGCGTACCGATAAGGGTCATAGTCCCGCCGAGGGACGCGGCAAACGCCATAGGCATAAGGATCTTTCCCGGTTTTATCTCGGCAGAACGGCAAATGCCTAATACAATCGGTATGAACACAGCAATTGTCCCTGTATTGCTTAAAAATGCCGACATCACCCCGACGATAAGCATGACAAGAATTAGGACCCGGGTCGCATTCTTTCCCGCAATCCGGACCGTGGCCCGTCCGATACTATCGGCCAATCCGGTGCGGAAAACCGCCTCACCCACCATAAACATGGCCAAAAAGATTATTACCCATTTGTCTCCGAAATAACTTACCGCCTCAGCAGGCTCGAGAATACCGAAAAGACTCAGGGTAACCGGGACGAGCAGGGCGGTCACCGGCATGGGAATGAGCTCGGTAAAGAACAGAATTACCGCACCACCTAAAATAGCAAGGGTAATACCAATGGGATCCATAACACCTGGTTATACTACACAAGAGGAGGTAATAGCAATAGGTTTTCGGACCATTTTAGTGCCATTTCAGCACAATATTAAACAAAATAGGCCCAAGTTTACCGAATTTGACAAATCTGCAGATCGGGATTAAATTTAATTGTAGGAGGACGTATGGAAATATTACCAATTGAAACCTATCCACCTCCCCCGATGGGCAGGTCAGTACCGGAAGACCGTCCCAGGACCGAAGAGACGGAAAACACCGAAGAAACCGAAAACGAACAACAGACCGAAGAATCGCCGCCTCCTGAAGAAGGTGGAAAAGCGGAAAACGTAGACACATTCGCCTGATGTTCTGCAGAAAGCGGACGGGGTTTCTATAATCATATCTATTTTCCAAGCACATGTAAGATCTACCCAAATCTCTCAGTTTAGAGTAAACTCCATAGTCACAAGTGCAATAGACTGCTTGGGGCATGATAGATAGATAGATGAAAACGGAAAAACCGTGGTTCGAAGACGATGATTTCTGGCTCTCCTTCGCGCCGTATATGTTCAGCGAGAGGCAGTGGGGTGCTGCTGGAGAGGAGGTCTCAGATGCGGTATCTCTGCTGGACCTCAAAAAAGGGGATGCTGTGTGCGATCTCTGCTGCGGAGTAGGCAGACACAGTGTAGAATTGGCGAAACACGGTCTTACGGTAACCGGAGTGGACCGCACCCCTCAATTTCTCGAAGCAGCTGCAGAAACAGCGAAAAGCAACGAAGTCTCAGTACAATTTATCCAGGCAGATATCCGGGATTATGTCGATACGGAAAGGTATGATGCGATAATCAACATGTTTACCAGTTTCGGCTACTTCGACTCCCCGGCAGAAGAACTGCAAAGCTTAGGCAATATGTATTCTTCTCTCAAGCGGGGCGGAAAACTGCTCATTGAACTGATGGGCAAAGAGATCTTAGCAAGGATTTTCCATCCTACCGAATGGTACGAACAGGACGGTACGTTTGTTCTTATGGAGCGCCGGATAATCGAAGAGTGGAGCAAAATCCAAAACAGATGGATCCTGCTCAAGGGCGAGCAGAAAACCGATTTTACCTTTACTCACCGTATATATTCAGCACGGGAATTGAGGGAACTGCTCGAAGAGATTGGGTTCTTCAACGTCCGCTGTTACGGAGACCTGAAAGGGACAATCTACAACCAACAGTCGGAAAGGTTGGTTGTGGTTGGGGAAAAACGGCACTAGCCGAGGGGCCCGTCGGCTCCACATAATTTCGTGTTATCGGGACGATTTCAGCAACTTAGCGATAAGGAAAGCCGTCTCTATGCTCCGGGCATAATTGAGACGAGGATCACAGTAGGTGTCATACCGTACCTGCTTAATTGTTCCAATCCGCTTCATTCTCTGATAGGATAGAGTAGCTGTTGCCCTTCGATGTCTGTTAACGTCATCTCCGGGCAGCGGTTCGAAACTAACAACAAGGAGACGTCTCCATGGGTTCAAAAACACCTTCACGCGAAGAAGCGTATAAACTACTGACCGAGTTCAACAAGAGTGAAAGCCTCGTAAAGCATGCATTGGCCGTAGAAGGGGTAATGCGGTACTTTGCCCGCCACTTCGGCGAGGATGAACAGCGGTGGGGGACAATAGGTCTTGTTCACGACCTCGATTATGAGATGTATCCGGAAGAACACTGTCATAAAAGCGAGGAGATACTGCGGGAGCGGGGATGGCCCGAAGAGGACATCCGGGCGGTCATCAGTCACGGCTGGGGTATTGTTACTGATGTTAAGCCGGAATCAACGATGGAAAAAGTTCTCTATGCAACCGATGAACTCACCGGACTTGTCGCAACCACTGCTCTGGTACGGCCTTCAAAAAGTGTGTTGGATACAAAGGTAAAATCGGTAAAGAAGAAGTGGAAGGACAAACGGTTTGCAGCCGGTGTCGACAGATCCATTATCGAAAAAGGGGCCGAGATGCTCGATATGGAACTTTCTACGATAATCGAATATACCATTATGGGAATGCGGGACGTGGCCGAAGAGATAGGGCTTAAAGGCAACCCGGAAACTGCCGGTTGAAGTGAAGGATGGTTCTTAAGAGGATTTTTCAAGCCACTGCCTGATGCACCGAATCATTTTTTGCGGGTCGGTCGGCTTGCTCAGGTAATCATCCATTCCGGCGGCACGGACTTTTTCCCGCTCTCGTCAGTGATTTCGAGGTACAATTGTACAGTGCCGTCTTTTGTAAACTTTACCGCATTACCTGCGAGGTTCATAAGAATTTGGCGGAACCGACCCGGGTCACCTACCACCGCAGCAGGGACATCAGGCGGAATGTAGACCGTTAAATCAGTATTTCTTTCTTCAGCCAACGGCTGAAGTGTTATTGCGATTTCTTCCTGCTCCTCATTCAGTTCGGTATCACGGAGTAAATCGAGAAACCCGAGAAGTCCATTGAGGGGTGTTCTGATTTCGTGGGACATGCCGGCTAGAAACCGGCTTTTAGACCTGTTGGCCGTATCTGCCTTGACCGCCAATTTCTCAGCCTTTATCGCTTCTTCACTTTCCCGGTCCCGGCTTATCTTCAGTGACAAGGCGGCGCTATAGCTTTCCGCTGCAGAAAAAATAACGGCCTGCACTGCATCATCCCAGAGATAATCGTCACTACCGGTAGCAAAACCAAATCCGCCCCAGGGCGAGTCGGCGACATGGAGGGGAACACAGAAAAACGAAGCAATACCGAGTTGTTCAAGTTGTTTTCTTTCCTTCGGGCCGAGCTCAGTTAGATTTCCGCTTGCAGCCTCTCCATTTTTTACCTGTGATATCCATTTCGTGAAAATACTGCCCCGTTCGAGAGCAATGCCGCTTCCCAACCCGGGAGAAACCGGCACCACTGCATGATTGTCCTGCTGCCATACATATTGTATCGTCGGAGAATACCGTTCTTGTCCCATGGAAGAATTGAACTGAAACATGAACCCGGTATCTACCCCTAATCCGGAACCCAATACTTCCAGTGACCGGTTTACAGCTGTTTCAAAGTTTTCCAAACTGCCGAGTAAGACATTCATAGACGCAGACAAACCTTCGAGCATGTTGTCCCTTTGCAGCAGTGCTGATTGCGAACTCTCTAATTCAGACTGATCGATAAAAATCTCTACCACAAATTCTGTCTCAGCAATGGTGATAATTCGAACTGTTCTTCGTATAGGAATAATTCGGTCGTCATACGAGCAGTTTGAGTCGTTTCAGTTCCCTACTAATTTTATTCTTGGTAACAGGTTTAACGATATAGGAATCCGACTGTCCCCGGAAAGATTTCGTTATGTTTTCCATATCTGTAAGGGTGGATACAACAATAACTTTCGTTCTGTCGAAGCCTTTTATTCCTTTCTCTTCTTCGAAATCCCGGATCGTTTCCAGCACTGCATGTCCGTCCATATTGGGGATAAGAATATCGAGAAGAACGAGGTCGTATGGTTGATTGTTTATCAAACGGGATTCGAACGCGCGGACCGCCTCGTCTCCGGAGACAGCTACTTCACACTCACCGAACTCCCGCATAATGGTTTCTTCGAAATGCCGGGTCGTAAAATCATCCTCCACGATGAGAATAGAAAACTCACCCGGTTTTTTACCACTACCCGCAATTTTTTGCTTCTCCGGTGCTGAACTGCCTATGCGGTTTTTTATATCGACCTCACGAAACGGGTCGAATATATCGTAAAACAATTCGTCGGCACTCTTTTCACTTGCAAACAGAATTTTTAAAACCGCTTCTTCAGCACTCTTGTCGATTTGATCGAATGGAGGATGCGTAACGATGTGAAAACCGACCTCCTTTATGTCTTCATAAATCGGGAGTTCCTTCAGGCTTTCCGAATCAATATCGGCGTTTATCAGTTTTTCTATTTGATACACTGTGTACTTTTTTTCTTCAGCCTGCCGGAGAAGTTTTTCAGATTCCGCGGTCAAGGGGAAGTTGATAACCGCCAACCCTTCATACTTGGTTGTCTCCTCCAGCTCCTCTACCTGTTCCTTCAGGGCTTTCAATGCTTCCTCATCCTCATTTTCGAGGTAGAGATTTTCCTTAATGAGATCAATAGAAGCGAAGGTCTTATCGAGCACTTCCGTATTAGCAACAGCTTTTCCGCTCCGGATAAGATCGTACTCACTCTCGACCGCATGGATGAGTTCAGAACTGTGTTCCTTGTGCGCCATAGCTAAGGCGCTCTTTAAATTATGCGCGTAGCGGAAAATGATATGAATAATCGAAGAATCCTCTTCTTCATTATTCATAGACTCTTCATACTGCATTACACTTTGTTCGAGATTCTCCAACGTTTCTAGGATATCGGTTAAATCGCTGGAATCCTGACCTGCCATACGCTTAATCCATTCCCGCTGCTTTGAGGGCTTCTGCCATTTTTTCTTCGTTAAACGGTTTTACCATATAATACACTGCACCCATTTTCTTCGCCCGATCGATAACTTCCGGTTTATCTACCGTACTGAGGACGACAATCGGTACTGATTTATACGCATCGATGCGTTTCACATTCTTTAAGAATTCCAGACCGTTCATGTTCGGCATTTCAATATCCGTGAAGATCAAATCGAACGGGTCTTGTTTGGCTTTGTCTAAACCGACAAGACCATCCTCGGCGGTGTCTACATCAAAACCTTTTGTTGTGAGAAAGGTTTTGATAAAACTTCTATTCATCGCTCCATCGTCGACGACCAGAGCTTTGCGATTACTCATCTTCTACTCCTTCTCAATAAAGTCTTTCTCCCAATCATTAGTATAATAATAATCCTCGAGAACACCTAATTCTTGTTCTAATTTTTTTACTTTTTCATCAGCACCGCGTAGATCATTCGATTTGCCGCATTTTTCGAGTTCATAAGCATTCTCCTCTGCCCTATCAGCGGCAAAATTCCGTAATGCCCCTTTAATCTGATGAGCAGCATACCGCAGACCGTCCCCATCCCCTGTCTCTATCGCCTCGTTGATAGCAGAAAGCTGGTCTCTATGATGGATGAGAAAAACCTCTAAGAGTTCTTTAATTAAAGCAATATCGTCATCAGCGATCATTTTCGCTTTTTCGGTATTAATAGGATATTTCTTCATGCGTCGATTTTATCCGGTAATCCACACCCCAATTTTGAAGGGAACACCTTCTGCATCAAAAAAATAGTCCCGATAGTCGCCGTGTTCCGGTACTTCCGATTCGTCGAACAACAACTGGGGGAAGGTCATATTATGCCCCACTTCCTTGCCGTAGTGCATGTTGAGAAAATTGCCTGCCAGAACGTTAAGCATCTCGAGCAGGCAGTCATCGATTTCATCGGTCGAAAGCGATTCCCAGTTGCTTCCATGAATATTTTCAGCAATCATTTTTTTGCATTCTGTGGGAAGAAAGAGAATCATGCCGCCTTCTATCGGGCTGGAAAAGCTAATATAGATGATATGACTAAAGCTGACTTCGCCGGGCGCTTCGGCCTCCATGACATCGACAAAAGCCATATTCATAAACGTCATTTCAACCGCATTCTTCAATGATTCCCGGATCTTTTGTACTTTTTCAGAACTCATCGCTGTCTCCTCCTAATACCTCGAGGACTTTCGCCGGGGAAAGCGGTTTTCGTATAATGGCCATTACCCCCGCTTCGACTAATTGGCTCTCTAGAACATCATTACCCATACTCGAGATGACAATGACGGGAGTATCCTTGGTCTTTTCTTTTTTCCTCATTTTCTTTAAGAATGTGTTCCCGTCCATCTTCGGCATTTTTAAATCCGTCAGGACAAGATCTACATCGTTTTCTTCGAGAAAAGTAATTGCCTTCAGCCCATCCTCGGCCTCATGATACGTGACATCATGAAACCCGGCTATATCGAAGCAACGTTTAATGATCATTCGTGATGTTGCGGAATCATCAACAATCAAAACTTCCTTAAAATCCATAGGTCCTCCCGTTTTTCCTATAACGTCCACTTTTCCTTTGCATTAGAGATAAGAACTTCTCCTGTTGCCACGGATATCGAAACCGTTCTGCTGATATTACCACCGGTATCTTCCTTAATGACACCGAGCCCATTTTTCCATAAGTACCGTTTTACTGCAATGGCGTTTCGGCGGCCAATATCAAAGGTTTTCTCTTCATCCATGATATTGGAACCTCCAGCAATTTTTATCCAGGAGTTCGCCCGTGATGCACCTTTCTTTTTAAATTCTTTGAGAAAGAGCGGAAGCCCGGTATCGGCAAAAAAACCGGGACGCGTTTCCGCTTTTTTCGGATTCACACTCGAATCCGGCAGGGCAATATGGATGAGTCCCGCCACTTTCGTCGATTTATCATATGCAATCACCGCTACACAGGAGCCGAGAGCATATGTTTTCAACGTATCTTTTTCATCATTCGATATTTTAAACTCACCTATCCCGACATCTGTTCTAATCATTTCATGTCCTTTAACGCACCAATTATGGTGGCGGGAATGTCGGTAAGACTGACTAACTTTTCTGCAGCACCAATCTTCCAAGCTTCTCCCGGCATGCCAAAAACAATCGAAGTCTTTTCATCCTGTGCGAACGTCCGTGCACCGGTGTTCTTCATTTCGAGTAGCGCTTCTGATCCGTCTTTTCCCATTCCGGTAAGGATGACACCGATCGAGTTCGGGCCGACGTTTTTTGCTACCGAATTAAACAACGTTTCAACCGAAGGGCAATGCCCGTTTACCTTCTCCCCTTCAAAGCACTTCACCAAATAGGTACCTCCGGAACGGACAACCTCCATATGATATCCGCCCGGAGCTATAAGAACCGTACCGGTTACGACCCTGTCTCCCCCTTTTGCCTCCCGGACCTCGACATTCGATATTTCGTTTAGCTTATCGGCAAACATCTTGGTAAACTTCGGAGGCATATGCTGTACGATCACCGTACCCGGCATGTCGGCCGGGAATTGGGTCACAACCTCGCGAATAGCATTGGTCCCTCCGGTCGAAGCACCGATTGCAACAACTTTGTCGGTCGTACCCATAAGCACTTTGGGAAGAGGAGTGCGCTTTACTGCGGATTTTATTTTCGCGTTTTTCCAGTGAGAAACGTCGACCCCGGCAGCTGTCTTCACCTTGGCACAAAGGTCTTCAATCATCTCTTCTAAGCCGGCACCGAAACTGGAAGAAGGTTTGAGTACAAAATCCACAGCTCCGTGCTCGAGTGCATCGAGGGTAATACTTGCTCCCGGAGCGGTAAGTGCGGAAACCATAACAACAGGAAGAGGATGCTGGGGCATGAGCCGTTTTAAAAACTCGACTCCATCCATCCGGGGCATCTCAACGTCGAGGGTGATAACATCCGGTTTTTTCATTACAATTTTGTCTCTGGCAATATAGACATTAGGGGCGGCCCCGATAACTTCGATCTCCGGATCGTTGCCCAACCCTTTTGTAAGGATATTTCGTGCTAATGCCGAATCATCAACGACAAGCACTGTTACCTTCCCGTTTTTTTTCTCATTCATACATCACACCCCATTTATTTTGCTGTATACCGCAGGCTGAATATACTGAAAAATGCCGGACCCTCTTCCCAACGATTCGGAATGTCCGACGAACAGATGCCCGTCATCAACCAAAAAATTGTGAAATTTCGCAACGAGGTCCGTCTTGGTCGGTCCGTCAAAATAAATCATCACATTTCTGCAGAAAATAACATGAAATTTTCCTTTAAACGGAAATTCGGGACGCATCAGATTGAGCCGTTTAAAAAGAATCATTTTTTTGAGGTCATTTTTAATTTTAAACATCCCGTCTGCGGTTTGAGTAAAATATTTACTTTTATAGTAGTGGGGAACCGCCTGAACGCGGTCCGGGGTGTATACTCCTTCCGCAGCCTGACTGAGTGCGGAAAGGGAAATATCGGTTGCCAGTACACCGGGATTCCCGTAAAAAAAAGAAGCCCCAAAGTGTTCCAACAGGACCATAGCAAGCGTGTACGGTTCTTCTCCTGCGGCACAACCGGCACACCAGATGCGTAAATCGGAGCTGTTCTCACTTTTTAATTTTTCTTCGACTTTCGGAAGAACGACGGTTTCAAGAAAATCGAAATGTTCGTTTTCCCTGAAAAAATAAGAGTGGTTTGTGGAAATTTTATCGACCAAATCGAGCAGGGACCTGCCTGTTTTATCATCCAAGATCGAATCGTAATACTGCTGGAACGACGTATAACCAAGACCACGGATAAGCTTATTGAGCCTCCCCCTGACCAGTGCTTTTTTCTTGTCGGTCAGATGTATGCCGAACTTTTCATAGACCAATGCTGAGATGAGGTGGAACTCTTTGTCATCGATCTGAATGATCCCGTTAAAAGAATACTCCTGTTTTTCCGGAGTATATTGGTTTGTTTCCATCGTTTTCTAATCAAGCTCCTCTCGAATAAGAGACCCAATATCAAGAATCAAGGTCACCTCTCCGTTGCCCATAATACTGCAGCCGGAAACAGCACGCATGCCCGCCATATATTCCGGCAAGGGTTTGATGACAATCTGCTGATTACCGATAATCTCATCGACCAACAAAGCAATTTTTTTCCCCCTGCCCTGGGCTATGATAACAAGCCCGTCCGAGACCTTCCGTTTTACCGTTTCAATGTCAAAAAACTGATGCAATTTGATTATCGGAATTATCTCTTCACGCAGACGAAGAACTTCCTGCTCGCTGCTCGTGCGGGTAACCTGCTCTTCTGTAACTTTTTGGAACTCTACGATGTCGCTTATGGGAACTGAATACTGCATGGTGCCGACCTGGAAATTGATAGCGTCAATAATTGCCAGGGTCAAAGGGATTTTAAGGACTATGTTGGTCCCTTCTCCCGGAGTACTGGCAATATCGATTTTCCCTCTTAATTTCTCGATATTACGCCGGACAACATCCATCCCCACCCCGCGTCCTGAAATCTCGGAAACCTGGTCTGCCGTGGAGAAACCGGGCTCGAAAATAAGCTGCCACACATCCGAATCACTCAATTCGTCCGGACTGCCGGTAAGGAGATTGTTCTTTTCCGCCTTGGCCAGAATCTTGTCCCGCCTTAAGCCCCCGCCGTCATCGGAGATGGTAATCCAGATTTCATTGCCCTCATATTTTGCATCAAGACCGATATTCCCTTCCGAAGATTTTCCGGCAGCTTCCCGCTGTTCTTGGCCTTCGACGCCGTGATCGATGGAGTTTCTGATGATGTGGACCAGCGGGTCGGAGATCTCTTCGATGACATTTCTGTCCATCTCGGTGTCCTGTCCGCTGATCGACAGATTGATTTTTTTATCGAACTTCCGGGCCAGGTCCCGTACCAAGCGGCGCATCTTATTGAAAAGCCCTTCCAGCGGAATCATCCGGATGCCCATGGTGATTTCCTGCATAGACCGTGTTATTTTGGACATCTCATTTGCTGCTTTGTGGAAGTTTTCTATATCCAGTTTTTCCAGTTCGGGATGAGAGACCACCATTGCCTCAGCAGTGATGAGCTCTCCCATGAGGTCGAAAAGCCGGTCCAGTTTGCCCATATCCACCCTGATATCTTTCCGCTTGACGGCGTAGGCCGACTCTTTTGCAGCAGCCTGATATTTTGCCTGCTCCTGCAGGGCCTTATCAACAACATCTTTTTGGGTTACACCTTTCTCTACGAGAATCTCACCCAATTTTTTCTGCTGCTCATCTAAAGCATGGTCGATCTTATCACGGGTGGTCGCCCCCATTTCAATGAGTACATCTCCGAGCGGCTTGTAATCGGATTCCGTCTCCACTTCCACATCTTCGATAAACTCGACACCGGGCTGAGATTGAGCCTCTTCCGGTTTCTCTTCTGCTGATTCGGGTTCTCCGCCTGCCCGCGTATTACCGGCAGGCGCGACGTCGGGAGGAGCCTCATCGGGGGCTTTCACAGTTGTAGATTCAGACGCGGACTCCGCCTCCTTCATCCCGACCGTTTTCAGTAACCCTCTCACTGAATCTACATTCTCTAACAGGTCGGTGATGAGGTTATTCGTCGCCTCTTTGTTTCCCTTACGGACATTGTCCATTACCGACTCGATATCCATACAGGACTGTTCAATGTCGGCAAAGCCGAAGAAACCTGCATTTCCTTTTACCGTATGAACGGCGCGAAACGCATCATTGATGAGATCGCCCGAGTGCACGGGGTCTTTCTCCATCTCTAATAGGGCCTCTTCAACATTGTCGAGAAGGTCGTTTGTCTCGGAAATGAAGCTGTCAATCATCTCCGGTGAAATGAGTTCTTCAGGTATACTGTTATCTTGTGATCCCATAAACGGGTCCTCTTATTCTGAGTATATGTTTACTTACCAATTTTATGCACTATAAAAAAAATTGCAATAATTAAATATCAAAAAAATTAAAATTTCTTATATATCTAAAACATCTATTATAAATTATACTATTTTATACACTTTTTTTCAAGAACCAGTGATGCAGGTGTGCACAACGTTTTTAGCAACCGTGTTATCTGCTCCAGAACTCGCCCCCCCCTCCAAAACAAAAAGGTTTACGTATCCTTTAGAGACCAGATAGCGATACGCCATATATGCACCGGAAGATGTACGGCTGTAGAGCACGATTTTGTCGGTTTTATCAAAAGGAATTTGCGAAAACCGAATGTTCTCGAGAGGGATATTTATACTGTCCGGGACCATAACGTTTTGGTATACCGAGAGAGGAGAGACACTGATAATCCCGTCTATTTCATCACGGCCCCGGCTAAAATACCGATCCGGCCGCTCACCTCTCCTTTACCATACATCTGGGCCCCGATTATCCGCCGGCTTTCCTTCTCCGCAACAAGCTTTACCACAATAATTTCCGCCTGTCCATAATAGTGGGCGCGGTCGAAACCGGTAACCACTCCTGTTTCGGTCTCGATACCCGCTTTCCAGGCATCCCGTTCGGCCAAACCGGTGCGGGCAACATTGACATCCACCACTTTAAACAGGGTCGTGCCGAGAGAGCCGTGAAATTCCGTCTGCTCCCCCGCAATATTATCAGCTACAATTCTCCCCATTTTAGTCGAAACGGACCCCAAGGGCCAATATTCGTGACGCTCGGTTATGAGATTCGTGCTCTCCGCACAGTCACCGACGGCGTAGATACTCTCATCACTGGTAAGGAGGTGTTTATCGACTTTTATACCTCCGGAAGGACCTATGGTAAGGCCTGTCTGTTCTGCTAACGCCACATTCGGTTTTACTCCTGTAGAGACAATGATGATGTCCGCCTGATACGAACCATAATCTGTAGAAATAGCAAAAGAAGTATTTGTTCTTTGAATCTGCTCGATGTTCACCCCGGTGACGATTTTAATACCTTTTCCGGTAAGCACCCGTTCTATCCGCTCCGCTATGTCGCGGTCCATGAGCTGGATAAGGATATACTGCTTTTTTTCCAGAATGGTCACCCGTTTGCCCGTTTCAATAAGCGATTCCGCTATGGATACCCCGATAAGCCCGCCGCCGATGATATACACATCCTGTGCATTACCTTTGGAGAAAGCTTTCTTGATTGCCTCTGCGCCCTCAAGACTGTAGAGTGAAAATATATTCTCTTGATCTATGCCGGGGATTTCCGGGACGAGGGGGCGGGTCCCGGTAGCGAGAACCAGATAGTCGTAACGGAGATCAGTTACTGAATCGTTTGTTAGATCTTTTACTGCTACCTGTTTTTTATGCCGGTCTATGGAAAGGGCCAAGGTATCGTTTAATATGGTAATGTTTTTTATCGATTCAAAATAATCGATGTCCCGCACCGTCGCATCAGCGGTAGACATAAGCTCTTTAGCAGTGCGCACTTTTCCGTTGATATAGGCCGGCAGACTGCATCCTGAATATGAAAGAAAATCACTCCGCTCGATGATGGTGATGTCCAGATCTTCATCGAGACGGCGGAGCCGTGCTGCTACCTTAGGGCCTGCCGTTACCCCGCCGATTATGAGGACCTGTTTGCGCTCGACGGCGGGCCTGTCACTTTTTTTTACTTCGGTCACCGGGAGAACAATCTCGAAGGCGGTACCGCTGTTCTCCTGGGAAGTGACCGAAATAGTCCCGCCATGGTTTTCCACAATTTTCTTGGCTATGGGAAGGCCCAACCCTGTCCCGGCAATATTCGATTTGTGTTTTACCGATCGGTAAAAAGGCTCGAAAATCGTATCGAGCTCATCTTCGGGGATGCCGTAGCCGGTATCACTGATTCGAAGGCGGCACTGCCGGGCTTCATCAGTTAATTTTAGCCGGACCGTCACACTTCCTCTCGCCGGTGTATACTTGACTGCATTCTCGATGAGATTCCTGACTGCCTGGTTCATCCCCCTGCTCTCACCGGTAAGGATGACACTGGTACGGAAGGGAAAGTCCGCGTGAAGAGAGACATCTTTCTCCGACGCCGTGTCGGAATAATTTCTAACGAGCCCCTGTAAAAGCGGAACAATGTCATACTCTTCGGAAGCCCCTTTCTGCTGCTGCGAGTAGAGCTGATAATCGAGCAGGTCGGTAATGAGCTCTCTCGCCTCAGCCGCCCTGCCGACAGCCTTTTCGATTACCTGTTTTGTCTGGGCGTTCGTCTCTCCCGTATAACCGTCGGTTACGGTACGCAGCAACGACTGAATTGCATTTATCGGCGTTTTCAGTTGATGTGAGAGGGCACGAAGATAGTCCTGTTCCATACTGTATCTTATCTGTCAGATTACAGGGTTGTCAATCTGTCCTTATTTTGAGTAAAATTGTAAGTAGAAACGAACAAAAATCTTCGACAATAAAAGGTGATGGCATGGCATCCTACAAAGATCTAAACGAATTGGTAAAGAAAGCTGTTTCCTGGGAAAAAGAGCTCAAAGACCTCTATGATGTTGCTGAAATCGGGTTAAAAGAAGGAGAATCAAAAAAGATTGTCTCCGTCCTGCGTGATAATCTCGTGAATAAACTCGAGGTACTCGAACATGTAGACGTTGAGAAATACGGCATGTCCGAATGGCTCAAATACGCCCCATCTCACAGAGACAGGGACATGCTGCCTCGTAAAGCAATTACTAAAAACTCTACACCTAAGGAGATTTTTGACCAACTTCTGTCCTTTGAAGAGAAACTGAAAGATTTTTATGCGGCTATTTTGGAATCGATCCGGACCGAAAACCAAAAGGAACTGTTTTCTTCTCTCGTTTCATTCAAAGAAAAACAGATCAATGAAATCACACGGTTGATGCAAAACTATAATCCGGTATCGTAAATGTCTCCACAGTCGAAACTCAGTTCAACTGAATATGCCGACTTGAATAATGTAATAGCGTGGTTTATCGCACTTCGGTGGGTCGCCTGTCTGGGGGTCCTCAGCGCGCTCGCCGTGGTCCATCTTTTTTTCGATTTCTCTCTCCCTTTTCCTGTACTCTATCTTTTGACAGCACTCCTCATCCTCCTTAATGGAGGCTTTACGATCTATTATACTGCCGTAAAGAAGAAAAACCTCTCCCGAGCCGAACTGAGCGGCTTGTTTCATCTGCAGATCATAAGTGATTATATCCTGCTGTTTCTCCTCGTTTACTTTACCGGTTTTTTGGAAAACCCCTTCTCCTATTACTTCGTGTTCCACATCATGCTTACATCATTTATTTTCCCGCAAACCGTGGTTTTTACCTACAGCGGTATTTTGGTACTGCTGTTTATTATCGTCTCCCTGATGCAGTCCTCCTCGCTGCTGCCTCTTTTTACATTACGGCCGGAAACCTCACTGGAGAGTTACAACGAACTGCTCTTTCTGCGGACGTTTGTATTGAGTACGACCATTATCATCTCTGCGTATCTCATTACCAGTATCAAAAACAGAATCGAAGAGCGGGGCAAGGCGGTAGAGGTTGAACTGGACCGGTATAAGAGTCTCGATAAGATCAAATCCAATTTCATCCTCCAGGTAACACACGAGCTTCGGGGTCCGCTCGCAGCTCTCAAAGGGTATCACGAGATGATCATGAAAGGGATTACCGGAGAGATTACACCGAAAACAGATGAGATGCTCGGCAAGGCCAACCGGCGTACAGAGAACCTTCTGACCATGATCGATGAAATGATCGATTTCGCCTATATGAAATCGGAAGAGGATACGCAGTACACACTGCACCCGCTAAAACTGAAAAATACGATCGATTCCAACATCGACCTTTTCGAAACACGGGCAGCGAGAAAGCACATCTCTATCGTTACCACTTGTCCGAAAATACTCAAGGTGTGCGCCGACAGAGACCTTTTAAACATCATCCTCAACAATCTGATAACAAATGCAATAAAATACTCTCCGAAGAACACCACGATCCGGATCAACGCCGTCGAGGAAGACGATCAGGTCCGGCTTACGGTAAAAGATGAAGGTATGGGTATCGAGGAGAGTGAGCTCGACAAGGTGTTCGAGGAGTTTTACAGGACCCGAAAGGCGCGTGAAATCGAAAAAGACGGTACCGGGCTCGGCCTGCCGATCGTTCAGCGGGCTGCAAATTCTTTACGGGGAAACATCACCGTTTACTCCGAATTAGGTAAAGGTACCAGTTTTCATATAAAACTTCCCAAAGGAGGAAACAATGGCACAAAAGAAAATTCTGATAATCGATGACGATCTCGATATTATTGAAACAACGGGCGCGCTGTTGGAGTATGAAGGGTTCGAGATTCACAGCGCGGAGTCGGTTGAATCGGGCATCGAGATGATCGAAAAAATCTCTCCCGACCTTCTCCTCCTCGATATTATGTTCCCTGAAAAAAAGACCAGGGGGTTCGAGGCTGCAACCGAAATAAAGGAGAAGTATCCCGATCTGCCCATATTCGCCCTTACGGCCATAAACAGGGAATACGCATTTGACTTCGCGAAAGAAGACATCAAGGCCGAAGAGTTTATCAACAAACCGGTGGAAACGGACAAGCTGATCCGGCTGATCAAGCAGTATGTAGCGGGGTGACCAGCGACCGGAGAAAGAAACGACTACTGCTGGT
>CAZQKT010000071.1:0-2917 GCA_964594055.1 uncultured Spirochaetales bacterium
CAAATATAGTATAGTCATGGTTCGCAGTTGACAATCCCGACGGTTTCCTCCATTCTTGTTTCTGACTCAAAAAAAGCGCAACCATCTATGAAACAATCAATTATATTCAAGATACTGTCGGTTTCCCAGCGCCGGGCGGGCGTTGTGTTTGCTGTTGCCGCAATCGTTACGGTGGTAATGGGGTGGGCCGCTTTGAAACTCGAAATCGACCCGGACATCCAGGCCCTCATCCCTCAAAACTCGAGGCCGATAAAACTAATGGAGGAGTACGGGCGGGACCTCCCCGAAGAGTACTTTATTGTGGCCGTGGAGGCCCGGGAGGCCGAAGCCCTCTACTCTCTTGAAAAACTGCAAGCCCTCGGCAAGGCGATTGCCGAGATCGAGTCGATCGAGAAGGTCCACGGCAGTATTAATCCGTTTAACTTTTTGACCTTTGCCGGCGGCGGTACCGGGGCTGTGCTCCCCGCCGAGACCGCTCCGGGCGGGACGGCCCCCGAAACCGAAGAGGAGCTCGAGCTGTTCCGGGAACGGCTTACCGGCAATCCGCTTGCCCGGAATATGGTCCTCTCCGGGGACGGGACCGCCCTGGCCGTGATCTTCAACTGCGAGAAGCTAAACGATTACGAACCGCTCTTAGCGGAAGTGGACAGTGCCCTCGAAACCCTCGGCCCCCACTACCGGACCTACGTGGCGGGCAGCTCCCCCCTTATTAAAAAGGTCAAAGACTACATCGGCGGGGACGTCCCCAAGCTCATGATTATTGGGATCCTTATCATGCTGCTCGTATTCTACTTGGGGATACGGACCAAGCGTTCGGTCTTTCTGCCTTTTGTGGTGGTCATTCTGGGCACCCTCTGGACGCTGGGCACAATGAGTCTCTTGGGGCTTAAACTCACCGTAGTAAGCCTCATGGTCCCCCCGCTTATCCTTACCTTAGGCAGTTCCTACTGCATCCACATATTGAGCCAGTACTATAGGGAGATCGACCCTGCCGACGGGAGTAGCACCAATGTTGCAGTCTCGGTGTACCACGTTACCGGGACGGTCGTGCTTGCCGCCCTCACCACCCTGATCGGGTTCGGGAGCCTTTTTTCAGGAACGCTGTCCCAGGTCCGGGAGTTTGCCTTAGAGATTTGCCTGGGGATTATCTACTGTATGCTCCTCTCTCTCCTTTTCCTTCCCGCGGTCCTCTCCCGGCTGAAGACCCCCACGGCAAAAGAGCAGCGCCGGTTTTTAAAAGGCAATTTTACCGCCCTCATGTCTAAAATCGGGGCATTTGCCGCGCGCAGGAGAATAATCCTCGTGGCCGTTTTTGCCGCGGTCGTTGTCGGTTTTTTCTTCTCCGCTCCCCATATAAGCTACAAGACCGATTACATGGGCTTTTTCAAAAAAAAGGAGACCGCGGTCACCGACAATCTTTACGTAATCGAGAAGTTCGGGGGATATCTCAACGCCTACATCACCTTGACCGCCCCGGAGAATGAAAAAGGCTATTTTCTGAAGCCTGACGTCCTCGAGACCATCGCCCGGTTCCAGGAGGAGGTTGCCGCCGGTCCGGATGTCTCCTACATCGCCTCCTTTGTCTCGTATCTCAAATTGATGAACAAGGCCCGCACCGGGGAGTATGTGCTTCCCGCCTCCCGCGCCCCGGCACTGCTTCTCTCCCGCTACTTCAACACGATACTCGAAGAGGAAGAAGGCGACGGCTCCCTCGAACAGTTTGTAAACAGGGATTTCAGCGAGCTTACCATCATGGTGCGGATGTTCGACAGCGATACGGGGAGCCTCATGTACGAGGACACCTTAGGTGATTTTATCGGCGGTCTTACCGCGGCCACGGATGAGAATTTCGGCGGAGAGATGGAAACCGCCATCTGGGGGCCGACTCTGGTCAATCTCTACCTCTCGGAGAACCTGGCGAAAAGCCAGATCATCTCCACGGCAATCGCCGTCCTTCTCATACTCGTACTCACTTCCCTTGTCTTCCGCTCCTTCGCCTACGGACTCTTGACCCTCATCCCCATGGTTTCCGGGATCATGCTCAACTTCATCATCATGAACCTGCTGGGCATCTCCCTCGATATTGTCACGGTGATGTTTACCAGTGTGACCATCGGGGTGGGAATCGACGATTCGATCCATCTGCTTATCAATTACCGCAAGCAGGTCTCCCATCCGGACAACCTCGAACTCAGCGGTGATGTCCTCGAGAACACCCTGATCCACGCCGGCCGTCCCATCCTCCACACCTCGGTGGCCCTCGTCGCGGGGCTTATGGTCTTGACCGCCTCGAACTTTCTGCCCATCGTCTATTTCGGGATCCTCGTCTCGGTGGCGATCGTTACCACAACCTTCAGCGCCCTGCTGGTCCTGCCCGCGTTCCTCTCCCTGCTGCGTGTCGGGCGACTCAGTGTCGGGCGACTTAGTGTCGGGCGACTTAGAGTCGGGCGGGGTGTCGAGTAGAGTAACTGGTACCTCCAATAAGCACATGTTATACTTATAGGCGGATAGATCATTATGTAGAGAGGAAAAATGTATGGAAAAAAACTTAATAAGCGAAAGAATCGTTACGAACAGTAAAACTTTTTCAGGTAAACCTACTATTAGGGATACTAGGGTGGCCGTAGAACATATTTTAGCTATGATGGTTGATGGTGCTACACATCAAGATATACTAGATAATTATCCTTTCTTAGAAGAAGCTGATATCCGGGCCTGTATACTCTATGCGCTGGAAATTGTATCTCATGAACAGGTCGAGCCTCTACACGAATCTGCCGGTTGACACATGCGGTTTTTAGTTGATAGTTGTATTTCGATATCAGTTTGTAAAATGCTTAGAGAACATGGATATGAAGACAAATGGGTTCCGGAGATTTTCAATGGCGATCCTGGTGATGAAGTAATTATAGATAAA
>CAZQKT010000071.1:3017-18080 GCA_964594055.1 uncultured Spirochaetales bacterium
GTGTCGGGCGATGATTTCCCGGTACCGCTCGCTTACCTCTTCGGCCACTTCCCGCCAGGTGCGGTGAAACGATTTTTTCGCATTCTCTCCTACGGTCTGTAGCAGGTCTCGGTTTCGGCCGGCATCAAACATCCTCCGGGCAAGGCTTTCCGGGTCGTTCTCGCTTAGGAACCCGTTTACCTCGTCGGTTACATGTTCCGAGGCGGTCGAGTTTTTTATGAGCAGGGTAGGCAGGCGGAAGGCCGCAGACTCGCGGAGAGTAAGCGGAGAGGTGTCGTAGAGGGAGGGAAAGACAAAGAGGTCCGCCCGGGCGTAGTATTTTTTAAGCTCTTCGCGGTCGTTGACCGGCCCGATAAACTTTACTTCGTTTTCCAGCCCGATTTTCCGGCTTAACCGTTCCATCTGTTTTGCGGCATATCCCATCCCGATAAACAGCATCATATAATCGGAGAGGTATTTCTCTTTAAGTATTTTTAGCGCCTCGATGAGTGTACGGTGGTTTTTCTCCCAGATGTGCTGCCCGATGTAGAGAAACACTTTTTTCCCGTTCGTAAGAGCGTGGCGGTCGTTGAGGCTCTCCCGCAGCGGGGCGAGGTCGGCGGGGGCGATGATATCGGTAGCGTTTTCAACCACTTGAACCGGACCTGTGTACCCGTATTCGCGCAGGGTCTCTTCGGTGGACCGGTTGGGGATCCACACCTCGTCGGTGGCGTTGTAAAACCGCGCGATCCGGTCCACGTATACCTGCACAAAGAACGAAATCGGGTCGGGAACAATGCGTTCGAGATCGTCACGGTATTTGGAGTGGAACGAGGCCACCATGGGCAGGTCCTGACGTTGTCTGACCTTTAATCCGATACGCCCGGTGACAAACGGGGAGTGGGCGTGGATGATGTCGAACTGCAGCCGGGAGAGACATCGGTTGAAACAGGGATCGAGCCAGGGGAGGCCCCACCGAAACGGTTTGTTTCCCGGAAGGGGGACGGAACGGAAGCGAAGTACGTGGAACTCTTCATTGTCGGTGTAATCGGAGACCCGGGGGGTGACGACTGTTACCTGCCCCGCGTCCCGGTTAAGCCAGTAGGCGTAGTTGCGGGTGACTGACCCCACGCCGTCTAAGATGGGCGGAAAGGTATCGTTAAATATTCCTATTTTTAATTTTCTGTTTTCCGACATAGTGCTTCTTTCTTGCTGCAGTATCAATCCCCTAGATCGATCTCGAGCGCCCGCTCTACGATCCGGTCCATATTGTAGTATCTGTATTCGGCGAGCCGGCCGATAAACTTCGCTCTCTGCCCTTCACCTTCAGCCTCAGAATCTGCAAGCTTTCGATACTGCTCCGCCAGGTCTTCGTTGCGCTCGTCCGGGACCACGTAGTACGGTTCACCCTCGGATTGAGGATACTCTTTTGCGATGGTCGTGGCAAGTGAAATCTGGCCGGTAAGCCGTTTGTACTCGGTAATCCGGGTAAAATCGTAGTCGTTCGGATAATTGACTACCGCCGCCTCTTGGAAGAATCCGCTGTCGGGCCCTTCCAACCGATAGGTCTCATAATCGAACCGGAGTGAACGGTACTCGAGCCTGCCGAGCTTATAGTCGAAGTACTCGTCGACCTTGCCGGTAAAAAAGATCCGGTCATGGTCGAGCTGGTCTCTTATATCGACCCAATTGGTATTGAGCATGAGGCGGATGTTGGGATGATCGAGTATGTTCTCGAAAAGCCGGTAATAACCGCGGCCGGGGAGGCCCTGGTACCGGTCGGTAAAGTAGCGGTCGTCCCGGCTGAACCGGATGGGGACCCGCTTCATGAGGTCCGGCTTGAGCTGGTCGGGATACTTCCCCCACTGCTTGTAGGTGTACTGTTTGAAGATCTTCTCGTAGATCGCTTCCCCGATTTGGGAGACGATAAAATCCTCCGCGTTTTGAGGGGGCCGCCCGGAAGCCGCTTCCCCGGCCCGCTCTTTGAACCACGCCTCGATGTCGAGCGCGCTCAAGCTGAGGCCGAAAAGCTCGTTTACCGTCTCCACCGTGACAGGCATGGGAACGGTCCGCCCGTCTACGTAGGCCCTCACCCGGTGCTGGTAGACTCGCCAGTCGGTAAATCGCTCGAGCCACTGCCACACCTCCTGTGAGTTCGTATGGAAGATGTGGGGCCCGTATTTGTGGACCAAGATTCCCGCGTCATCATAATGATCGTAGCAATTACCGCCGATGTGGTTCCGCTTTTCGATAATGAGGACTTGTTCGTTTTTCTCTTCGGCGATTCGCCGGGCGATGACCGACCCGGCCATCCCCGCGCCCACGACAACATTTTTACACTTCATGAAATCTGTACCACATTCAGCGCCTAATATACCGCTTTTTGGAGAAAATTCCCAGAGGCTGCGGCCGCCGGCCCTTTTTCCGGGAAGTGTCGAAGTTAAAATCGGCCTTAAAATGAGAACGGTGCGGACTATGTGAAATCTTATGTATAATATTAATTAATATCCTATGTGAGAAACTGTGTAGTTGTTTATATCTTTTTTTTGTGAGAACTGACTGCACCTAGTGAATTAAATAGGAACTCTCCGAGAAGCAGCAGAGCGATGAACGCAGTTTTATAAGATGAAGGGGGCCACTTGAAGTGAGGTGCATCATGGTTTCTGGGCTGCAAATCTGCAAATTGACAAGTTGACAAGAAAGAGGTATCGTATGAATATGAAAACATATCCTGTAGGTGAATTGAAGATCCGTTTTTCGGAAGTCTTGAACAGGGTACGGGCCGGCGAAGAAATTGTTATTACCTACGGAAGAAAAAAAGAAAATATAGCCGTTATTGTTCCGTATGCGCGATATGGGAAGAAAAATATAATCAATCTCGGTCTTCTATCGGATAGAGATATGCACATCCGGGAAGATTTCGAAATGACGGAAGAAGAGCTCGCCGGACAATGAGTTATCTCGTCGATACCCACTATGTTCTCTGGTCCCTGTTCGAGCCGGCCAAGATAAGCAGTGAAATAAAGAAACTATTTTCTGACGAGAACGCAATCAAATATGTGTCGGCAATTACGCTTTGGGAAATATCACTTAAGTATTCCTTAGGAAAGCTGGAATTGCAGGATACAAACCCCAAGGAAGTACATGAAAGCATCGAAGCAGCGGGTTTTGAAATCACGCCGGTTGAAACCGAACTCTTTTCTACGTATCATAGACTACCGAAAAAGAAGGACCATCAAGACCCGTTTGATCGAATGCTTATCTGGCAGGCCATAAAGGGGGATTATATTTTGATAACCCATGACAGCAGCTTCGAGCAGTACGGATCGGACGGTTTAAGAATGATTACACAAGGAGCAAAAAAATAGTTTTCCAGGAACTGCCCCACAATTTTTTCATCCCGCTCGCCTCTCCCCATCGTGTCCATTACAGCGAACTGATTCTCACCTTCTATTCGCTTTTCATGGAGTACCACACCGGGGTGGAGCGGGAACAGGTGGTGGCCGCCTTCGAGCAGTACTTCGCCGGGCTGGGAAACATCGACGAGTTCAGCAGTACGGACCGGCAGCCGGAACAGCCGATCGATGAGCTTGCCGACGAACAGCTTCCCGGCAGCGTGGACGCGGAAGCGGGGGCCGGCCCGTCTCCGCGGGCCCTGGCCTCCCTCTTCCTGCGCAGGCTTCTCTACTACGGATGGGTAAACGAGGAAGAGCTCGCCGATTTTACCCGGATCATCAACATCTCCTCCCATGCCAAGCCGTTTTTCGAAGCGCTCTATCAGCTCTCCCAGGGGCTGAAGGTCGAATACGAGAGCCATATCGTCGCGGTCTACTCTTCTCTCTGCGGGGACGCGGTCGCCGACAACGGGCATCACGCGGTCTTGAACGCCCACTACCATACCAGGCTCCTTATCGAATCGCTTAAGGTTCTCGAACAGAACATCAAGGCCCACATCCAACAGCTGTACGCCGCCGAGCCGGAGGTCCGGGAAATCCTCCACATACATTACAATATCTATATGAACGAGATCGTCGACCGGGCCTACAACCGGCTCAAGACCTCGGACAACCTCTCGAAATACCGCCCCAAGATCAACGGGGCGGTCCGCAAGCTTCTCGAAGACGAGGTGTGGCTGATGAAGACCGCGGGGAAGCTTGCCGTGATAAAACATCTCTCCGTCGAGGAGACCCGGAAGCTGCTGGTCACCATGCTCAAAGAGGTGCGGGAGGACCTCCGCAGTATCGACCCCATCCTCGAAGAAATCGATGACAAAAACCGCCGCTACTCCCGCATATCCACGGAGCGGATCAAAACGAAATTGTACAGCTCGGCGTCACTGCAGGGAAAGATTGGAGAGATCGTGGGGGCGATCAAGGACGGGGTGGTTACGCCGGGAGGCCGGCTCCTGCACGGAATCTTTAAGACGGGGTTCGTAAACGGTTCCTCCCTCTACTCCCGCCGGGCCGCCGCCGAACAGATCGAAGGGCTCAAGCGGCCCGAAGAGAACGAGTTCGACCTCGAGTTTGCCGAAACGGAGCTCAAGCTGAGGATAAAAAACCAGCTCAATCCAACCAAGATCGCCCGGTTTCTCGACCGCTACGGCACCTCCCCCGGCGTTCCCGTTCCCGCGGAGCGGATCATCGAAGACATGGAAAGTTTTGTGCGGGTCCTCTACGCGGCGGCATACGGAGAGGGCAGGACCGAGGAGTTTCCCTACCGGGTGGTCTGGGGGGAGGAGGAAACGGCCCGGGGGAGGTTCCGCTTCAAAGCACACTCGTTCGTAAAGGAGTACAGCCGTGGCTGAGCATCTCGAACGGATCGCCCGTCTACCCGAACCGGAGCTCGAGAAGTTTCGCCGCTGCGTCCAGACCCTGCTTACCGAGTCTTTTATCGTGCGCAGTTACCGAAAGCATGAGCCGCTGTACAAGTTCGCCGTTGCCAATTTCACCCTGCTCGAGACCTATTTCGCCTTTGCCGGATACCGGCTTCTCAAAGACGAGACCTTAGGGGTGGTCGCCTGGGAAGGGAGTGCCGCCGCCCGTTATGATTTGAACTTAGAAGAGACCCTCGCTCTTCTCATCCTCCGCCTTCTCTACGAGGAGAAGGGCCGGGAGGTCACCCTCCACGGCGAGCGGACCGTGCTGCAGCAGGAGTTCGTAGAGAAGTACCGGGTGATGACCGAACGGACCTTGAAAAAAACCTCCCTTACCCTGCTCCTCCGCCGGTTTCAGTCGCTCCGTCTCATCGACGTGATGGGGGACGAGAGCGATCCCGAAACCCGGATCATCCTCTATCCGAGTATCGCGTTCGCGCTGACCGGGTACGCGATTGACACGGTACATGAAAAAATTCAGAGTTTCAAAAAAGGCGGTGATGAGGAGGTAGCGGATGCTTGATCTTACCAGGGTAAAACTCGTCAACTGGCATTTTTTCGAGAACGCGGTAATCGAAATCGGCCCTACCACCCTCCTCGCCGGTGACAACGGGTCGGGAAAGTCGACCATAATCGACGCGGTCCAATACGCGCTGGTCGCCCACATCAACAAGATCAGGTTCAACGCGGCCGCTTCTGAGAGCAGGACCAGCCGGAACCTGCAGGGATACTGCAGATGCAAAATCGGGACCGACACCCTCGACTATCTGCGGGGAGACTGCATCACCCATGTCGTCCTCGAGTTCGGACGGGGAGAGCACCGGTTCTGTGCCGGGGTGATGGTCGAATCGTTCGCCGATATGGAGACGAGGGAGCATCAGTGGATCTTAGAAAACGGCACGTTAGAAGACATCGCCATATTCGAAGAAGACCGTTTCATTCCCGCCCGGGTGTTCAGGGACGGAATCAAGGAGCAGGGGGGGCTCCTCTGCTCGACCAAACGGGAGTACAACTCGAGGCTTACCCATCTTCTCGGGGTACACCGGCGCAACAGCTCGTTTAACCCCTATCTGGAAGCGCTGGTCCGGTCGGTCAATTTTACACCGGTCACCTCCATAAACGATTTTGTGTGTAACTATATTCTCGAAGAACGGCAGGTGGACATCTCGGCGATGAAGGAAAACCTCGCCAACTATAAAGAGGCGGAGCGGGAAGCGGCGGAGATGGAGCGGAAGATCGAGGCACTCGAGAAGATCGAAGGTGTCGAGCTCGAGTGTGAAAAGCTCGAAAAACAGGTCCTCTTCCAGGAGTACTTCAAACGGCGTATCGATCTCGAAGCTGTGGAAAGCCGCCGGGCCGAGGTCGGCCGCCGGCGGGAGAAGGTGGAGAACAGCCTCGCCCTCCTCCGGGACAACTTAAGCGAAGCGGGCGAGCGCAAGGAGCGGCTCGAAACGGTAAAACAGGAACTGGTCTTCGCCCTTGCCGAAAACGATCAGCACCGGCTCTACGAACGGCTTAACCGTCAGGCAAGCGAGGCCCGTACGAGGCTCGCAGCCGAACGGGAAAAGCAGGACCGCCTCGAAAAATTGACGAAACGGTGTGAGTCCCTCTTGGGGCGGGGGCTCTCCGGGGACCTGGATGCCGATATCGAAGAGACCGACCGGGAGTACCGTGAAAACACCGAAGAGCAGGTGAGGACGGTGACCGAGCTCAAAGCCGCGGGAGAAGAACTGCGCGGGCTTAAAGAGGAGTACCGGGAGGTGGAGCGGGGGATACTCCGGTATCCTGAAAGTACCGAAACCCTTAAAAAAGCACTGGAGAAAGCGGGGATTTCCGCGGCGGTGTTCGCCGACCAGCTCGAAGTGAGTGACCTCGCCTGGCAGAACGCGGTAGAAGGGTGGCTCAATACCCAGCGGTTTAATATCCTCGTCCCGGAAGACGATTTCCAAAAGGCGATCGAAGTCTATCGCGGACTGCCGAAGAAGACTGCCGGGGTGGGGGTGCCCAACCTGGCCAAGATGCACGGGCGGGAGATCACCGCAGGCTCTCTAGCCGAACTGGTGGAGGCGGCCACTCCCGCGGCGAGAAGGTACGCCGCGTTCCTGTTAGGTGAGGTCATCAGGGCCGACATCAAAACCCTTAAAACCTATGAGAAGAGCATTACCAAGGAGTGTATGTCCTATTCAGCCCATACCGCCAAGAGGATCAAAGAGGAGATTTACGGCAGATGGTATATCGGGGGCGAGGCCAAAAAGAGGAGACTCGAAACACTTAAAAAAGAAATCGAGGAGATCGAACAGAGGATCGACACACTTACCGGAGAACGGCGGAGGCGTCGGGAGCGGGAGGATGTCCTCAAAGAGGCGTATCGGCTTCTCCATGACTGCAGGGAACTTACCGGAGCGGGGGACCGGACAGCACGGACCGAAGAGGAGCTTTCCGAGCTCGAAGAGCGGATTGCCCAAATCGACACCGGCGCGTTCGAACAGATCAAGCTCCAGATAGAGTCGGTTACCACCGGTATGCACCGCCTCGATGAGGAGATCAACAAACTCCATAACCAGATAGGA
Organism: uncultured Spirochaetales bacterium; assembly: GCA_964594055.1. Lineage (GTDB taxonomy): Bacteria > Spirochaetota > Spirochaetia > SPDA01 > CAZJBZ01 > CAZKZZ01. The sequence continues at coordinate 10,440 of CAZQKT010000071.1, forward strand.
TCGGAAGATTCCAACCTCCTCCACTGCAGGACCGAGCTGGAAGGACTCGCGGGCGAGCTCCGCCGGTTCTCCTCGGTACTCGAAGGGTTTTTAGAGGAACACGCGGAGTATAAAGAAGAGTTCGAAGCGTATTACCGGGAACGGATAAAAAACGAGCGGAAACAGGACGGCAGCAGTAGTCTCGACTATGAGGGGCTTAAATCGAGGTACGAATCGGCCATCCGCGGTTTCAAGACAAGACTCGAGAAGGCCCTTACTGAACTCATGGAGTTGAAGAACAATTTCAACCATGTCTACTTCACCTATCTCCCCACCGCCTACGGGGCGCCCGATTTCGCCGAAACACTCGTAAAGTATCGGGAGACCGAGCTCCCCGAATACAAGGACAAGATCAGGCGGGCCAGGGAGGAGGCGGAACATCAGTTTCGGGAACACTTCGTCTCCCGCTTAAACGAGTATATAAGTGATGCGAAAGAGAGTTTTGCCGAGATCAATTACACCTTGGGTCTTATCCGGTTCGGGCAGGACCGGTACCGGTTCAGTATCGAAGAGCGCCAGGAGAAGCGGAACTTGCTCGAAGTCATCCGCTCCGCGGCGGAGATAAGCGAGTTCGATGGGACCCTCTTCGAGACACTCGATTCGGAAGAGCAGAAGGAGAACATCGAACGGCTTTTCGGGAGTATTCTCGACAACGACCTCGATTCGGAGGAAGTCCGGGACCTCTGCGATTACCGGCAGTACTTCCAGTACGATATCAAGATAAAGCATCTCGACACCCTCGACCGGGAGACGGGAAAGCCGCTGGAATCCTCACTCGCCCGGGTGCTTCGGGAAAAATCGGGGGGAGAGACCCAGACCCCGTACTACGTGGCCATTGCCGCCAGTTTCTTCCGGTTCTACAAGGACGAGCCCGAGTCTACCGTCCGTCTGGTCCTCTTCGACGAGGCGTTCAACAAGATGGATGACGAGAGGATCGGCAAGATGATAGATTTTTTCCGCCGCCTCGACATGCAGGTAATTACGGCGGTGCCGACCGAGAAGATCGAATCGATCGCCCCCTATATGGACGTGACCAACCTCGTCCTCCGCAGGGACTACAACGCCTATGTGCGCCGCTACACGGTGGTGCCGGAAGAAGAGACCGAAGACGAGCAGGTCGCATGGCCCCGCCGCTAAACCGTTACGCCCGATGTATACTGGAGCGGTTTGCCGAAGACTATCCGGGGTCGGCCCACTACCGGGGGGGCAGGAAACTGCGCAAAGGCGGCTGGCAAAACCTGTTCCCGGAAGTAGAGGGTGATGTGGAGGCGAAAGAGCAGTTTCTCGGAGGGGTCGAAGCGCTTGTCGTCCGGGGGATTGTCTCGGTCAAATGGAAGCGGTTCAGGGAGGGCGACGAAGTCGAGGCGCTCTACTTGGAAGACCCCGAGCAACTGTATTCGATTACAGGCGGAAAGCGGCCCGAGCGGGTCCGGGAGGAGATGCTCTCCGTCCTCTCCGGGTGGGGGCCTCTCTCTCAGACCGGTACCGCGGTTAAAGAGACGGTGCAGGCCAAACTCGAAGCGTTTCACCCCCTCCCCGTACGGGATGCTTGCGAGCTTACCGACATCTGCACCTTGCTCGACCTCTCCCCCGCGGAAGCTGCCCGGTATCCCCTCCGCGCGTTGAGCATCCACCTCTACCGGGACAGCAAACGGCTCGAGCATATTATCAAAACCGCCGATCTCTTATGCAGAGACGCGGCCGGCGAGACGGCGAGCGGCCTTCTCGGCCTCGAGCGGAAGTACCCCGAAGTCACCTTTGCCGCGGACGGCGAGTTGGTCTTCCGCGACGGTACGGTGTGGAAGCTTAAGAAGCGCCCCCTCTCCCTGCCGCTCGCTGCCCTAAAGGAGGTTTCGGCCCTGTGGTTTCCGGGGGCGGGTGCCGTCCTTTCGATCGAGAACAAGGAGAGCTTTTTCGTCGCGGCGGGGGCCGGCGTTGGGTCCGGGCCCGGAACGTCGGCCGGGCCGTTTTCCGGCTACCTCTATACCGGCGGTTATCCGGGACCCGGTGAAGCACGGGTCCTTACACTTGTTCTGGAAGCGGGGGCCGAGGTGTACCATTTCGGCGACCTCGACCCGGAGGGGCTTAAGATCTTCGAAACGGTAGACCGTCTCTGCGGGGGGACCGCCCGCCCGTTTTTGATGGACCGCCGCACCTACCGCGCCTACGCCCAGTACGGCTACACGTTGGACCGGCCTAATCTCAGCAGACTCGACACGGTCATCCACCCCGGCTTCGAGGAACTCAAAGAAGAGATGAAGCGGACCGGAAAAGGTGTCGAACAGGAAGTAATCCCTCTATAAACATCACCAAAATCCCCGGTAGAAAGAGAAACGTTGAAAGCAGCGAACCGGCGGTCCCCCAGATCATAATCGAGGCGAGGGTCCTCGCCATATCTTCGGAAGTGATAAGAAGCGGTATTGACGAGAGGACCGTCGTCCCCGAGGTGAGAAGCAGGGGCCGGAGTCTCGCCCTGAGGGCACGGACTATGCTGTGCGTGAAGTGTGACCCGACGGTCGTGGTGATGAGGATGGCGTTATTTACGATGATGCCGCCGAGGATGATAATCCCGATGAGTGCTTCCACGGTCAAGGGGGCCCCGCCTATACTTCGGAACAGGAGCGGGAGGGAGAGAGAGACCGGAATCGAGAGCATTACCGGAACGGGCAGGAGGAGGGATTCGAACTGCACCGCTAAAATCATGTAGATCAAAACGGCGGAGAGAATAAAAAGAAGCCCGAGAAGCCTAAACCGCTTCTGCAGTTCGAATACCCGTTTGTCCATTTCGAACCCGTACCCTGCAGGCACCTTGATTGTGCCGAGTGTCTCTCGGATTTCTGCAACGAACTCGCCGAGGCCGGCCCTCTTGCCTTCTTCCCCCCCGTGGACGGTAATATACACTGCCCGCTGTCTGTTTTTCCTGTAAATTGCGGAAGGGGTTTTTCCGGGCTCGATGGTTGCTACCTCCCCGATGCGGAGGGTCCGTCCGCTCCCGGCCGGCAGAGGCACGGCGGCAAGCTCCTGCCCGGAAGAAACTGCACCGTTTTCCCCCATCACCCTGATATCAATTTCCCTGCCGTCGAGGCGCCACTTCACCGCAGGCGGGCCGTAGAGGTTGCGGTTTAGAGAGTCACCGATCTCGGCTGCACTCCACCCGCTAAGGCCCGCTCTGTCATGATCGACCCGCATCCGGTAAGCTGGCAGATCATCTTTAAAATGGAGGACGACCTGTTCGACCGTCTCTTCGCGGGAGAGAAGCTCCGCGGAGCGGCGGGCAATACGCTTGAGTAGCGACATCTCCCTTCCGGAAACGGTCACCTCGACTGCTCTCCCTCCTCCTGCTCCCCTCCCGCCGCTCGCCGGTATATACACGAAGCACCCCGGCACGGCGGCACCTGCCCGTTCCACCGTCTCTTCTACGGTTTTCCGGTCGGTACGGGCCGGGTCGAAGATAACAGTCATCTCGGCACTTCCCCGCTTGGCTGTGGTCCCGGTCCGCTCTATTCCGGGTAACTCCGTGACTGCCGCGGCGATCCTGCCTGCTTTTGCGTCCACCGAAGAGACGGTCTCCGCGGTTTTCCCCTCGATATGGACAGAGACGGCCTCCCCGCCGGCAGCCGCACTGAAATCCGTCCCGCGGCGTACGGTGACCGCAGCGGTAAGCAGTATCAGCACGACTGCCGCCGCCGGCGTCCATCTCCTGTAGCGGAGGGAGAACAGCACGGTCCGGTAACAACAGCGGAGCAGACCTCGGGAGATTTTCCGGGAAGGTACCGGGGGCCGGCCGAGATACGCGGGCATGAACAGGAGGGGCAGGACGGTCCCCGCGGCAATGAGTACGGTAAGGGAGAGAGTAATCGTTCCGACTTGGGGCAGTTCGTGCCTCACCAGAAAAAGTGGGGCGGCCGCGGCAATGGTAGTTGCAGCCGAAGAGATGAGGGTCCCGGCGGCGGAGGGATTGCCGCGTGCATTACAGCTGCGATTCTCGCTTATGATAATTCCCGAGTCGATGATAAGCCCGATTCCCACGGTAAATCCTGAAAGGACCCAGGGACTGAGGGAGACACCCGCAGTCGTAAGCAGTGCGGACGCGGTGAGAAGAACTACCGGTAGAGAAAGTGCCAAGATCAGAATCTCACGGGCCCTTCCCGCGAACAGGACCAGAAACAGACAAACCGAACAGATACTGAAGAAAATCGCCCGTATCACCCGGACGACCGCTTCCCCGGCAGTTTCGCCTGCGTCGAGGACAACCGTGCATTCGAACCCTTTGCGGCGCAGTTTTTCGATCTCCTGATTCAACTTTCTGCTGAGCGAAATGATGTTCGTGCTTCCATCGTCCTTTACAGCGAGGACGACCCGCCGTTGTCCGTCGACCCTGCTTATGGAGTCCCGGGTGCGGACGCCCTTCGTTACTGCCGCAATACCTGAGAGCCGTATTGGACTGAGGCCGCCCCGCGTCGAGAGGTGGGTCGAAGCTATGTCCTCGACAGTTTCGTATCCTCCTCCCAGAGAGACGGTGAGTTCTCTGCCGTTTTCGTGAATGGTCCCCAAGGGGCCCTCGCTGTTCCCGGCCCGCAGTGCGGCCGCTATCTCCTGCAAGGTAAGGCCGTATCGTGCGCTTCTTGCAGCGGAGACTGTTACATGGACTTGAGAGCGTGCTCCGCCGCCGATCTCGATTTCTCCGGTCCCTTCGATCTTTTCGAAAGCAGGTTTTACTTCAGCTTCGATTACGTCCCTTAAACGGGACAATCCGGGATGTGAGCGGCCGGCAGAAAACGCTGCGATAAATACAGGCCGGGAGCTGCTCCCAATCCCAAAAACGCGCGGCTTCTGCACTGAACGGGGAAGATCTTTATACACTCTGTCTACCGCGTCCCTCAGAGCCAGATAGAACCCCTCCGGATCACAGCGGGAAGAGACGGTGAGATCAGTGCGTGAATACCCGTACCTGGAAACGGAACGGAGTGAGGTAATGCAAGACACTGCAGCCAATGCCTCTTCTATTGGGACCGTAACGGTCCTCTCGATTTTCTCCGCGTCACTTCCGAACAGCTCCACAACGATCGAAAATCTTCTCTCGCCTGTGGACGCGGCCCGGCCGAAAGAGACATCCTCAAGTGCTGCCGCACTCAAGACTAACACGATACAGAGAACAGCGGTTACTGGTACCCGGCGTGAATGCCGGCCCGCAGTTTTCATCCCCGGTTCCCTTCCGGTTTTTTCCTTTTCCCGCCCGCGACCAGTAGATAGCAGGGAGGGAGAAAAATAAGGGTAAGAACGGTGGAAAAAATGAGCCCCCCGATGACCGAGGCCGCCATTCCGCTCTGCGCCGATCGGTTGTACGGGTCGACCGCCACCGGAAGCAGCGCCGCTGCTGTTGTAAGTGCGGTCATGAGAATCGGGCGGACCCGGGCGAGACTTCCTGAGAACACGACCTGCAAAGGCCCCCCTCCCTCGGCCTGCTTCTTCCGGTAGGTCTCGAACAGGATGATGGCGTTGTTGATCCCGACCCCCATGAGTACCAGCACTCCCAATGAGGAGCTTATATCGAACGAATTGCCCGATATGACAAGCCCCGTAAATACCCCGGTAAATGAGAGGGGAAGACTTATAAGCAGGATAAGCGGGACGACAAACGATTCGAACTGGGCACCCAACGCCAGATACATGAGAAGAAGGGCGATGAGAAAGGCCGCAATCGGAACGGGCCGTTGCATCGCGGCTGCCTCTTTCCGATTTGTCCGGTAGATGCGGGACGGGTAGCGCTCCGCTCTTATCTCCGCTACTGCTCCCACGGTGACGGTACGGCCTTCTGACGCGGGGATGGGCAGGTCCCGGACTGCGTCCATGTCCTTGTTCCGTTTTTCCCCTAAGAATATCCGCACGGGGACCTCTTCTCCTTCCCGTTCGAAGGTGGTGGCAGTTATCCCTTCGAGGGCCGAACGGACCGTGTAGGCGAGCTCCTCTTTACTTATCCCGGCCCTAAGGAGGGGTTTTTCGCGGGGTGCGACGGTGAACTCCCGTACGCTCTCTTCCGGCCGAACAGCCTCCTTTTCGAAAAGAGACGAGAGCAGATCGGTATTTGCGGCCGCAGTAACATCCCCTCCCTCCACGTGTATGAGCGAAGATATACTGGGGATGTACCCGGCGGCCTGTTTTGCAATTGGGGCCGAGAGGAAGAGGTGAAGCCTGAGATTCTCTCTGCGGCTTTTGGGATCGCTTGAAAAATAAGGATCATCCGGTTCCCCGCCGGCTATACACCAGCCGTTCGTCATCAATCCCCGATCTCGCAAGATCGTAAGTATTTCCCTTCCGGCCCGTTTCATGCTGGTCATAGGAGTACCGGCGGGCAGACCAACGGTGATATCGAGGTTGTCCGAGTTCACTTCCTGAAACAGTTCGAACTCGGTGTGTGACAGGAAAAAAATCCCCATGCTTATAACTGCTCCCGCCGTAAGAAAGAAAAGAACAGGCCGGTGAAATAACCGGACGAGTACGGCAGCATAGAGGTGCGTGATGCCCCGGTGGGAAGGATTTCTCCGGTCCCCCCGAATCCTCGAAAACAGGACCGGAAGGAGCATCACGGAACAAAAGTAGGAACCGGTCAGAGCAAACACCACCGCAAGGGCCAAATCCGTGTAGAGCGAGCCCATTAAACCGGGGATGAATACGACCGGTACGAAAACGATCAGAGTGGTGAGGGTGGACCCGAATAAGGAGAGGGCAACTTCAGATGCGCCTTCGAGCGAGGTGCCCCTTCGGGCCATGTTTTCCAGTACCACGATCCCGTTGTCGATGATCATGCCGGTGCTCAAAGCGATTCCCCCTAACGACATTATGTTGAGACTCTTTCCCGTAATGAAGAGTAGGAGCACGGAGAAGAGAATGGATACAGGTATCATCACGAGAAGAATAACGGCATACCGTGCCTTTCTCAGAAAGAGGAACAGTACGCCGAACGATGCCGCTATGCCTAACATGGTCTGGAACAGAAGGGAGGTAACGGATAGTGATATGAGCTCGGCCGAGTTGTCAATTACGGTAAGGGAAAGTGTGTCTCCGTAGGACCGGGAGATACGGCTGAGCTCCCGCTCGATGTTGCGGGCGAGGGTGACCGGACTCGCGTCACCCCTCCTTCGGACTTGAAGGACTATTGCTTCTCTCAGCCCGCCCGGAGGGCCATCCGGAGGGCCGTCCGGGGCCGCATCAAAAAAGCCCGATAAAAAAAAGGAGCGCTGCTTGCCGGCTGCAAACCGGATATCGGCAATGTCATGAAGCGGTATCCCGTCGGAAATGCTCCCGGTCCCGGCCGCGGGCGGGTTTATCCGCAGCCTTCCGATCTCATCTATATGTGAAAATCTTCCCTCCGTTATGACCGTGTACTCCGTATCTCCTTCGATTACCGTCCCGCCCGGTACCGCGGTATTGGCCCGATTGATGACACCGGCAATATCGCCGACCGTAAGTCCGGCCCGGGCCGCCTTTTGTTCGTCGACGGTGATGTGGACCTCTTCGGTATGCCCGCCGGTGACGGTGACCGCCCCCGCCCCTTCGACCAGATCGGAAGAGCACACGTCTGAACTCCAGTCACGTGAAACG
>CAZQKT010000072.1:0-18009 GCA_964594055.1 uncultured Spirochaetales bacterium
TGACCGCCAGTTGGGGATCGAACTGGTGGGCGAGGCGCAGGCGGTGCGCCTCGAGCTAACTAAAAAAGAGAATCATTATCAATTATAGGAGAAAGTGTATGTCAAAAAAGATCGTTATTGTCGGTGGCTCTGCTGCCGGTCCTAAAGCAGCCGCAAAGGTAAGGAGGCTCGATCAAGAGGCGGATATTACCATTATCCAAAAAGGGAAGTACCTCAGCATGGCTTCCTGCGGCTATCCCTATTTTGTCGGGGGTGTGTTTGATGAGAGGAATAAGCTCATTTGTACTCCTACCGGTGCAGTGCGAGACCCATCGTTTTTTTCAAAAGTCAAAGACATTAATGCCTTGGTGAGTACAGAAGTGACTCAAATCAACAAGGACAAAAAAACCGTTACTGCGGTTAATTTGGAAACAAACGAGGAGACCGAACTTTCCTATGACAAACTGGTCATCACTACCGGGGCGAATGCTATTGTTCCCAATTTGCCGGGAAGTGATTTGGATAACATTACCACACTCCAAAGCATGGAGGATGCTGATTTTCTAAAACAAATTGCAGTTGAAAAGAACATCAAACGTGCTGTTATTGTAGGCGGGGGACTGATTGGAATAGAAACTTGCGAGGCCCTGCAGCTCGCCGGTATCGAAATAACCTTGGTGGAAATGCTCGATCAAATTCTCCCCTTCTTGGATTGGGAAATGGCAAAACTAGTCGAAAACCATATGGGTTCAAAAGGTGTAAAAGTCAAGACCGGATCTGCTGTTACCGAGTTCAAAGGCACAGATGGAAAGGTAAGCGGTGTAACCCTCGCCACAGGTGAGACAATCCCCTGCGAGATGGCTGTTGTTTCCATCGGAGTCCGTCCGAATTCCAAACTGGCAAAAGAGGCAGGGCTTACGATCGGACAAACCGGAGGAATTGCAGTAAACAGATTTATGCAAACCAATGATCCTCATATTTACGCAGCAGGTGACTGTGTGGAGGTGACCAATTTGATCACACACAACAAGCAGCATTGGCCCATGGGGGATGCGGCAAATCTGCAAGGGCGTGTTGTTGCTCAGAATATCGTATTCGGTAATATCGAGGAATATGAGGGATTTGTCGGTACCGGAATCTGTAAGGTGTTTGACTTTACTGCTGGAAGCACCGGTCTTTCCGAAGGTTTGGCTGCTAAAGAGGGGTATGCGAACCTCATCACTGCTATTCATGCTGCTCCCGATAAACCCGGTTTTATGGGCGGGAAGCCGGTTATCATCAAAATGCTTGCAGATAAGACGACCGGTCGGTTCCTCGGGATGCAGGCAATAGGGACCGGTGATGTTTCCAAGCGTATTGCCACCGCGGCTATGGCGCTGCACGGCAGGATGTGTATTTCTCATCTTGTTAACCTCGACCTTCCATATGCTCCGCCCTTTTCACCGGCAATAGACAACTTTATTGCCGCCGCACACGTTATCGAGAACAAATGGCGTCGTAGAATGGTTGGTATTTCTTCAGTTGATGTAAAAAAGAAGGTCGATGCCGGTGAAGATGTTTTTATCCTCGATGTTCGGGGCTCGGATGAGTTCGAAGCGATGCGGCTCGGTATTGGAGAAACGCTCATTCCTCTCGGTAAACTGCGGGATACTGTAGATAAACTACCACAGGACAAAAACAAAGAGATTATCGTGTATTGTAAGATTTCTCTTCGCGGATATGAAGCAGCTTGTTTTCTGAATGGAATAGGCTATGCTAATGTAAAGGTAATGGAAGGGGGATTAATCGCATGGCCTTTCAAACGGGAGAAATAGTTTTGGCATAGGCCCTGCAACAAGGTTTGAGGCAGTATAATAACCGTTTTTTTATTTACGTTTTTCATTTTAATGTGTTACATTCCTTAGTGTCGTTTAAAAAGCGATACAAACCACCTGTATGTGGGAGAGGAGTTTGATTTGAAAAAATTATTGATTTTTATCTTTGTCATAATATGTATTACCGGTATGACGTTCGCTCAGCAGTCAAAATTGGAAGAGGAACCCGAACAGAACCCTTTTACCGGGCGATGGATCTTTAAAAGCTATAAAATCACCATGGATGTCGAGTTTCGTGAGGACAAAACAATGATTATCCATAATCTCGACGTAAAAGGGGAAGAAACAGACGAAAAGCTCCCGATTGTGGGTATCTACGGCTTCGATACAAAACATCTGATGATGATCAATCCGGGCAATGAAACAGTGATGATCTATGTGTATAAGTTCATGAATGAAGATAACTTTTATGCAGTCAGTGCCCACTTAGTCGATAGTGATATGGCGGAAGAATTCTCGGAAGAACAGCTCAAATACGGCGCTATGGCTTATAATTTCGATGTTAAACGAAAACAATGAGGATTATACCATGAAAAACACCGGAAAATTGGCCGTAATCGGCGATTACACCATGAAAGAAGGAGTCGTAACTATTCATCCGAATGACGGTTTCGATCTCGGACTGATGACCACCGACTACCCGGCTTATATTTACGCTGATGTTCCTTTTGCCGATTTTCAGGCCGGAAACGGCGATCGAATCAACGGTTCCATTTGCTTAAAGAATGAGTGCAGAATGGGAACAGTAGAAATTAATTTGAAATTTTGGGAACGAATGGGGCGGCCAAAAAAGGTACAGCTTTTTTATGATGATTCGAAACTGCTCTTCGCTGTTCCCGGACCAACGGAAGAGGAAGAAACATAACCGAAAATTTTTTAACCTGTATACGAGATGCCGTCTCTGCGGTCATGAGTGCAATGTCGACCGCACACAAGGCAGAAACGGGATATGCGGGGAGGCCTCCGTAATGCGGATCGCCTGCGCCGGATTGCACAAGGGAGAAGAACCGGCAGTAGCGGGCGAGAACGGCTCGGGGACCGTCTTTTTTACCGGCTGTACACTTCGCTGCCCCTATTGCCAGAACTACCAAATCAGCAGGGAGGGAGCCGGAAAAGAAGTGTCCATTGAAGAGTTCAGCTCTCTGTGTGTGGAATTGGAGCAGATGGGTGCAACTACTATCAATCTGGTAACCGGAGGGCACTTCGCTCCCGGTATCGCAGCAGGAATTTCCCTCGCCCGCGGGAAAGGCCTTTCAATCCCTGTGGTGTGGAACTCTTCCGGATACGACTCCCAGCTCATTTTGGATATTCTCTCGGATACTATCGATGTCTATCTCCCGGACTGTAAAACAGCTGCCGGCCTGCCGGATCGGGCCGTAACAGCTGCCGCCGATTACAGCAGTGTGTGCGTAGATGCAGTCTCTCGAATGGTTGCGCAAAAACCTCTTCTCTGTGAAGGCGAATTAGTGAAACAGGGCACCATTGTACGACACCTCGTTATTCCGGGAAATCTCCGTAACACCAAAGAAGTGCTGCAGACGTTCGCCTCACGGTGGAATGGTAAGGCGCTCCTCTCGCTCATGGTCCAGTTCGAACCGATGGAAAATCATACCGCGAAATCGTGGCACGAAAAACACCATATCCCCTTTCGAAAAATCACCCGCAGGGAGTATAATATAGTGCTTGCCATGCTCGATGATTACGGCATTGAGGACGGATTCATTCAGGAGCTCTCCGGTGTTACCGAGTGGCTTCCTGATTTTACTCAAAAACCGGTGTTCCCATCTTCAGATTTTACACCGGTATGGCATTAGCGGCAGCGGGAGTAGACATGGAGATATCGAATACGTTCATTGATATAGATCTTTCCACTGGTACCGTAGAAACGGTCACGATTACACCGGAAGACCGAAGGTTATATCTCGGTGGAAAAGGACTGGCTCTTAAGCTGCTGTATGACCGGATGGAGCCGGGGGTCGACCCTCTTTCTGAAAAGAACTCTATTGCTTTTTTTCTCGGGGTACTTCTCGGCACCGGGGCCCCCTGTTCAGGCCGCTGGTCCGGTGTTACCAAATCCCCATTGACCGGCATATTCACTTCTTCCTCGTGCGGCGGACCTTTCGGTATGGCCCTAAAAACTGCAGGGTTTGACGGCCTGATTATTACCGGAAAGGCCGATGCTCCGGTGTATATCGAAATTACCGATGAAAATGTACTCATCAAAGAGGGGACCGGGTTATGGGGAAAGACTACAAGCGAGACGCACGCCGCTCTCGGTCTTGGGGAGAAGGACGGTGCATGTGTCATCGGACCTGCCGGTGAACACAAAGTGCTCTACGCCAATATCGCCTCGGGACACCGGTTTTTAGGACGGGGGGGAATGGGGGCGGTATTCGGGTCCAAGAAGCTCAAGGCGGTGGTGGCGCGCGGGGGCACATACACCATTAATCCGAAACGGAAGGCGAAGTTCGAGCAAGTCAAAAAGAAGGCCCTCGGTTTTATCAAGCAGAATGAGTTCACCTCAGACCATTTCAGAAACTACGGGACCGCCTACAATGTGGGCCTCTGTAACGAAAACGGTTTGCTGCCGGTGCATAACTTTCGGGGGCGAAATCATCCACAGGCAGATGCCGTTTCAGGACAGCGAATGGCCGAACAGTATCAGACGAAACCGTGGACGTGCAGACCCTGCAGCATTCTTTGTGGGCATAAAGGGACCGACAAAAATGGAGGCGAACATAAAATACCGGAGTACGAAACTGTCGGATTGATCGGGCCTAATCTCGGGATTTTTGATCCTGATTTCATCACTGAGGTGAATGATCTCTGCGGCGAGATGGGAATGGATACCATCTCTACCGGGGGCACACTCGGATATGTGATGGAAGCCGGAGAAAAGAAGTTGTTGAACACGGCGCTGAAGTTCGGCTCCACTACCGGTATCTTGCGGCAGGTCCGATCGATCGCCTATCGCAGGGGAAGGGGCAGGGAGTATGCAGACGGGAGCAGACGACTCGCGGAGCGGTACGGCGGCAAAGAGTTCGCCATTCAGGTAAAGGGACTCGAATTATCGGCGTATCATCCCGGCAGTGCCTGGGGGCAGGCCCTCTCTTATGCTGTGGCAAACAGAGGGGGGTGTCATCTTTCTGCATATCCGGTGTCCCTCGAATGCCTCTACGGGCTTATAAAGCCGTTATCGAAAAGGGCCAAACCCGATTGGGTGGTCTTTTTTGAAAATCTCTATAACGGAATAAACTCACTGCACACCTGTGCCTTTACCGCGTTTGCATATCTGATGGAACCGGCAGTCCCTAAGTATGTACCGAAGTTTCTCCTTCGTTTTTCGATGACTTTTTTCCCAAACAGCTCTATGAAAATGATGGACTGGTCAGTATACAGCAATTTTTTCGAATCCGTTACCGGTGTTCCCTGTTCAAAAAATGATTTTATCAGAGCAGGAAAACGCATTCATCTTTTAGAGCGGTACATGAATGCGAGGGAAGGGGTGGCCAAAAAAGATGATACGCTTCCCGAGCGTTTCCTTACACCGCAGTCAAACAAAGACGGCTTTACTCCCCCGGTCCCGTTGGAAGAGCTGCTGAATGCGTATTATAAAAAGAGAAAATACTCGAAAATCGGCATCCCCCGCAGCGGGGAGCTTCGGAAAATGGGAATCACGGTAAAACAGGATGATCGGGAACGAATTATGGAGAAGCTCGCCGGATACAAAGAAATAAAACCGGGGAAAAACCCGATCGCCTCCTTGTATATTCAGGTGATGATGTGGATTGTGGGAAGGGCGTTTACGGTTGCCCCGTCTATAGATGAAAGGTTTGGCCTGGAAATGGATACATTTCCCCCGGGGTTTATCTTCGGGATGAGGGTATGGCCGGATGGACCGCGCATGGTGCTAAAAAAAACGGAAATCGATAAGTGGCAGCTGCTTCGCAGAAATCGGTTTTTTGAAACGGTTGATCTCGAGATACAATTCAAAAGTGTGACCGATGCTCTTGTTGTATTTACCTTTAAGGAACATACCGCACGCGCCTTTGCTTCCAACCGCATGGTGGTCAAGGGGGACCTTCCCTTCTCACTTGCTGTTGTTCGTTCGCTTTCTCTCTTAGAGCAGTATCTGCTCCCCCGGTTTTTGGCGAAACGGGCCGTAAAACGGATACAGCCGATACCGTTTTTTAAAAAACAGCTCCGTCGACTGATACTGTATACGAGAATTGTATTAGGATAATTCTGGAGACGCATATGGAACAGTACTTTGAGTTTTTTACACCTACAAAAATCCTCGCAGGTGATAGGGCCATTGCTCATATCCCTTTTGAGCTCTCTCTGTCCGGTTCGAAACGGCCTTTGCTCATCACCGACGCAGGTGTCGGGAGAGCAGGGTTAGTAAATACGCTGTTTGACGGGATCAAAGATTCTCAGATTACCGTTGGAGCGCAATTCGATAAAACACCGCCGGACTCCTCCGTCGAAACGGTCTCCTTAGTGGCCGATCTCTACCGTCAAAACGGCTGTGATTCACTCCTTGCAATCGGCGGAGGCTCAGTTCTCGATACCGCTAAAGCTGCAAATATTCTTGTCTCTTACAACAGCAACGATCTGCTCGAGTTCGTCGGGGCCGGGATCATACAAAAACGGCTGGACCCCTTGATTGCGATTCCCACAACAGCGGGGACCGGCTCGGAGGTCACCTGTGTAGCAGTGATAACCGACCAAAAGCAGGGGAGAAAATTTTTGTTCACCTCACCTTATCTTCTTCCGGATGTAGCCGTCATAGATCCTGAGATGACGATCAGTCTCCCCCCGCTTATGACCGCAGCTTCAGGGGTGGATGCTCTTACTCATGCAATCGAAGCGTATACCTGTCTGGCAAAAAACCCGTTAAGTGATGCGTACAGTACGGCTGCAATCTCTCTGATTGCAGAGCACTTGCCGGAAGTTGTAAAAAAACCGAAACAGAAGAGCGGGAGATACAATATGGCCCTGGCTGCAACTATGGCCGGGGCAGCCTTTTCGAATTCTATGGTTGGGATGGTGCACACGCTTGGGCACAGTGTCGGTTCTCTCTGCGGTGTTCCTCACGGGGTGGCCATGAATATTCTGCTTCCTTTTGTCCTCGAATACAACATGAAACACGGCGGACGGGATTATAGCGAAGCGGTCGGAAAACTGCTTCTCTATCTGGCAGGGCCGGAAACGTACGCGAGTGTACCGGTATATGACCGGGGGAAACGGGTCATTGCACATCTTCACGAGATGAAAGAGCAGCTCTACAAGGCAACAGAAATCCCGCGATCATTGAAAGAGACCGGGTGTATTTCAATCGAGAACCTCAAGGATATTGCCCAGATTGCGGTAGGAGATGCATCGCTTATCTATAATCCGGTAGAAATGGAGACAGATGACGCTTTTGCTGTACTCGAGATGGCCTACGATGCTTGAGACGGTCCGATTACCGTCCCTTCGAATTGGGTCTCGCCGAAAAGAATGGCCCGAAAATTGTCGAGGTTTTTACCGGCAGCTACGATGACCGTCAGATCAAGTTCTTTTGCCCGTTTTGTTGCAACGGGATCAAACGGAGCATTCTTACCGGGCACCCACTCTTCACCCACAATGGATTGAAATTCTTCCCAGCTAATCGAATCGATCGGTTTTGCATCAGGATTTGTTTTTGGATCATCCGAATACACCTTGGCAATATTGGAAAGATTGATCACGACAGGTGCACCGAGCCGTTCTGCTAAGACGACCGCATCGAAGTCGGTTGAAAACCCCGGCTTCCACCCTGCTGCGATGAGAACACGCTCTTCTACGGTTTTCACATCGTAGGGATTTGTTACTACATCCTGTGTGCAGAAATCATGAAAGATCGCCTTTAAGAGGCGGGCGTTGAGTCTGGTTGCGGCAATTCCTATCCAGTCCTGCTCATCTCCTTCTGCGGAGGGGACGATTTCCCGATACGCCTGCTGGTAGGTGCGCGCCGGAGCTCCTCCCCCCGTAACCAGAACAAGCTGAGCGTCGGAATAGGTGTTCAGATACTCTCGAATACATGCGGTAAATCCTTTTAAAAACCCGGTATCAACGCTATCCGGAGCTATAATTGAACCGCCTAAAGAAATGACTTGTATCTTGCTCATACCGGTATCTTAGTTGTTCACGCCGGATATATCAATACAATAGAAATTTACTATAAAATTGATTATAATTAATACGAAGGAGATGTGCTACGAATGTCCGACGACATATCCCACATATTGAAGAACTGGAAATATGATCCGGAAAATTCAATACGGATTATTACCGCGGATGACGGGCGGAAAATAATGCAGGTACGTCAGCCGTTAGGTCTGGAGCAGTATGAGCTCGACGGGAGACCGGATGGGAAACGGCCTTACGGAAAAGAGACGGTTTTAGAGGAAATGCTCGAGAAAAAATCAACCTACGAGCAGCAGCATTCCGAAGGGGAGAGCTACGTTCTTTCTAAAGAAGATCTGCAGCTCCTTCAAAATGAGGGGATCATTATCTACTATCGGTATCTCCATCTATTTCAAATCGGTGATTATGAACGAACGATTCGGGACACCGACCACAACATAAAGCTGTGTAATTTAGTCGATAATCACGCCGAAGACAAGGAGGAAGCAAACTCGATACTCCAGTACCGGCCGTATATACTCCGCGTCAATGCAATCGCCCGTGCAATGGTCTCCCTTCAGGAAGACCTTACTGCAGCGGCGAGGGAAGTACTGGAGAATGCAATCGCTACCATAAAAGAGATGCCGGAAATCGATACCCCCGCGTTTCAATTCGAGAAGATACGATCTCTGAATTATCTCAGGGTCGCCTTAAAACAGGTACTCGAAAAGAAAGAAGACCCGGTAGACCAACTAAAGCGGGAATTGAAAGAAGCAATAGAGGCCGAAGAATATGAACGCGCCGCACTCATCCGGGACCAACTGCAGGAATTCGAAGAAGAATGATGACTTTCCTTCATCGTCTTGATCGAAACGAAATCCATTCGTATACTTTGTCTCGATGCTTTCCTTTTTAAGAAGAACAAAACACGATAGAGAAGATCTCGTAGATGAACACTGGGAGACATCATTTTCTCCTCTTGCAAAGGTGCTTGCGTTCCCGTTTCCGGAGAAGCGAAAAAAGCAGTACCGGTTTCAGGAAGAAGAAACGGAAAAATATGCAGGAGTTATCCGCGGCGGGGCCCTTGCATTGACCTTGAAAAAACCGAATCTGTTTGCCTGGATCAAAGATGCATGGTATCGCTACCGGGATTTCTCGATAACTGCGGAACTGGAATTCGACCCCGGTAATGGTTATTCATCCACAGGGGTTCTCTTAAAACAGGTCAATGATGATAATTTCTACTATTTTCTCATATCGAACCGGGGATATTTTCGTTTCGATGTTGTCTTTAACGGGAACCCTCTCTCTTTGGTCCCCTGGACCTTCTGCGGTATTCCCGAAGAAACGGTGTTTACCCTGCGCATTATCGTGCGGGCCAACCATTTTTCCTTTTTCTTAGGAGATGAATGGCTTGCCGAATTGGAAAGTGACACGATAGAAAGCGGGGGTGTCTGTTTCGCGGGACAAAATTATAACGAAGCGGAAACTGCCCGGGTTTACCTCCACAGGATAGAAATCGAGTCACGGCCTCTCCGGCTCGAGACCGAGCATTACCGGTGGAACAACTACATCCCGGTGGACCCACAACGGAGAATACGGTTTGCGCGGTCACTCTACAGCCAGGGGCAGTATGCCGTCCCTGCAATACAGCTTAAGAAGGCTGCCCGGCAAAAACATCTCGATGCTTCAGATTATGTGGTTCTCGCGGACAGCCTCATGAATCTGGATATGCTCGATGAAGCACTCGAGAGCATGGAAAAAGCTTTAGAAATTTCACCCGATTTGCGCGAAGCGTTTATCGGAAAAGCTGAAATTCTCTATCTTTTGAATCGGCTCCTCGACTGTAGAGATTTTCTAGAGAAAAACCGGGAACGGATAGGAGAGAGTTCAGTTCTCTGGAATATTTTGGGCAATGCCGAATATGGGCTGGGTAATTGGGACAAAGCGTACGAAGCGTATAAAAACGCGGTTGCCCTTGACCCGGATATGCCTCTCTTTTCAGTCAATATTGCACGTACCCTCGAACGGCTCGACCGGAGGGAGGAGGCTTTTACCTGTTACCTTACTGCAGCCAGGCTTCTGTTCAGAGAAGAGGCGTATGACGATCTTGCCGGGCTGATTCCCAAAATAGAGGAGCTCGATAATACCAATCTCGAAGGAAAAGCACTGCATGGGAAAATGCTGTTTCATGAGGGGGCCTTCGAGCGAGCGGAAGAGCTGTTTCTCGAACTTTGTGAAACAGCTTACAGCGATAGTGCCGTTTTCTTCCTCCTTGGTGTGCTTTTCGCCCGTAGAGGGGAACGGCGGAAGGCAGACCACTACGTTAGGAAGGCCATCGAGTTGGAGCCGAATTTCGGGTTATACTGGTTTCGTCTGGCCGAAAACCGCTACCTGATGGGAGAAAAGTTGGTCGAAAACGGTCCGGGGGAGAATATGCCGGCAGATAATCCTCTAAAAAAAGCACTTGAGTTCTCGCCGGATGATCCGTGGGTGGCAAACTTGGCCGGACTCTGTTATCTCGATGAAGGCGATCCGCAGAAAGCTGTGGAGTTCTTTAAAAAAGCGGTAGATGCACGTTGTGAAGAACAGGACATCCTCCTCAATTATGCACATGCGCTCTACCGGGCCGGTAAAAAAGAAGAAGCTTTTTTGCTATTAAAGGACCAGGAAGGATATGCAACGGCATATAATCTTTTCGGTAATCTCCTCTCGGAAGAGGGTTTGTACGAAGATGCGGTGGCTTATTATGAAAAAGCGCTGGAGCTGGAGCCTGAAAACCCGGTATTCCTCGAAAACTGTGGTGCGGCGAATATCGAACTGAACCTGATTAACCGGGCGGAAGAACGTATAACGAAGGCGGCGGAACTATTAGACGCAAGAGAGGACAGAGCGGGTGCAGCCGGGGTGTATAACCTCATCGGCAATATTGCCCGCATAAAGGGTGAGGCCGAGCGGGCGAGATTGGCGTATATCGAATGTCTGCGGCGTGATCCCGATCACAGGGAGGGAAGGATAAATCTATCCGATTTCCATTATGCGAAAGCGGAGTATGAGAAGGCGAAAGAGCTTCTCGAACAAATCCCGCAGCGGCCGTCCGGCTCGAAGGAAGAGCAGCTCTACAAAAAAGTGATGGACAAATTGGAGGTGACCGTCGTCTGCGCCGAATGCGGGCGGAAATGGGTTGTTGAACGTGCGATCGGTCCCCAGCCGCAGGTGAGGCTGTATGGAGAGCCGCCGGGCGGGGCCCCCGCAGGAGAATGTTCTGCCTGTGGACGGGTCTACTGCATTGATTGTGCCTCCAAATGGGTCAAAGATAAACGTTTTTACTGCCCGCACTGCAACGAGTTTCTCTCTCTTGAAAACGATCATCTTCGCTACCTCCTCCTCTCTTATGTAGAAGAGAGGTAAGTCCCGTTTCCGGTTTACTTGACAAAGCGAGTGGTATAAGTATGATAAGAGTATCTCAACAGAAACTGAAAAGTGAAACTTTGAATATAGCCCGATATCTCCATCTAATCGTTTTTCTGATTATATCTGTATCTTTTCCGCTTACGGCCCAGGAAGAAATGCTTACTGCTTCAGACTATTTCGACACCATTTCCGTCCAGTATGGACAGATCGAGGATTATCAGGCGGAACTTATCATCACACAGGAAGACGAGGTGATGGAGGGCACCATTTATTACAAACAGCCGAACCTCCTCCGTATCGATTTTACCCAGCCGGAAGAGCAGGTGCTTGCTATCGACGGTAAGGCGCTTACAATCTATATCCCCCGTCACAGTGTAATCATGCATCAACCGCTCAAGAAGGGGAGCAGCGCTTCGATGATGAGCATGGCAAGTGAAGAAGGGCTTCAGATGCTGAAAAACAACTACAGCGTCGCTTACGCAGTCGACCCCGATCCCGTTCCGCTCGATGAAGGCAATGACGAGATGGTCGTAAAATTGAACCTTACCTGGCGCTCAACGGACGAAGGGTTCAGACAGCTCGAATTATCAATCGGTGAGAACGGCTTGATTCGCCGAATAATTGGTGTTACTGTTGATTATGAAGAAATTCAATTTGATTTTAAGGGCATTATGATAAATCAGAATATTCCTGAAGCCAGATTCGAATATGATTCGCCGTCTTCGGCAAACGTATTTGAAAATTTTCTTTTTGAACCGGATTTTTAGATGGAATCAATCGGTGAAAAACTAAAAACAAAACGGGAAGAGCTGGGCTACTCGATCGAGCAAATAGCGAGAGAAACCAATATTGCGAAACGGTATATAGAAGCTCTGGAAGTAGAAGATTTCGATGTGTTCCCCGGCGAACCGTATCTCATCGGGTTTCTGCGCACCTATTCGGAGTATCTCGGACTCAAGTCCGACGAGATAATCGGTCTGTATAAAAACTTCAAAATTCAGGAACAACCGGTCCCCATGGAAGAATTGATCGAAAAAAAATCGCGGGGTCCGCTGGGGCTTATCATCGTTGCTGTAATTATTGTCGGCGGATTGATCACTGCAGGAATTATTTTCTTACCAAACCTGCTCTCCTTAGGCGGGGGAAAGGATGTGGCTGCAGCAGGAGAACAGACGAGCGAGACGATAGGGACCGAAGGCACCATGTACGAGATGAATGATGAAATTCTCGAGCGCCGTTTTCTCGAAGGGGATTCCGTCATGATTACGTTTAATGGCGATGAAGCTCCGGTCCGGCTGCTTAAAGTTGATGATGAATTGACGTTGAAAACCTCTATTGAAGAGACCACATTAAAGCTCGGAGAAGAGAAGCGATTGGATTTAAACGGCGACGGAAAAGAAGATATCTTAGTCTACTTACGCGATTTGGAAAATGAAGAGGAACAGCGAAGCGCGGTGCTGCGCTTTGATAAGTTCACCCAAGTTTCCGTGGCCCGTGCAACCGGGGGGGATGAAGAGCGGCCCCCTACAGACAGATTAGGTCCTGAAAGCGGAGAACAGGAGGGACCGTCTGCAGAAGGTGATACGCAGATGGCCGCCGCTTCTTTAGGCTCGACCGATGTCAATACACGCAGGCAGGCGCTCGTGGTTGTCGAGGAAGCTTCCCAACCGGAACCATTCACCCTCAATATGGTTTTCCGCGGTTATTGTCTTCTCCGGTACGTTTCCGATGACAGGGTGCGGGAAGAGCGGTACTTTCATAAGGGAGAAACCTTTCGTCTCGAGGCAAGTAGGCGCGTCCGATTGTGGCTCTCTAATGCCGGTTCGGTAAAAACAGATATAGCCGGAGAAGATGTTACCTTAGGAAGACCGGGCGAGGTGGTCACAAAATTAATCATGTGGAACCAGGATGAAGCATCGGGCCAATATCAACTCCAGGTTATCCCGGTCTATTAACTCCTTTTATATAGAAAACTTAGGCTGCGCAAAGAACCAAGTTGACGCTGAGATAATGGACCGTGCGCTGCGTGATGCCGGTTACAGCAGAACGGAGGGGCCGGAAGAAGCTGATCTTATTATCATAAACTCATGCGGGTTTATCGGGCCGGCAAAAAAAGAATCGATCGAGACCGTCATTCAACTGAGAAACCGCTGTCCGCAGAGCCGGATCGTAATGGCCGGATGCCTCTCTGAGCGGTACAAAGATGAGCTGCTGCGAAAACTGCCGGAACTCGACGGTGCTGCCGGTAACGGAGCACCCCACCGAATACCTGAGACCGTTGCAGCAATCTCGGAGGGCGGCCCGGTCACGTTTTTCCCTCCGCAGGAGTTTACCCGGTTACGCAGAAACTCGTTTTTTTCCGCCCCGAACTCCGTCTATGTGAAAATCGCTGAAGGGTGCGACAACAGATGCACCTACTGTGCCATTCCCATTATCAGGGGGGGGCTCGTAAGCAGGACTATAGAAGATATAATCGATGAGATAACGGGAATGCTCGAACAGGGGGTCTTCGAGTTTAACCTTATCGCCCAGGACCTCGGTTCATTCGGTCGCGACCGCGGACGTTCCGAACTTATAAAGCTTCTCGAAAAGCTCTCCGAGATAGAGGGGAAGTTTTGGGTGCGGCTTCTCTACATTCATCCGGACAATTTTCCTCCCCGTTTGCCCGAGCTCTGTCTGGAAGATCCGAGGGTCCTCCCGTATTTCGACCTTCCTTTTCAGCATGCCTCAAAAAAAATATTAACACGGATGAACCGGGGGGGCTCTATGGAACAGTATCTTTCCCTCATACATCGGATTCGCACTGCTCTGCCCGATGCCGCCGTCCGGTCCACCTTCCTGACCGGGTTTCCCGGCGAAAGCGGGGCGGATTTTGCAGAACTCGTGAGGTTCCAGGAGCGCGCCCGTTTCGAATGGCTCGGTGTGTTCTCGTATTCGAGAGAAGAGGGGACAGCTGCTTATGCCATGGAGGGGAAAATAAAACACCTGTTCGTCGCCCCTCAGGGTGAGAGACGGAAAAAGCAGATTGAAGCACGGCAATTGGACATTATGAGCGAACAGTTAGACCGGTTTGTGGGAAGGGAACTCGATGTTTTGATTGAAGAGCGGATAGAGGGGGAAGCATTGGTATTAGGAAGGGCTTATTTTCAGGCGCCCGAGGTGGACAGTATGGTTGTCGTCCGCGCGCCGCGGGCCGCTCCCGGGGATGTGCTCCGTTGTTCCCTGACGAAGCGTAACGGCATCGACTTCGAGGCATACCCTGTTTACGCGGAGCCGGGTTCTCATTAAGATACAAGCGTATGAACGGTAATCTCCCCGCATATATGAACCAGCTCAATAAAGCCCAACTGGAGGCGGTTGAACATGAAGGGGGGCCGCTTCTCATCCTCGCCGGTGCGGGGTCGGGGAAGACCCGGGTGATAACGACAAAAATTGCCTATTTGATCGAACAAAAACAGTACAACCCCGCATCGATCCTCGCCGTGACCTTCACGAACAAGGCAGCCGCAGAAATGCACAACCGGGTCACCGGTATGGTCCCGTACGCTTCGGGTGTGCTGGTCCGCACATTTCACTCCTTCGGAGCGTGGCTTTTGAGGAGAAACGGTGCCGCGATCGGGATGAAACGGTCTTTTACGATTTACGATGATGAGGACATGATAACCCTCCTGCGTACCATCTACGAAAAGAAAAAACGAAACGAGCTCAAACCGTATGCGAAGATGATCAGTCTGGCAAAAGATTACGCCCTTACTCCCGAAGACAATCTGCTCCCCATCACTGCAGACCCGGAATTCCCCTCGATATATGCAGCCTACAACCAAAAGCTCCGCGAACTCGGCAACGCCGATTTTGGTGATCTCATCGCCCGGTGTATAGAACTGCTGGACAACAATCCCGAGATCTTGAGCAGGCTCCATCAGCGTTTTCGGACGGTATTAGTCGATGAGTATCAGGATTCCAATGTCGCCCAGTTCGAACTGTTAAAACGGCTTGCGGGCGGAGGCACCTATCTCTGCGTGGTCGGGGATGATGATCAATCCATCTATCGATTTCGGGGCGCCGAAGTGCAGAATATCATTCAATTTCCCGACATTTTCCCGGATACAACTGTCATCAGGCTCGAGGAGAATTACCGCTCCACCGAACCGATATTGGATGTCGCCTCCTCGGTGGTAGAACATAACCGAGGGAGATTGGGAAAGAGACTCTGGACCCGGAAAAAGGGGGGAGAGAAAGCGGTTGTCCGCTTTTTCGAAAACGAAGAACAGGAAGTCGCGTACTGCGCAGAGCTCGTCCGCACGGGGCCGGCAGAATCTACGGCGATTCTCTACCGGACGAATGCGCAATCCAGGTCGTTTGAAATCTATTTCAGTAGGCACAACATTCCCTACCGACTTGTTGGTTCGCTCTCTTTTTACAGCAGGGAGGAGGTAAAAGACGCCCTTGCTCTGGTAACGCTTATATTAAATCCGAACGATGAGGTTGCTTTCCGCAGGGTGGTAAACAAACCGACACGGGGCATTGGAGCAGCCAGTCTCAGAAAAATTATTGCATACGCACCCGAAGCACGGGGGGATTTGCTCGAAAGCTGCAGAAAGGCCCTCTCCGATTTGTCCGTTAAGGCGGCCCGGGGAGTGAAAGAGTTTCTACACGTTATGGAAACAGTATCCGCCGAGCTCGAAGAGCGCTCACTCGCCGAGTTTGTAGAAGGGGCGGTGCGGGAAAGCGGGATTTTAGAGTATCATCTCGAACAGGACAAAATCAGCCACACCCAGAAAGCGATGAACGTAGAAGAGCTGGTCAATGCAGCGGCCGAGTATCCGAACGGAAGGGAAGGGTTGATAGAGTTTCTCGAGGCTGTCGAGCTCGACCGGTCCCGGATCGCCGCTCGGGAGGAAGAGGGGCCGTCGGGTGTCACCCTCATCACCATGCATAACACCAAAGGACTGGAGTTTGACCGGGTCATTATCACCGGACTGGAAGAGGGCCTGTTTCCCGGTTTCCGCAATGAATTAGAAGAGGACCTCGAAGAGGAGCGGAGGATTTTCTACGTCAGTCTCACCCGTGCAAAGGAAGAGCTCTATCTGACATCTTGCAGGTCCCGGCGGTTATGGGGTAAGCGGATGCATTTTTCTCCTTCGAGGTTTTTAGAAGAGATCCCGAAGGAGCTGCTCTCTCTCGACCTTTCCGCACCCGATGAACAGGACAACGGGTTTAAGCCAGGAACTCGGGTCTATCATGATGATTACGGGAGCGGGGTGGTGTGCAAGCGGTGGCACAACGGCACGCAGACGGCAGTTATGGTCCGGTTTGAAACCGGGGTGGTGCACAGATTTATCCCAAAATATAGTAATCTCGAAATAATTGCGGAGTAGCCTGTGTTTCCGGAACCTGACTACGAGCTGTTTTCTCTCATTCCCCCCATAAAACGGGCCCGAGACTATTATCTCTACGATTACCAGGGCAGACGGTACATCGACATGTTTCAAAACAACGGAAGGGCCCTGTTCGGCCACCGGCCCCGCGGCGTTGCAGGCGAGTTGAAAAACACCCCCGCCAAAGGACTTTTGGCCAATTATCCCTCGATCTACTCGAAACGGCTTGAAAAAGCCCTTCGTCCTCTGTTCCCCGATCATCCGGCGTTTCGCGTATACCGGTCGGCTGAGAAAGCAGTAGCGGCCGCGGCTGCTGCATTAGGGGTCGCCGAGCTCTCTCTATCAGACCCCGCTGCAACGGTGGATGAAGACATCGACGCCGGCCCCCGCCGGGCTTCTCTCTGGCGCCCTTTTTTAGAAGAAGAGACTGAAAATGTGCCGGTTTTGTTTCCGGTTATACCGTTTCCAGGTGACCTCGGGCCTGTAATCGTCTGCTGCAGAAACGAGTTCGAGGCACGGCTTTCTCCCTCAGACCCGGTCTCACCGGTACTGCCGGCCTCTCTTGTGAGAAGCATATTCACCGGCGCCGCCTGCAGGGAAACAATGGATTCGCATAATTGGCCCCGATGTGATAGTGTATATTTCAGACAGAAAGGGCCGTATTTAGCTGCCCGGTGCGGAAGCGAGGAGTATAAAACACTGTTTCGAGAAGCTCTCGCAGCCGGGGTCCTAATTTCCCCGTCGCCGGGCGGTGTCTCGATTCTCCCTGGTCACTATACTGAAGGCGATTGGAAGCTCATAAAACGGTCTGTTTTGGAGAGGAGGTAGAATGATCGATTTCGGACAAATGGTAGAAATCCTGAGCAGATTATCGCTGGGCGCCCTGTCGGCGTTTTTGGCCATTCTCCTCTGGTCGAATACCCGGGACACCGCCTGGATGTTTATCGTTATGGGGACGATACTGTGGTTCGGCAAGGTAATGTACACAACGCTGGAGATATTCGGCATTGTCCGCGGGGACATCTATATCATAGCCGGCATCTCGTTGGTCCGTGTGGTGTTTTTCAATCTTCCCTATATCTTTTTTATTATCGCGTTTATCATCATGATTTCGAGAAGCAGGGTCCGCCGCGAGACGATAGCCTCAAAATTGGAACGGGATAGAGCGCACGAAAAGCAGATAGAAGAGAAGAAATTGGTCCGCAAAGAGCAAA
>CAZQKT010000073.1:0-17668 GCA_964594055.1 uncultured Spirochaetales bacterium
CTCCGTTATCGGATTATTTTTTCTTCTTTGCGGCTCTTTCAATCTTCCGTTCTTCAATGCAGGTTGTCTATGGTGGCAGAGAGGGTTTCGGATGTCTCCCGGAACGACCTGCTATCCGACCCCACCGGAATTACATCAATCGAATATATCTAATTTTTTCAACGTATAGACGGAATCAATCAGTATCTTCTCTTTTGCTTGAAAACTACTAAACAATGCAGCCTGTTTTTCATTCATTTCTTGATTGTATTTCGCTTCAACTAGTGTGTCTAAATCCCTTATGTAAAAATCTATTTCGATTCCGTTTTCATACATATAGTAAAGATCTTTATGACGTAATTTTAAATAAATATAATTTTCAAAATAGCTTCCTAAATCTCTCAATCCCGTGAAACTATATTTGATTCCAAGATCGCTGCAGAATATTTTTTTTGGTGCTAATAATTTTTCATTTGTTGTTCCGTATCGGGAAAGGAGATGGATGAGAAATGTATCATTAAAATAAGATAGATATTTTTTTGAAGAGTCTACGGATATTTTTAAAATATTGGCAATTTTGTTTATACTTAATTGTTTTCCACTCCGTTCCATAAGAAGGAGGAAATAATCTTTTATAATTTGCGGGTTCTTGATCCCATGTTCTGAAATAATGTCTTTATAAATAATATCGTCAACTAACCCAAGGAGAAACTCTCTTTCTTCCTTTAATACATAATATGGAATACCGCCTGATTGCAAAAAATCATGAAAATAGGGCTCGGTCAATTTTATGTCTTTCAGAGGTATTTTTATGTTTTTGAAGTAGAGGAATTCATCAAAATCAAGGGGATTAATTTCAATAGAATATGATCTTCCCGTAAGAAATGCTTTTTTGTCTCTCAATTTAATACTTGAGGAGGACGAAGCAAAAATTTTTGTGTTTTGCCTGTCAAATAAGGTTTTCAGCTGCTGATGGTATTCATTTTGATAAATGATTTCATCTAAAAAAAGGTACACTTTGTCATCAACCGAAAGGCGATGGAGTTTTCTGTACTCCTCGAGAATATCAAAAATTGTTTTATCTTTTAAAACATAATCATCGAGGCTTGCATAGAGGATATGACGTGGGTGAATTCCCCTTTTTTTTATTAATTCATTTATAACGAGTTTCATCAGAGTGGTTTTTCCCACTCGTCGTAATCCAATCAGGAAAATAATTTGTTCATTTTGAAGGTAATTGATGAGTTTTTGGAGATACTTTTCACGGGGAATGATACCTTCAAGCGTAACGTCACCACTCCACCAGGGATTATATTGAGTTAAGGCTTCAATCATAGGATGAATTTTAACTCAAAACGCATTTTTTATCAACAATATATTCGTTTATAACGTATATATCGAATTTCAAGAGGTTTTTGCCCTGATTTTTGTAGGAGTTTTCTTTGTTTTTCTGCTTCTCTCCAATTGAAAAACATGTGTCGAGGGTCAGATATTCTTCAACTATAAATTGAATTTCGAAGCTGATGGGAAAAAATCTGTGAGCAGTCAAGGATTTCTGTTATACTGTTCACATATTATGCAATGAATTGTGATGTGTCTTTGGTGCTTTCAGAATAGAGTATTTCCGGATCCAAATCAGCGCCATTAGACCATTCAATAGAATCGAATTTTACTTCTACGGAATTAAATTTTGAGACAGTTTTTAGTTCAGAAAAAATGCCATGATCTAAATATGGGGTGACATCAAATATACGTTTTTCATTGTTCTCAAATGTAAGAAGCAATTTATAATCAGGTAGAGGTTCTACATCTTTCACACCTAAATACATACAATTCAGCCCACGCTTCTATAAGTTTAATTTGTCTTTTAGGAAGATTTCCTTCTGTCATTTCACAAGTGTTAATATCGAAAATACCTTTAAAATCCTGATAATATGCATGAAAATGAGGAGGGTTATGCTCTTTCTTACCGAGATACATTCTAATAACAATACCAAAAAACATTGAAAGCGTAGGCCTTTTCAATCAGGTCTCTGGAGAAGATGACGATATCTGTAATCAATCTTCATTGGTTCCCCGAACACGATAACTGGTGCTCCGGCCGCCGCCGGGATTGCGGATGAGTATACCCTGTTCGGTGAGCTCGCGAATATCCCTGAGGGCGGTATCGGTGGAACACTTTGCTATACGGGCGTATTTCGAGGTGTGCATGTGTCCCTCAAAATCATCCATCATTCGTTCCACAATCTTCTTCTGGCGTTCATTTGCCGGCCATCTGCTCATCGCACGCCTGATCCGGGCTTTGTTCAGGACCTTCTCGAGGCTCGCCTCAGCACGGTGGAAAGACCTCTCGAGGCATCCGATAAACCACTGCAGCCAGGGGGTCAGATCCACGTCTCCCCGCTGCTGCTCTTCGAGCTCGCGGTAATAGTCACCACGTTCGGACTCTATCTGTGCGGACATGCTGTAGAAACGGTCTTCGCTTCCGTCGGCCCGGGCAAGGAACATATCCGCAACGGCTCGGGCAATTCTTCCGTTTCCGTCATCGAAGGGGTGGATGGTCACAAACCAAAAGTGGGCAATTCCGGCCTTGAGTATCGGGTCGATATCCTCTTCGCGGTTACACCAATTCAGAAATCGACGCATTTCTCCATCGACACGACTTGCCGGCGGCGCTTCGAAGTGCACCTTCTCCCGGCCCATGGGGCCCGAGATTACCTGCATCGGTCCTCGCTCGTCGGTTCGCCATGCTCCCACGGTTATCTTGCGTATGGCGCTGCGTCCGGTGGGGAAAAGGGCCGCGTGCCAGGAATAAAGCCGTTCTGCCGTAAGAGGCTCTCGATAACATCCGGTTGCTTCGATCATCATTTCGACAGCGCCTTCCACATCCTGCCCCACAACGATCTTCCCACCCGTATCCATACCGAGCCGGCGGGCGACGGATGAGCGCACGTGCACCGGATCCAGTGATTCCCCTTCGATTGCAGAGCTCGTTATGACATCGGTTGTCACAGTCGTCAGGACCGCCTCGGAACGAAGATCGAAACCTATCGCCTGCATGCGTCCGAGCAGGAGCCCCTGATGATACCGCACCTCAGCCAGTAGGCCGGATAGAGTACCATAATCCCACATGAAGTTCGGCCAATCCGGCCTTTGGTATATATACTCCATATTCACCGCCTATTCTGCGGTAAATATAGCATGTATTCACCGCAAAGGCAATATTTGCGGTATTTATCATCTTCGGCCAAAAAAATCATTATTGACATATATCTGCATAAAAAGTAATATATCTGCATGAGGACAACGTTAAATTTTCCGGATAACATCATTACCGAGGCAAAAATGAGAGCGGTCCGGGAGAATACAACCCTCACCGGGCTACTCGTAGAGGGATTGAGACTCAGGCTCGAGAAGGGGAGGAGGTCCCGGGAGCTTCCCGTATCCGGTGCCGAAGGGGGCCTGAAGCCGGGAGTCACCTGGGAAGGCCTTCATCGTGGTGGTGATGGTGGTGAGCATTACCGATGATCTTTTGGGACGTCAATCTCTGGGTATACGCTTTCAGGAAGGACAGTCCCCTCTATGCCAAAGCACGAGAAGAGATAGAATCAGGATCAGCCTCGGGTGAAGGTTTTCTATTCACGCCTCATGTTGCCGCGTCGTTTCTGAGATTGGTTACAAATCCTAAAATCTTTGTACACCCCTCCGGCCAGGGAGAAGCATGGGAGTTCATAGACTACATGGAGTCCCACCCGAATGCAAAAATCGGCGATATTGACGAGATGACCTTCGGGATCTTCAAGCACATCTGTTTAGTCCACCGTATGGCCGGAAATGAAGTACCGGATGCTCTCCTTGCCGCCCTGGCCATCCGCTATGATGCTCAATTTGTCACCGCCGACACCGGATTCAAGCGATTCAAAGGGTTACGACTGAAGCTGCTTTAGCCGGGGCATGAGAAAATTATTTTAAAGCATCAAGATGCTTTTTTTATCATTATGTATAGTGAAAGTATGAGAACGACATTGACTCTCGATGACCGGCTTCTTCAGACATTAAAACGGAAAGCTGCAGAAGAAAAGGTCCCTTTTAAAACGATTGTACATCAAGCCCTTCAATTGGGGCTGGCAGCAATGGATTCTTCTACTAAACCGGCAATAAAGTATCGCACACCGACCCGCTCATTGAAACAAAGACAGGGATATGATCTTGATAACACTCACCCGCCGTACTTCTTCTGATACTCCTTGACCAGTTCGGGCGGCTCCTCCCCTTCCGCAACAAAGATGAGCGAGGCGGAGTTGAGGCAGAACCGCAGACCGGTCGGCTCCGGTCCGTCCCGAAATACATGTCCTAAGTGCGAGCCGCTCGAAGAGTCGACCACTTCGATCCGGTTCATGCCGTAGCTCTTATCGAGGATGAGCCTCACAGCATCCGGTGTCACGGGCTGGAAAAAGCTCGGCCAGCCGGTCCCGGATTCGAACTTCGTATCCGATGTAAAAAGGGGTTGTCCGGTGGCTGCGGAGTAGTAAGTCCCTTTCCGTTTTTCATCGTAGAGTTTGCCGGTGAAGGCCCGCTCGGTCCCCTTCTCCCGTAAGATAAAACACTGGTCTTCGGTCAACCTTTCGTTCCATTCTTCGTCGGGCAGTTCGATCGGATAAGAGAGATCGGCATCCTCCTCGTAGACGTTCATTCCCATTAGTTCCATATATACATCATCCTCCTTATCAGCCTGTGCCGAAAGCATGACCGGTAGCAGCAGGGCCGCTCCTAATATCAGAACAATCTCTATTTTTAATTTTGCATATATATTAGTTTTCATATAATAAATATACTAGTATACGGCCCTGTCGGAAAGTGTTTTTCACTGTAGAGACAGGTCGAGCAAAACAGTTGACAGCAGTTCCTTTTTAGCACACCATACTGAACGTTATGTAGATGAGTGAGTTATGGCAGAATTTCTTCGGGAAATATCGATTCTCCAACTGGTCCCGGCAGTGTGCGCCGGGATTCTCTTTACCGGGATGGGGATGTTTCTCTACCTCTACATCAGCTCTCGGGAGAACGTACATCTCGCCATGCTCCTCCTCTCACTTTTAGCCGCCCTTTTTACCACCAGTGAGTTCTTTTTTATCATTTATGGCGCTATCAGAGAAAACAGTGCCACAGGGGTGCAGTTTCACCGTCTCGAACAGGTCTTAGGTGCATATTTCATCTTTGCGTTACCTTTTTTTCTCTATCATCATCTCTCACCGGGACCACCCGTAGAGAAATTCACTCGGTCCATCACCTATATAGGGTTTGCATTTGCGCTCTTAATCACCGTTATCGCTTATGCGGAGCCGGATCTGTTTATATCTGTGAAAAACACCCGGCTTACGAACTGGCATATCGATGTTCCGACACTCCGCCGGGGCCGGGAAGGAATATTCTATCATCTCCGTGATCTGGGTTTGGGAATCATCTTCTTCTACAGCATCTTTATTCTCATCCTCGATATCATTAAAAACAAAAGCTTCCGGTATACGTTAGTCATTTTTATCGGCGCCCTTGCAGGGACCTATTTCGCCGCGGAGGACATTATTCATGTTTATACCGGGCATCATATCGATTTTTTTAAGAATACCGACTACCAGCGGTTCCCTGTCGGTCTGAGCATTTTTGTGCTGTTGTCGATGGTCTCTGCATTTCGTAAGTTTCTCGACAGTGATAAAGCACTGAAACGGGCCAATATACAGCTCATTCGGGGTAGAGAAGAGATGAGGACCCTCAACAGTTCTCTTGGCCTGGCCCTCAAAGAACAGGAAAAATCACTAAAAGAGAAAAAAATCTTATTAAAAGAAATCCACCACCGGGTCAAAAACAACCTCCAGATCATAAACAGCTTGCTGTACCTGCAATCTACCCAAAACGAAGGTGAGCTTATCGAGCGTGTGCTTCTCCCCAGCCAAAACCGTATCAATACTATGGCTTTGATCCATGAACAACTCTACCAGAAGGAGGACCTTTCCACCATCGATATGGAAGAGTATTTAAGCGAACTCGTATCACAGCTGGTGGTAACACATCACGATGAAGAAAACGCACGGGTAGTCCGGCACTTCGTTTCAGCTTCTGGAATTTATATTCCACTCGACACCGCCATGCCGATCGGATTGATCGCAAACGAGTTGGTAAGCAATTCGCTTATCCACGGATTAAAAAATAATCCGGAGGGTGAGATCACCGTTGAGCTATCTCACCATAACAACCAGTATACTCTTGTCGTGGAGGACAACGGCTGCGGGGTGCCGCCCGGACTCGACCCGGAATCGGCCGACTCGATGGGGCTCTCGTTGGTGCGGCTCCTCTCCAATCAGCTCCACGGGAACTTTTCATTTGAAGCCGAGTCGGGAACGAAATGCATCGTCACATTCCCTCACCCGGCACGTACCACTTTCGAAAAATGACCGGATGTGGTAGGTTGGGGCTGTATCATCGTAGGAATATCAGGAGGTAAAACATGTCGGTACTACATATAAAATCAACTTCGGAATGTGCATACGATTGTATTTCGTTAGGGGAGATAATGCTCCGGCTCGACCCTGGTGAAGGCAGGGTGCGAACGGCCCGAGAGTTCAAAGCGTGGGAAGGCGGCGGTGAATACAATGTGACGAGGGCCCTGCGGAAATGTTTCGGGCTCCGTACTGCCGTCGTTACCGGATTTGCCGACAATGAAATCGGACGCCTGGTAGAGGATTTTATCATGCAGGGCGGGGTCGATACCCGGTTTATCAAGTGGTTTCCCTACGACGGGCTTGGACGAACGGTGAGAAACGGCATTAATTTTACCGAACGGGGGTTCGGGATTCGGGGTGCTTTAGGGACGGTAGACCGAGGGAACACGGCCGCCAGTCAGCTCAAAAAGGGTGATATCGATTGGGAAGAGATCTTCGGCAAGTACGGTTCCCGCTGGTTTCACACCGGGGGGATCTACGCGGCCCTCTCCGAGACCACTCCTGATGTCCTTGAAGAGGCGATGAAAGCTGCAAAGAAGCACGGGACGATCATCTCTTATGACCTCAACTACCGGGGAAGCCTGTGGAAATCCATCGGCGGACAGAAGAAAGCGCAGGAAGTAAATAAAATGCTTGCCCGTTATGTGGATGTGATGATCGGCAACGAAGAGGACTTTACCGCCTGCCTCGGGTTCGAGGTCGAAGGGGTGGATAAAAAGCTTTCAAAACTGGATATCGAAGGATATAAAAAAATGGTCCGCAGGGTGACCGAAGAGTATCCCAATTTCGGGATAATCGCCACCACACTCAGGACCGTGAAAACCGCCACGGTCAATGATTGGGGCGCGATCTGCCGGCACGACGGAAAGATCTACGAGGCCGAAATGCGGGAGAACCTCGAGATCTACGACCGGGTCGGCGGAGGCGACAGTTTTGCTTCCGGGCTCATTTACGGACTAATCACCACCGACGATCCCCAGATTGCGGTCGATTACGGCGCGGCCCACGGCGCTCTGGCCATGACTACACCGGGGGACACTTCCATGGCTACGGTCAAGGAAGTAGAACGGGTAATGGGCGGAGGCGGTGCCCGGGTTATCCGATGAACCTGTTCGAGAAAGAGATACGGGGGAGGGCGGTCAACCCCATCGGTATCGGCACCTGGGGGATGGGGGGAGCGAGGTTCAGCGATCGTGAGCTCTTCGCCGATTACGATCATGATGAGCGTGAGATTGCCGCGATCAGATATTCCCTCGATAAAGGTCAGGACCACATCGATACCGCCGAACTGTACGGGGTCGGGCACACCGAAGAGATCGTGGGGAAGGCGATTAAGCCGTATCCGAGGGATGCGTTTTTTCTCGCATCAAAGGTGTGGGAGTGGCACGCCCTGCGCACGGCAGTCCCCAAAGCGGTGGAGGGGATGCTCTCCCGGCTCGGGACCGACTTTCTCGACCTCTTCTACGTCCACTTTCCCTGGGAGGCCGTCCCTATGGAAGAGTATATGGGGGGAGCAAATGATGTGATCGATTCAGGGATGGCAAAGCATCTGGCGGTGAGCAACTTCACCCTCGAACAGCTCAAGAAAGCTGTCTCGATATCAAAACATCCTATTACTGCTGTCCAGGTCCACTACAGTATCTTAGAGAGGACCGTCGTTACTCCGGAGTATCTAACGTTTTGCCGGGAGAACGGGATGGCTGTTATTGCCTACCGCCCTCTGGAGCGGAAGGAGCTCGCAGACCGGAACAAGAGCAGAGAGCTCGCCCGGATTGCGGCCACATACAACCGGCCCATCCATCACATTGCTTTAAACTGGCTCCTCTGCCAGGAGGGGGTCATTCCCATCCCCAAAGCTTCTTCACCGGAACACATCGATTCGAACCTGGAAAGCCTCGAGTTCAGGCTCGAGGATGAGGATATCGCGGTTCTCGATAAGATGGCGAGAGCCGTTACGTAGAGATCTCTTCGAACAGCTCGGATGCTGTTTTTCCGGTATCGGAATCCGGATCGATGGCAACCGCGCCCTGCAGGTACTCCTTCGCCCGGTCCAACAGTTCCGCCTCGAGATAGGAGTAACCGGTCAGCAGATAAAGGGTCTGTTTCTGTTCCGGTGTTGCGTAAATTTCATCAAAGGTCGTCAAAAACTCAGCAGCTTCTTCGAATGCAAAAAAGTCTATCAGAAGTTTCCCTTTAAGCAGATAAAAGTCGTAGTAGTATTCGGCTTCCGGGGCAGGGTCGATGTCCGCTATCACATCCATGGCCGCGCCGGGCCTCTCGAGGATGGCCTGAGTGTATGCCTGGTAAAAGAGGGAGGCATACTCCTCCTCTAAATCCAGGGCATAATCATACGCCTCTTCAAACAATTCGAGCGCTTCACCGTACTCCTCCTGTTCGAGGAGCTCTTTTCCGGAAATAATCAGTTCCTGTACGTCGCTTTCGACCCACATAAACTCATTTTCCTCACTCACGGCCTCCGAAGCACGTACTCCACCGACCGTACTCGGCCCGAGATCGCCGGCAGGACCGAACATGCTCTGCATCTTACCGGACAACAGGGTCCCCATCCCGGACTGCTCCTTCCGACGGGAAGCTGTCAGAAGAGAGCGGATTTCATACGTCCCGGGCTTGGTCAGAGTAAACGTTTTAGATAGTCCCGAAAACTCGGCCAAAGAATTGTCGTCGAGTTTCACGGTATCAGTTTCCGAGACACTGTCCCCGATGTAGAGCTCCTGCCAGCTGCCCCCACTTCTGACGTCAATAAACCCCTCGACATATTCGACAAACAGCTCCTCTGCCGCCAGAGACCCTGCTGCTGCGATCGCAAACATAATCAAAACCAATATAAGGCGGTTCATATCATACCTTCCTTTCTTCAGTATAGGCCACGGGCAGTGCCTCGTCAATTAAATAAAAAACATACGGTTCACACGAACTTATCGAGTACCCGTCAAGTAAAAAAAAGAATGATGTAATAATAACAATTCTTTGTATTAAAATAAATTAATTATAACTGCCGATATCCTCATTCAGAAAGACAGCGACTGGCACGTGCCGGTCCTGTGGCGGAGCGAGTTTAGAAACGTGCTTTCAGTTTTAATCTCGAAAGAAACTATTTCGCTGAGCGAAGCGTATCATCTCTACTATGAAGCTTGTCGTATAGTGAAGGGCAGAGAATACCAGCCGGACCCGGTGGAGGTGCTCAGGCACGCATCTGAAAGCGGCTGCTCGGCCTATGACTGCGAGTTTGTCCACCTCGCCGAATATCTCGGTACATGGCTGATTACAATGGATAAGAAACTGTTATCCCGTTATCCGAAGTCGACCTTCGATTTGAGAAAGTATGTTGCCGGTTGAAAGAACTTCCAGCATCTCACAAAAAATCAGTGCGTGCCTGCTGTTGAGTAAAGAGCATTTATACAGGATGTCTGCTTCTCGGGCTACTCGCCCGACGGCGTTTCGGGAATATGGAGCAGTTCACGGGGTTTGCTGCCGTTCTGGGGACCGACGATCCCCCTCGCTTCCATATCTTCGATAATCCGGGCGGCCCGGTTATACCCGATCTTGAGCCGCCGCTGCAGGTACGAAGCCGACGCTTTGCCTGCCGTTACCACGATATCGAGGGCTTTGTCCATGAGCGGGTCGTTGACGCCGCCATCGTACGGGCCTTCATCCTCATCATCGTCAAAGATAATGGCCTCATCGATATAATCCGGCTCACCTAAGGTCTTGACGTGTTCGGCGATGTTTTTCACCTCCTCTTCGGAGAGGAAGGCCCCCTGGATCCGGATTGGGAACGGGTCCCAGGCGGACGTGAAAAGCATGTCCCCCTTCCCTAAGAGCTTCTCCGCACCTACGCTGTCGATGATGATCCGGGAGTCGAACTTGCTCGCCACCATAAAGGCGATCCGCGAGGGGATGTTGGCTTTGATGAGCCCGGTTATTACATCGATCGAAGGGCGCTGGGTGGCGAGAAC
Source organism: uncultured Spirochaetales bacterium (assembly GCA_964594055.1). GTDB lineage: Bacteria > Spirochaetota > Spirochaetia > SPDA01 > CAZJBZ01 > CAZKZZ01. Next base: position 10,454 of record CAZQKT010000073.1, read on the forward strand.
CAGATGGATACCGACGGCACGGGACATAGCGGCAAGCCGGGCTAGAGTGGATTCGAGCTCCTTTCCCGAAGTGGCCATGAGATCAGCAAACTCGTCGACTAAAATAACGATATAAGGAAGGGGTGAGGTCTTGAGGTCCTTCTCCCGGATTTTGGCGTTATAGGAGCGGATGTCCCGTACTCCCATCGCATCGAGAAGTGAATACCGCCGTTCCATCTCGTAGATGCAGTACTGGAGGGCCTGGAACGCCCGTTTGGGGTCGGTGATGACCGGGGTAAGAAGGTGGGGGATGTCGTTGTACACTTTGAGTTCGACGATCTTCGGGTCGATGAGGAGGATCCGGACCTCATCCGGTGTCTTTTTATAGAGCATGGTGCAGATCATCGAGTTGACACAGACCGATTTGCCCGAACCGGTCGCCCCGGCTATGAGCAGGTGGGGGGTCTGCACCAGGTCGACGATCTGGGCATCGCCGGAGATGTTTTTACCTAAGATTACCGGGATCTCGAGCTCTTCGTCATCGAGCTCTTCGAGCCCGATCATCTCTTTAAACGAGACGATCGCCCGCCGCCGGTTGGGCACCTCGATCCCCACGGCGTGTTTTCCAGGGATGGGGGCCACGATACGCACCGAGGAGGCGGCCAGTCGCAGGGCTATGTTGTCCGCCAAATTGACGATCTTGGAAAGTTTTACCCCCGGGGCGGGGAGGATTTCGAAAAGGGTAATGACCGGGCCTTTCCGTATTCCGGTCACTTCCGCTTTTATGTTGAACTCTTCGAGGGTGTTGCGCAGTACTTCTCCGGCTGCTTCCGTATCTTTGTCGATTTTCCAGTACTGACCGTCAGGGTACTCTTTTAGCAGGGTTTCCACCGGTACGAGGTACCCCTGACCGGTCGGGTCGAACGGTGCTTCCGGTTCGGGCCAATCAGTGTCTTCATCTTCACCGGACTCGGACTCAGGCTCCTCGAACGCAGGCTCCCCGGCCTCAGGTCCCATCTCTTCCTGTTCGCGCCACAGGGTGGTCAGTTGGGGGAGCTCGATAGCACCATTCGGGCTCCCCGCCTCGCTCAGCTCCTCGCTTTCATCGATTATTTCAGGATCATATGCACCGGCAGAACCGTGGAATGTAGAAAGAGTGAGGAGCTTGACCGGTTTGGGACCTGCACCGTATTCGGGTGACTCATGCCGTTCACCACCGGGGCCATCTACCCCGGAACCTACGGAAGAAAAAAACCGGTTCTTCAGATAAAAAATGATCGTACCTTCTAAGGGGATAAAAAGAAGAAGGAGCAGTCCCGAACCGACGCGACCGAAAGAGTACTGAAAGAAGGTGGCCATGGGGAATTGGTCGGTAGTAAGCATCAGTTTCAAGGCCATACTGACAGTCAGAAAAGGGACAACGGTAGCAATGAGAACGAAGAGCCTGTCATACCGCAGGCGGGGCCGGGAGAGCATCCACGCATTGAGGAGCAGATAGAGGGGGACGTAGAACCCCGCCTGGAGAAAACTGTTGTAGAGAAACGTCCCCGGAAACGCAAGTATCGCTAGAAAAGGAGAGGAAAATGAAAAAAGTGATAGAATGAGAGAGCCTAAAAGCAGCAGAGCGGCACCGGCAAGCCCCCACGCTACATACAGTGTGATTTTTTTCAATTTCTACCTTCTCCAGCCTTATAAAACTGTGTATATGACTTTCCTTAAAAAATGGTAGTCTTAAAGGAAAGTCGTTCTTATCTATTTTATCGGAAGAAACAGGGATTATTTAAGGGAGGAAGATCAAGCTTATAATGCCCAGAGGAATCAGGTAGAGGCTGAAAAGGTACAGCTTTCCTCCCCGTACCAGCCGCAGCAGCAGAAGTAGAGAAATCAGCCCCACTGCGAATGAAGAAACAATTCCTGCCGCAAGGGGTGCGGGATTGACCTGCGTCATCAGCTCCCCTGCGTCCTTGAGCTCGAAGATAAACGCCCCCACGATAGCCGGAATGGCAATGAGAAACGAAAACTCGCCCGCTTTTTTCCGGTCGAGACCGGCAAAAAGAGCGGCGGAAATGGTTATACCGGAGCGGGATATGCCCGGGAACACCCCGAACCCTTGGGCAATACCTGCTATCACCCCTTCCTTTACCCCGATCTCTCCATACTGTTTTTTCCCCTGCATAAAATGGGACCCGATCAGTATCCCCCCGGTGACCATAAACAGGACAGCCACGATCTTAGGATGTGATTCCATCTCCAGAAATGAAATACCGAGTCCTAAGAGTACGGTCGGAATCGTCGCTACGATGATGATACGTATGAGTTTGAGATTTACGCTGTCCTCGTCGGTGTGCTTTCGACCCAAAAAACGGCCCAAAGATACCAGGAGGTCCCGGATGGCCCGGCGAAAAACGATCAGTACGACAATTAAAGTAGAAACGTGCAGGAGAACATCAAACAGGATGGGGATTTCTCCCAGTCCCAATATTCCCCGTGAGAGGACCAGGTGTCCCGAACTCGAGACCGGCAAAAACTCGGTCACTCCTTGTAGTGCGCCCAACAGCAGGGCCTGCAAAACCGTCATGTACTCCTCCTGTAAGATGCCTAATTTATCCGTCTTTAAAAAAAGAGGATAAAACCTCATCCGGCAGTTTGTCTTCGTAAAGGTACCCATAATATAACGCGGAAACAAGCACTTTACGACCGTAATGACGGGTTTCTTTAAACGGAATGGCTTCGAGAAACAGAGGACCGGGCAGTTCCCCGAATCGGGCTTCCCAGCTGCGCACCCGGGTCGGGCCGGCATTATACGCGTACAGAGCTCGGGAAGGAGCATCGAATCGGCCTATCAATCTGTTAAAATAAAAAGCGCCCATCTCCAGGTTGTCCGAAGGATTGGTCAGTTCGTACTCCTGTTTTCTCATAAGCATAGCCACATGCTCGGCTGTAGAAGGCATTATTTGGGCCAACCCCACGGCCCCGGCACGGGAGACAATCGATGCTTTGAAATGGCTTTCTTCTCTTATAAGCCCGTAAAAAATGGATATGGAAAGAGACTGCTTTACCGACAAACGGCGAACTTCGGAATAGTAGGGCCGCGGGTAGAGCAGATGATAGTCGGCCGGGCCCGCGTTGTATCCATCGGCTTTGAAAAGCTGTTTCATGATGACAACCGATTCATACACGTATCCCTGCTCGGCAAGCTCTCCGGCTAATCTTCTGCCGAAAGTAAGCCCAATTTCGTCAAACCGCAAAAGGAGAAGATTATATGCCTGTTCATAGAGCCCGAACCGCATGAACCCCGATATAAAACTCTCAGCCTCTCCCTGGGTCTCTTGTAAATCCGCAGGATTCGAATCAAGAGGGTCCGTCTCCCCGTTCAGCCCTCCGGCCGACGGGGGGAAAACTCCCCGCTCAGTCAGTTCCTCGGGCAGCCGTGAAAAAAGAAACGTATAATAGAGAGAAGATGTATCAAAAAGCGTTTCCTTTACCGGAGAAGAGCGCAGTTCTTCGATAAAGGCAGGGGATGCGTGTAACAGTCCCGCCTCTGCCGCATGAACAATAGCGGACCGGTACCTGAGCTCGGTACGTGGGTCCGCATCATTTCGGATATCATTATACACGTTGAGGAGAAAGGTCCAATCCTGCTCCCGTACCAGAAATGAACAGAGTTCCTCGAGAATATCTTGATAGGAGGACGAGTCAACCCACTGGGTAACGTACCAGTCCATCTCCGTTGCTGCAGTGAGAGGATCATCATCAAAAAGCGCCTCCATGTGGAGCCGGATGGCGATATCCCGTTCTCTACCCGAACTGCTGTGTTCGAGTGCCTCTTCGAAAAGGTGCGCCGCATCACGATAGTTACGGGCGCCACTTTCGAGCCGTCCCAATGAGACTTTGAGAATATAGGGATTGACAGGCAGGTCCTTTTCTCCCAATCCGGTAAGGAGGGCTGCGCCCCGTTTTCGTTCACCTGTAATTGAGAAAAGCCGGGCCGTTTCTTTAATCATCGTATCGGTTATCATGAACCCGGGTGCTGAGATAAACAGAGGTTCCCACAGGTCGAACGCTTCCCTCCAGTACCCTTTGGCCATATTGTACTTTCCCTCGATAAACTGCTTCTCCATTGAAGTAAAACCGCTTCGAAGCACCCCTTTGTTGAACAGGAAATCATGCCCCCGAACATGAAACAAGGACGCCGGTGCTTCGGTAAACAGAGACAAGAACTGCTTTTGCCATCCCTCCTGTTCCAGCTCACACATGGTGGCCGCATAGTAAAGATGAAGTTCAGGATCTTCCCGGAACAGCTCATCGAGCGGGACCTCGGAAATTCCTGCAAGTTCTTCTATCGCTTCCAACACCTCAGCTGTTTTCTCCTGCCAGTACATGGAATCGATATGGAGCCGGGAGATGACAGTATTCTGCGGGAACGCACCACGGGCACGTTGTGCAAACTCTTCCGCTTTCCGGTACTGTTTGGACTCTATCAGTGACGAGAGAAGCAGCAGTGCCGATTCCCGTTTCCACGGCCCCGGGCCTTGCTCCCACTGGAGTTCGAGCATTTCTGCAGCCAAATTATCGAGACCCAATTCTTTATAGACAAAAGACATATAATAGCCGGCCCCATCGCCGAGCTGAAATACCTGCTTCAGCGACACCTGATCATAATTGATGTGACGGAGAAACTCGATGTTGTGGTGTTCTATTCTGGCAAGGAAGGTCTCATTAGGAATGCCCCAAATATCGGAGGATGTACAGCTGCTCGTGCAAAAAAGAAGCAGCAAGGCGAGAACAAAACAAACACGGCGGAACATTTTTGGAGAAAAACTCATGTATTGTCTGGAATGAAAATCCTTGTTCCCGCATATATTCGGTCAGGATCTTTGATATTGTTTTCCCTGGCCAGCATGCCGTAATACCAGGGGGTCCGGTAAAAGGAACGGGAAATGTCCCACAGTGTGTCGCCCCACTTGATGGTATACCACACGCCGTCTTCTCGAGCTATGCCGGATTCAGCAGTTTTTTTTTCAGCCGCGGCTTCTGCGGGCGTTTTAGCAGTGGCCGGCTCAGCGGCCGGTTCCTCGACTTCCTCTCCGGGCGGCTTCTCTGTGCCTGTCTCACTTTCAGGAACTGCTGCAGGTTCTTCCGGTCCATCGTCTGCTGTTTGTACAACTGCCTCGCCCCTTCTCGCCTCTAACGGAGGGACCGGTTCTCCCTGAAAGAACAGAAAGAGAAGGAACGCGATAAGACCGACGATCGCTAAGCCGAGTATAATGAATCCAATGAGAAGGAGCGGGTGTATCCGGCGATTTCCGGTCCGGCCCCCTGCTGTTTCTTCTGCAACCGCTGTCTCTCCGTAGGGAACGCCGTACGAATCTTCCTCCTCGGAAAACTCATCCATGCTCGTCGTATCAATCTCTTTCTCAGCTTCTTTCTCAGCTTCTTCTTCAAAATCAGGCCCGAAAGACTCGTCGAGTTCGAAGTCGGGAACATCGTAGATACCGTCTTCCGAAAGCGCTTCTAAACCGACATGTAAACTCTGTCCCTCACCGGTGACCTTATCGCTTGCGCCGGCGTTTAGATTGCCTTCGTTATCAATGCCGAGCAAGAGTTCGATTTCCGGATCTCCGCGCTGAGCGGATTCGATATTCTCTATGATGAGGCTGCCTAAATAGGCGGCGTTTTCGAGTTCCGGCCCCGCACCTCTATAGAGATCGATCTGCATGCTGGATTGATCATCCTGCACAGTGGTGAGTGTCAGCCTCTTTTTCCCTTTTTTTTCTTCGTCTATAATGGGAAAAAATGAACCGTTAGCCATTTTGATCCCGATTGTGGAATTGCTCACCTTGCCTCCTCGGAGAAAATTCTATCTAGTATTAATAAGCTTGTCAATTGTTGCGATTTCCTTGACATGAGAGGGCCCTAACGATGATAATGTAGTTATGTCAAGTCTACTCCCAATTCTCCTTATTGTTATTCTTATCGGCGTATTTGCCCTTATCTTTCTCATTATTTTTCGTTCAAAAAAAAAGGGAGGGGACAAACAACCCAAAGCAAAAGACCGCAACACAATTTTAAAAGAGGCGAACCGTCGTCTTGCCCAGAATCCTAAGGATGCCCAGGCGCTTCTCTCTCTTGCCGACCTGTACTACAAGGAACATAACTTTGATAAGGCGATGAAGACCTATTCCGTCCTGATTGAGTTGTGCGCAACAAATCCCGAACTCGACGAGTTCGATATTACCCTCAAACACGCCCTCTCTGCAATGAAGATGAAAAACTACGATCTCGCCTATAAAAGTCTCGTTATCGCACGTAGCCTGAACCAGGAATCGTTCGAGGTAAACTATAACCTCGGCTTCCTCGAATACTTGAAGAAGAATTACGAAAAGGCGGTTAATCTCCTGCGGGCAGCAAAAAACCGGCAGCCTGATGATCCTCAGACCCAGCGGTATTTAGGACACAGCCTCTACCGAATAAAAAAATACAAAGAGGCGGCTTCTATACTGAAACGGGTCCTCGATCTCGAGCCGGATGATAAAGAATCTCTCTTCGCCCTTGCTCAGTGCTACAATGAATTAGGCCAGAGCGAACAGGCGATCAAGATTTTCACGCATCTGCGGACCGACCCGGAAATCGGACCCACAGCTGCACTCTTTGCAGGAACCATACACCTCAACAACAGACAGTATCAACAAGCTGTAATGGATTTTGAAATCGGCTTGCGGCATGAAAAGATCAAAAAAGAGACCGCCTTAGAGATGCGGTACAGACTTGCCGCTACTTACATTAAACAGCAGGAGCTTGCCAAAGCGATCTCTCTACTTACCGATATCCAGAACAGTATACCCGGCTATAAAGATGTGCCCGAACTGCTCAAAAAATACGGCGAACTCAATTCCAACCAGAATCTGCAGACATACCTCATCTCTCCCCCCTCGGAGTTTACCAATCTCTGCCGGAAAATCGTCGAAACCTATTTCCCGAAAGCGAAAATTAAGATCATCGACATCACCATGAACAAAAATGAATATGCCGATATCATCACTGAGATCAGTACCAGCAGGTGGGAGGACACCATTCTGTTCCGCTTTATACGCACGTCAGGGCAGGTTGGAGAATTGCTGTTGCGCGACCTTTACGGGCGGCTAAAAGAGGTCCGGGCGGGCAGAGGGTTTTGCTTTACAGCAGGCAATTTCAGCGAAGGCGCACAGCAGTTCGTCGAAGCACGGTTGATCGATC
>CAZQKT010000074.1:0-17621 GCA_964594055.1 uncultured Spirochaetales bacterium
GCTCAATCGCAATGTACCGGTCACATTCACCAGCGCTAAGGTCCCAAAAGAGAGTAATGCCACACTTCTCCTCTATACGCTCTCAATTCTCTCGGTGCTCGATTATCTGATAAATGATCCCGAAAGCTACTGTAACAAAGTAGAGGAGACTCCGCTTTACCGCAGCGAACACGGGAACAGTCAGTCCCCGTTGTATTCAGTAAGCTTGATGGATACGGACACTCTTCTCAAAGAGTCAGAACAGGCGCAGCTCGGTCTTGACAAAGACGATGATAAAAGCAGAGGACGTATAGACGGACTAACCGGGCTATTAACAGTAGAGCAGCTTACTCCCCGCCTCAAGGAGCAGATCGAGGAGTATCATCTTACCAAAACACCGTTCTCATGCATTGGTATCGATATCTCCGATTTTACAAATTTTAACTTAAACGAAGGACGCGAAGCGGCAGATCATGTGCTCGAGGAGGGGGGAGCTGTACTGCGTCGAGTAATATCTCCGTTTTCCGGTGTAGGATTTCGGGGGGAAAATGATGAGTTTTACTGTATTCTCCCCCGAACAGAGCGGAGGAGCAGCCTCTCTGCAGCGATCACGTTTTCTTCCGAGTTCATCGATACGTTCAAGCTCTCTCTTGCAGTGGGAATTGTGGAGTTTCATAAGACATGGGGAGCTGAAAAGATGAAAAAAGTTGTGGATAAAACAGTTGAAACCACTAAACAGCTGCATCGCTCTGCCGTCGGTGTGTACAATTCACTGCAGCAGCAGACCACCTTTATCGATCCAATTACAAGACGAGAAATCGAAGAAGAATAGGGGGAATAGAGGCCCCGATCCCGATAGGGCCGCTTTACCTCTTTTCCGGCGGCAGCCCCATCTTTTCTAAAAACCGCTGTTTCGCTTTTCCTTTAAGCGGCAGTTCTCTGCCCGCATAGAGGGCCTTTACCGCCTCTTTTTCCTGTTGGGAAAGAGAAACACCCTTCTGTTTATGCTCCTCGAACGCTTCGCAGGTGAGAGGGCAAACTCTGCGGACGATATCGTAGAGGACCTCTGCATATTTCCTAATTTCTACCTGAGCATGCGGATGGATCCGCAGCCGGATAAAATGGAGAAGGTTGTGCAGATCGATTTGCCAGTACATTTCGGTATACGTACTGAGCGGGAGGTTTATCCGGGCAAGTTCTCTGGCAATGCCGGTGTCTATCAGTTTTTGATAGTCTGCAAATGCATGATTCTGGCCCTCTTCGAACAGGTCTTTTGCCTCTCTACACAAGTCCTCAGACACGGCTTCTTCGCAGCGTCCCTGCCTGTTTGTTTCACTCTGGAGACTGATGTCCTCATCAGCGGGAAGGTAGCACTCCTCTTTCAGCACACTGTATCTGCCGGAGATCTCATTGAGCCTTGCCGTACGGTGCCGCACCCACTGGCGTGCTACAAAAATGGGCATTTTGACATGGAAGGTAAATACCACCTGCTCGAAGGGAGAGGTGTGGTCGTTACGCAGGAGGTAATTGATAAGACCTCTGTCTTCTCGAAACGATTTTGTCCCTTCTCCGTACGAGACGCGTGCTGATTGGACGATCCGCGCATCGCTTCCTAAATAATCGACGAGCCGGATAAATCCTTTATCCAGAACGGGAAACTCCTTATCCAGGATTTCTTCAGCTTCCGGAACATAACAGTGGGCCATTAAACAACTCCTTCACCACCTTTATACCCGAGAGCACGCTTACGGTGCAAGTCTGCTCCCACCCTTCTTCTCCTGTTTTTTATTTTCCTTTAATACCGTTCCTTAAAATTCATTTTTTCAGGAGCGACCTTCCTCCGAGCAGAAAAAAGATAATGCGGAAGAAAAAAAAACGTAACGGGCGGGGGTTTTTGATGTTCCGGGCGAAAATGTAGCCCGATATCAAGCTTTCGAAACTGATATTTTCAGGATATCCGCCCATAAAATCGAAGTAGAAACTCGAGAGGAGGACATATATATCTTCGGTCCGCAGGTCCGGATATTTTTTGGGAAGGGAAGATCTCTCGACAGCTTTGCACCCGGAGAGGAACCACTGGGATTTCCACTCTTGAGCTGTTCCTTCGAACTGTTCGAGCTCCCGTAAGAGCTGTCTGAACCCGGCCTCGTTTGTCAGGATGATGTTTTTGATCCCGGTATCCACTTCGAACCTTTTCCGGGCGAGGGCCCCGTCCATCGCCTGTTCATCATCATCGTGGATATAATCAGTGATATACGCATCGAGATAGTCGATCCCCGCCTCTTTCGCAGTGGCAACCCGACGATTGCCGTCTTCTACGAAATATTCATTCTTATACCTGATTACCTTTATCGGGGGAAAAAACTCGTACCGCTTCGCGGCCCGTTCCAGCTTATGACGACGATATTTTTCTTTCATGTTTCCCCGCCGTTTATACCGGAACTGATCATCGAGGTCACCGCATTTATCAACAGTCCCTGTAATCATCCTCGTCTCGATCGGTTTGAGACCGCCGTCCATAGCGGTGTAGGGTCGGTCTTTTTCAAAAACATCGGCGAAGCATTTTACTTTTGAGCTCATCTCCCGTTCTCGTCGTTTTCTGTTTTTTCTACCGGTGCTTCCTTGGCGAGCCGGCCGGTAATCCAGTCCACATGGCTTTTCTCTTCGCTTGCCAGGGCCGCAAAAATCTCTTTGACCGAACGTACCGGGGCGTTGTGCTGGAGTGTGGTGTAAAACGAAAAAGCATCTTGTTCTTTCTTCAGTGCCGCTTCCAACACCTCCCTGACGGTGCTTTCCGGACCGATTTCGGGCCAGTCACGGTTGATGTTCTCCAATCGGGCTGCTGTTTCGGGATGTGAGACTTCCAACCGGCCGAGGGATGATTCGCGCTGGACTTCTTCCAGTTTCAGTCTGTGCTTCAGCTCTATTGAGGCGAGCCGCTTTAAAAGTTCCTGCACCTCCGCATCCTGTACTCGGCTTATGCGGTGTTCGTAAAAATTGTACGCTTTCTCTTCAGCCTCGATTGCGTTTTCCAATACAAGTTTAAAAAGAAACGTTCTCACTGGTCCGGCCATGGTTTACCTCGAAAGATTTTGTATGGGAAGAGGTGCTATGACACTATGTAGTTCCGGTTTTCTCGCCGCATAAAACCTCTTCCACTCAGGGGACAGCATATCATCTTCGAGCAGATCGTCAAAGGTACGTACAACCATGCCTTTCTCCGGGTCTCTGTAGTTAGCAAACAAAACCGCAGTTACGGTGAGGTCGAGCTCATCCTCTTCTGTTTCGGTTGCAGTTACCTGAAACAAGGCACTCTCTCCGGTGCGTACTCTGCTCGGGTCCGGTTTTTCCGGCTCGATGTGCCAGGTCTGTCCGGATATAAAATTACCGCACGAAGCGAGGATGAGCTTATCGTACGTTCCGTCCCGAAAGAGATACCAGGGCTGAACAACATGGGGGTGGTGTGCCCACACAATGTGGGCCCCGGACCTGAGTATTTCTTTGAAAAACTCCAGCTGTTCAGGATCAGGGGCAATTGCATACTCTGTTCCCCCGTGTAAGGAGACGATAAAAAGGTCGAAAGAGGGGGCAATGGTTTTAAGATGATTGAGAAACAGTTCTCTGTCTTCATCGTTACGGTACGGGACGAGCTGGACATACTCACTCCCCCCGTATGTGTTTAAAAAAAGGGTCACCGCCGTGAATCCGATCCGCCATCCTTTTTTTGTAATCTCTACCGTGGCGAAACTGCCGTCCGGGGATTCCCGCAATCCTGAAAAATAGGTTGGGCTACCGCGTTTGGTGCCGATGTCCACTGCAATATCGGATATCGTTTGCCGGGTTTGCTTAACCCCGAACTCCCCTAAGTCGGTTATGTGGTTGTTCGCTACGGAAAAAACATCGAACCCACCGTCGATCGCTGCATGGACATAAGAGGGGTGAACATTGAAAACCGGATAGGTAGATACGGGCCAATCCGGAACAACTGCAAACTCGAGATTCCCAAAGGAGAGATCGTCTTCTTCGAGGTAATGCCGGACACCTTCGTAGATATTGCTGAAAGGGGGGCGGTTATAATTGACGTCATGGGCCATAATATCGCCGGCAAAGGTCATCTCGAGAGGGGCCCGGGAAGGTCCCGGTGGTGGGGGCGGTTCGACTGAAGGTGTTTCAGCCGGTGTTTCCGCCGGTCCCTCCGAGGTCCCGGTCGGCCCTACAGAGGTAATGCCCGCCTCTTTTCCCGGTGAACAGGAGAGGGCGGAGAGGGTGAGGAGTACAAGAACACCCAAGACAAAAGGGCGTATCGTCATGACCGGTCCTGTCAGCCGCTCCTAATTTTGGCCTCCTGGATCAGCGAGTAGAGGGAAGCCATTTTCGGCTGCGGAGGTGCTGTTCGTTGAACGATCTCTTCTTCCGAATAGTGTTTTCGCAACAGGCCCCGGATGTCAAGAGTCTCTTCCCAGCAGCCGATGATGTTTCTACAGAAAGCGGGACCGGCGGACACAGTCCCGTCCCCATTCAGGCAGTACCTGAAGGGGACGTGATGACCGAGATACCGGCAGTAGCGTGTATCTGATTTTTGCTGTTCCATTCCTACCATTTTCCGCTTTTGTTTAATGCGGGTTTCGGAAACTCTTTGATCGCCTCGAGGTTCTTTTCCAGTTCTGACTGCGGGAACTCATAATCGTGGAGCTGGTTTCCGAAATACGCTTCGTATCCGAGCATATCCATAAGGCCGTGCCCGCTCATGTTGAACAGAATCACTTTCTCTTTTCCCTCTTCTTTTGCCTTTTTCGCTTCCTGAATAGCGGCGGCTACAGCGTGACTGGTTTCCGGAGCGATAATAATGCCTTCGGTGCGGGCGAAAGTCACCGCGGATTCGTAACATTCGAGCTGATGGATAGCCCTCGGCGTGAGAAGCCCCTCTACGATCGCCTGAGAGACGAGCGGTGCCATGCCGTGATACCGAAGTCCTCCTGCGTGAATGGGAGGGGGTACGAAGTTATGCCCGAGGGTGTACATGGGTAGAAGCGGGGTCATCCCTGAAAAGTCCCCTAAGTCATACGCGAAGGGACCCTTGGTCATCGTAGGGCAGGAAAACGGCTCGACCGGAATAATATCGATGTCGGCCCCGTTTATTTTCTCGTAGGCAAAGGGGAATGCTATGCCTGCAAAATTGCTTCCCCCGCCGGCGCACCCGATTACCACATCGGGAAGTTTTTCTCCCGCTTTTTTGAGCTGCTCCTTTGCTTCCAATCCGATCACCGTTTGATGGAGCATGACATGGTTGAGTACACTGCCTAAGGAGTATTTCGTCTCTCCCGATTTGTCACTCACCGCTGCTTCGACCGCCTCGCTGATAGCGATACCGAGACTTCCCGGCGTATCGGGATACTTTTCCAGGACATCTCGTCCGGCCTGCGTCTCGGAACTGGGGCTTGCCACGCAATTGGCCCCCCAGGTCTGCATCATCACTTTGCGAAACGGTTTCTGGTCGTAGCTGATGCGGACCATAAACACTTTGCACTCGAGCCCGACCTGGGCCGAAGCAAAGGCAAGGGCGCTCCCCCACTGTCCTGCTCCGGTTTCCGTCGTTAACCGTTTTACCCCGGCCTGTTTGTTGTACCACGCCTGGGCGACCGCTGTGTTCGGTTTGTGGCTGCCCGGCGGGGAAACACTTTCATTTTTGTAATAGATCTTTGCAGGCGTACCCAGTGCTTTCTCTAAACCGACGGCGCGGTGGAGCGGAGATGGGCGCCATTCGGCCAGGATCTCACGGATTTCTTCCGGAATATCGATCCACCGATCCTGACTGACCTCCTGCTCGATGAGGCTCATCGGGAAAATAGGGGCGAGCATGTCCGGTGTGACCGGGTTCCCGTCCGGCCCGAGAGGCGGCTGGAGGGGGGAGGGTAAATCCGCGCTCAAGTTATACCACTGTTTCGGCAGTTCATGCTGTTCGAGTTGAATTCTTGTTGATTTCTCCATAGTTGTCTCCTTGTTTCTATCAATAGAAACACTTATAAAAGAAATCGCATGTGATGTCAATAGGAATCCGGTTAAAAAATCAGGGGACTTCTAAAAACTGCAGTTTTTAGAAGTCTACTACCTTTGCCCATCAGCCGTTTTGTTCCGGTTCCACTTTATACAGGGTGACGGTAAAGGTGCTGCCGATGTCGGGGGTGCTCTCTACCTGTATATCGCCTTTATAGAGGTTGACGAGCTTTTTTACGATGGAAAGGCCGAGACCGCTTCCGAGAACGTTTTTCGTTTTTTTGTTCTTGATCCGGACAAAATCTTCGAACAGTTTTTCTTTCTCCTCTTCGCTCATACCGATCCCCGTATCTTCGACTTTGATGGTCACCGACTCGGTATTAGGAGTTACGGTCACGTCGACACGGCCCTCGTCCCGATTGTACTTTACGGCGTTCGATATAAGATTGTTCATGATGATTTCGATCTCACCCGGGTCGCCTGCGAATTGATGCGATTCAGGTGCATGAAGGTTGATGGTCACCTGCTTCTCTTCCGCCGTCGGTTTTACGGTTTCCACTGCCTGTTTGACCGGTTCGATGAGATCGAACTCGGTGATCTCCCGTTTTTTCTGCCCCGATTCGATCCGGGTCAGATCGAGGAGGTCGAAGATCATCTTCCGCATATACTCCATCCGAGTAAGAGATCGCTCGATCATATGGTCATAGGTGGCCTGGTCGTCTCCGGCGGAACGGTCGTGAATGATTTTGAGGTACCCTTCCACCGCATTAAGGGGTGCCTTAAGCTCATGGGCAAGGACCGAGATAAACTGAAACCGTACCTGCCGCTTCTCCCGGGCCAGTTTTTGGGCCTGGAGCTGGGCTATTTTGTGCCGGGCGGCTTTTTTTACCGTATTTTTCAGCTCATCCGGGGTAAACGGTTTGGGGATTAAATCAAACGCCCCCGATTTTGTGGCACGGACGGCCGTTTCGATGGATGCATAACCGGAAATCATGATGACGAGCGAATCTATATTTTTCTTAAAAAGGATATCGAGGAAATCAACTCCGGACATACCGGGGAGCTTATTGTCGAGGAGGATGATGTGGGGAGGGTCGCTCTTCTCGAGTATTTCGAGGGTCTCTTCCGCGGATTCGGCGTTTTGGATCGAGAACTCTGCCGTTTCATCGGAATCCGGGACTTCTATCGTGTATTTCTTAAGGGCCCGGTTTATTCCCTGCCGCATCCCTTCTTCATCATCGACGACTAACAGTGTTATCGGTTCCATGCGATTCCTCCTCTCAGATAGCCCCATCTAGGAGAGTACCACCAGAACCCGGCTTGTCAATAGTCGGCGGGGGTGCAGGCAAAATAGGCTACTTTTTCCAGGGCGATGGTCAGATCAACATGCTCGATATAAACATGGGCCGGGGCTTTTATTCGTACCGGTGAAAAATTGAGAATACCGGTAACACCCGCATCGACGAGAAACGAAGCGGTTTCCCCGGCGGCCTCCGGAGGTACGGTGATAATCCCTATCGTAATTGCCTGGTCTCTGATGATCTCTTTTATTTCGCTTCTTCGAAAACAGCGGCAGCCGTGGATGACCGTGTCCACTTTGTTTTCGGCGATATCGAATGCGGCGACGATTTCGGGAAAGGTGTCCCGCTGGGAAAAGTTGATAAGCAGTGCCTGTCCCAAATTTCCCACTCCGGCGAGCACGGCCCGCTGACGTCGGGCCTTGTTGAAAAAATACTCGATAATGAACAGCAGCTGCGGGATGTTATACCCTGCCGACGAGCTTCCCGTGTACCCTAAAACGCGGATGTCCTGCCGTACCTGCACCGCCGTGCCACCGCTGAACGCGGCCAGCTGCCGCGAAGAGATGAAACCGGCCCCCCGTTCGATTTGCTCATGGAGAATCCGTTTGTAGAGACTGAGCCGTTCGACTGTTTTCGGTGATATCGAATTCTTTATATTTTTTATCATAAATTAACCGTAATTGCAATATTTTACACAAATTCTCAATATTTTCCCTTGAACTCTCCGGTATATCATGTATAATGAGGCTGTTATTTTTTTAACAGATAAAACCAAGAAGTGCAAGCTTTTTTTTCTGATTAGCCTTTTAAAATGGAGTGATCTATGAGTGAAAATCTGGAAACAAAAATTAAGTCGATTTGTGCGGAAGTGGGTAACGACAGCTCCCGGATGATGGACATCGTCTGCAAAGTTCAGGATGAGCTTGGTCATATATCGGACCGGGCGATTGACCTGATTGCACAGGAGGTAAAGACCCCCCGCGTCGAGGTGGAGGGCACGGTAACGTTCTACTCCTTTCTGTCCAAAGAACCAAAGGGAAAGTTTGTAATCCGGCTGTGTGACGACATCATCGACCGGTTTCACGGAGTGGAGAAGGTCGCGGAGGCGTTTAAAAAGGAGCTCGGTATCAATTTCGGCGAGACAACCTCGGACGGCCTTTTCTCGCTCGAGTACACCCCCTGTATCGGGATGTCCGATCAGGCCCCTGCCGCCCTAATAAACAACGAGGTGCTCACCTATCTCTCGACAGATTCGGTGGCGGATATCATCAACACCCTCAAGAAGAGCGGAGACCCGAAAAAACTGGTCCATCGGGTAGGCGACGGCAACAACGAACACAAACTGGTCCAGTCCGTTGTCCACAATAACGTACGCAGAAAGGACCAGATCATTTTCAGCGATTATAAGGACAATGTGGGGCTCGAACAGGCCCTCGCCATGAGTCCTGTAGAGGTGATCAACGAGGTAAAGACTGCGCGTCTGCGCGGACGCGGCGGGGCAGGCTTCCCGGCCGGCATGAAGTGGGAGTTTACCCGGAGTGCCCCGGGAGACAGAAAGTACGTGCTGTGTAACGCCGACGAAGGTGAACCGGGTACGTTCAAAGACCGGGTCCTGCTGACCGAGCTTCCCGACCGTATTTTCGAAGGCATGACCATCGCCGGTTATGCGATCGGGGCGGAAGAAGGAATTCTCTATCTGCGCGGGGAGTACGCCTACCTGCGGAATTTTCTCAACAGCAAGCTCGAAGAGCGAAG
Organism: uncultured Spirochaetales bacterium; assembly: GCA_964594055.1. Taxonomy (GTDB): domain Bacteria; phylum Spirochaetota; class Spirochaetia; order SPDA01; family CAZJBZ01; genus CAZKZZ01. The sequence continues at coordinate 9,030 of CAZQKT010000074.1, forward strand.
AAAAAACGGGCTTCTCGGTAAGAATATACTGGGTAAGAAGGTTACCTTCGATATCCGGATCCAGATGGGTGCCGGAGCGTACATTTGCGGAGAAGAGACTTCACTTATCAGTTCATGCGAGGGAAAACGGGGAGACCCCAAAAACCGGCCTCCGTTCCCGCCGCAGAAAGGCTACATGGGATATCCGTCGACGGTGAACAACGTGGAAACATTCTGTGCGGTTGTTCCGGTCATGGCAAAGGGCGCGGGCTGGTTTGCAGAACTCGGTTCCAAAGGAAGTGCGGGGACCAAACTGCTCAGCATCTCCGGTGACTGTCAGCGGCCCGGCGTATACGAGTTTCCGTTCGGCATTACCGTCCGTGGACTTCTCAAGGAAGTAGGTGCTGAAGATGCACAAGCGCTGCAAATAGGAGGCCCGTCCGGACAGCTTATCAGTTCTGCTGATTTTGAGAAAACCATCTGTTACGACGATCTGGCAACAGGCGGTGCAATCGTTATTTTCGGCCCCGACCGAAATATCCTTGAAATCGCTGATTACTATATGGAGTTTTTCATCGAAGAGAGCTGCGGATACTGTACTCCGTGCCGGGCAGGGAACGTTCTTCTCAAGCAGTATCTGAATAAGGTAATGGAAGGAAAGGCGGAGGCATCGGACCTCGACGAGATAGAAACACTCGGCAATACGGTCAAAACGGCCAGCCGGTGCGGTCTCGGGCAGACATCACCGAACCCGGTCCTCACCTCGCTTAAGAACTTCCGTCCGGAATATGAGAAACTCCTCAAAGAAAACAAGAAGAGGTTTCGGCTCGATTTCGATATCCATGAAGCGCTGAAAGAGTCCGAAGCGATAGTAGGAAGAAAATCTACAATTTTTACAGAATAAGGATGTGCATATGAGTGATAAAGTGCAATTTGTCATTGACGATGTGGATGTAGAAGGAACGAAAGGACAAACGATACTCGATGCTACCGGAGACGCGGGGATCTATATACCCCATCTGTGTGCGCACAAAGATTTGGAACCGTACGGTGCATGCCGTGTGTGTACGGTGCTGGTAAACGGACGGCCCCAGGCCGCCTGTACCCAGCCTATTGCTTCCGGCATTATCGTGGAAAACGATACCGAGAAGGTCAATAACATGCGTCGGCAGATCATCGAAATGCTGTTTGTCGAAGGGAACCATTTCTGTCCTTTCTGCGAGAAGAGCGGCAACTGTGAGCTGCAGGCTCTGGCCTACCGGCTCGGGTTGCCGGCAATGCAGCTGCCGTATCAGTGGCCGGAAAGAGAACTGGATGCGACCCATCTCGAGGTAATGATCGACCGCAACCGGTGTATTCTCTGTGCCCGGTGTGTACGCGCATCCAAGGACATAGACGGAAAACATGTGTTCGGCTTTGCATACCGCGGGGCCGAAAAAGTCCTTACGGTCAACGCTTCGACGAGTCTCTCCGATACCGACCTCGGCTCGGCGGACAAAGCTGTAGAAGTGTGTCCGGTTGGGTCAATCATTAAAAAACATGTCGGGTTCGCTACTCCGATAGGACGGCGGCTGTACGATCACGAACCGATCGGGTCCGATGTAGAAGCAAAGAAGAAATAAGAAAAAGGAAGGAGCGAAGAAATGGCTAAACCAAAAATAGCGACGCTACCTCTTGCAGGTTGTTTCGGCTGTCATATGTCCATACTGGATATAGACGATAGGATTTTAGAACTTATCGAACTTGTAGATTTTGACAAGTCTCCCATTGACGATATAAAAGAGTTTACCGGACGCTGCCTCGTCGGTCTGATAGAAGGAGCATGCTCAACCGATGAAGATGTGCACAATCTGGAATACTTCCGAGAAAACTGTGATATACTCATTTCCGTCGGTCAGTGCGCGACGATGGGCGGACTCCCCTCCGTGAGAAATGGTATACCGCTTAAGGAGTGCATTGAAGAGGCGTACCTCAACGGACCTACCGTATACAATCCGGACAAGAAAATTCCTTCGGACCCGGAAGTACCGCTGCTTCTCGATATAGTCCGCCCCTGTCACGAGGTGGTAAAGATCGATTATTTCCTCCCCGGTTGTCCACCGCGGGCGGATTTGATCTGGGAAGTGTTGACCCAGCTTCTTACCGACAAACCGTTAGAGATGCGGTACGAAGTATTGAAGTACGACTGATTCTAGAAAAGGAGATTTGATTATGGCTGTTGATACGAAAAATCTAAAACGGGTTGCAATAAGCCCGGTTACACGAATAGAAGGCCATGGGAAAGTGACCCTTCTCATGGATGATACCAATAAGGTGCACCAGGCCCGGTTCCATATCGTCGAGTTCAGAGGATTCGAACGGTTTGTACGGGGAAGACCGTATTGGGAAGCCCCGGTGCTCGTACAGAGGCTGTGCGGTATCTGCCCGGTCTCCCACCATCTCGCCGCTGCAAAGGCGATGGACCTCATCGTCGGTGCGGACAAACTGACCCCCACCGCGGAGAAGATGAGAAGACTGATGCATTACGGACAGACTTTCCAATCCCATGCTCTCCATTTCTTCCATCTGGCTTCACCGGACATCCTGTTCGGGTTCGACGCCGACCCTGCCATCAGAAACGTTATCGGTGTTGCCAAAGAGCACAAAGACTTAGCGGTACAGGGTGTGATGATGCGGAAGTACGGACAGGAAGTAATCAAGGCAACCGCGGGTAAGAAAATCCACGGGACCGGCGCTGTCCCCGGCGGAATCAATAAGAACCTCTCCATCGAAGAGCGGGATTTCCTCCTAAAGGACCTCGATCAGATGGTCGAATGGGCGAGAAGCGCAGTCAAGATGACCAAGGATTATACAACCGAGAACCTAAACGACCTCAAGGATTTCGGTTCCTATATAGCCAATAACATGTCCCTGGTAAAAGAAGACGGTGCTCTCGACCTCTACCACGGAAGACTGCGGGCAGTCGATAAAGACGGAAACAAGATAATCGACGATATCGACTATCAGAACTATCTCGAATACATAGCGGAAGAGGTAAAAGAGTGGTCTTACATGAAATTCCCCTTCATCAAATCGATCGGACCGGAAGACGGCTGGTATCGGGTAGGACCTTTAGGCCGGCTCAATGCGTGTGATTACATCGACACGCCGGAAGCAAACGAGGCTTTCAAAGAGTTTCGGGCCGTTACGAACGGAAAGCCGTGTCATGTGACCCTCGGGTATCACTGGGCACGGATGATCGAAACGCTCCATGCGATAGAGAAGATAAAAGAACTGCTCCACGATACCGACCTGCAGGGAGATGATCTCGTGGTCAAGGGTGAGAGAAGAAGAGAAGCTGTGGGTCTTATAGAGGCCCCCCGCGGGACTTTGTTTCATCACTACGAGGTCGATGATAACGACCAGATAGTACGGGCTAACCTGATTGTATCCACCACCCACAACAATGAGCCGATGAACCGGGCCGTACAGCGGGTTGCAGAAGATACGATCTCCGGTAAAGAGGTAACCGAAGGACTGCTCAACGGTGTAGAAGTGGCAATTCGGGCCCATGACCCGTGTCTCTCCTGTGCTACACACGCAATCGGGCAGATGCCTCTGGTGGTAGAACTATACGACGCGGAGCAGAATCTGCTCGATAGAAAGGTAAAAGAGTAAGAGCCGAAGAATCAGCAATGTCAATACTGGTAATTGGATACGGAAACCCCGCCCGGGAAGACGACGGACTCGGGCCGGCAGTAATCGATCGACTCGAGCAGCTGTGCATAGAAGATGTGGCAGTAGATGCTGATTATCAGCTTACCGTCGAAGATGCCGCGAGTATAGCGGAACACGACGCGGTGGTCTTTGTGGACGCAGCAGTCAATGAAGCGGTCAAAGGAGATTCTCCTTTCGAGTTCTATCCGCTTAAGCCGAAGCATTTCGTTGCGTTCAGCACCCATTCGGTTGGGCCTGAAGAGGTCCTGGACTTGGCATGCGAACTGTTCAGTTCTGAAGCCGAGGCGTATATGCTGGCTATACGAGGGTATTCGTTTGAAATGTATAACGAGAGGCCGACTGAAAAGGCGCTTGAAAACCTGGAACAGGCGATACAGTTTCTGGTACCGGTATTAACGGAGAAGTCTTTTAAACAGGCCCTAATTCGACAATCTGGTATTTGTATAAAATATGGAGGATGGAATGAAAGATGGAAAATATGTAGTACTTTGTATCGACGATGATGAAGATGTTCTCTACTCACTTCGATTGATCTTGGAAAACAACGGGTATGAAATGGTCGAGGCCGGCTCGGCAGAAGAGGGACTAAAAGCGTATAAGGAAAACAATCCTGATTTTGTCCTCGTCGACTTGATGATGGAATCTATCGACGCAGGTAAGAACTTCGTAAAAGAGCTGAAATTGCTCAATAATGAAGCTCCTATTTATATGCTCTCTTCAGTAGGAGATTCTCTGGCCCAGAATGTCGATTTTTCCGAACTGGGATTGATGGGTGTATTCCAAAAACCGATCGATTCCAATACACTGCTCTCGACACTGAAACGCAAACTCAAATAATGACGTAAGCACCGGCCTTCCTCTCACCAATGCGGACCGAGAGGAAGGCTTTCTTGTAATCCACTGAGGCTCTTTCAAAATTAAGACTAATTTTGAAAGAGCTACCTTAATTTAAGGTGAAGTTTTTGGTAATTTATTGTAATACAAGATATTATTTACTCTTAAGGCCAAAAACTTCAAAGCTTCTTGCAAAAATAACCGATTTTTGCAAGAAGCACCACTACGCTAACACACCCTCGAGTATTCTCCCGACATCGGCCGCGAAGCCGGTCTCGATCAACCGCTTGGGCGAGCCGATTGCCCGCTCCAGTCCGGGGTCGAAGCTTATACTGCCTCGAAGCTTGTTACCGAACATCGCTTGGGGCTTATCCTTTTTACCGACAGGATACGTCTCATTGATGAGTACACCGGCGACATGGACGTTACTCTCTTCGAGCAGCCCCAGGAGCCGCTTTACAACTTTGGCCGATACAACCGAGGGAGAGGACAAAACGACGGTCTCGCAGTGAGGAATATATTTTATCAGGTCCATCAACTCGTCCCCGATCCCCGGGGGCATGTCGACGATAAGATAGTCGAGAGAACCCCAGATGGTGACCGCGAGCAATTCGATGATACTGTTGGTAATGTCCTCTCCCCGCAGCGGCACACCGTGTTCGCCGGTAAACGGGGTTATACTCATAAACGAAAGTCCCGGGACCACTTTGGCCGGCAGAATACCCCCTTCTTCTTCGGGAAAGGACGGGGTTACCCCTAAAAAGAGGTGATCGGTGGCACCGTGAAAATCGAAGTCGAGGAGACCGACCCTGCACCCCCGTTCGGCCAGAAGAAGGGCCGAGATAACGGCCGTACTGCTCTTTCCCACACCGCCTTTACTGCTTGTAAATGCCACTGTTTTTCCGATCCGTTTTAACCGGAGGGGGATGACGGAAGTCCTCGGATCGATCATGTCTTTTCCTTTAACACTTCAATTGTCTGAATATGCACCCCTCTGCCTTTTTCGACATGGAAATCCCGACTGTGACAGGAGGGACAGTAGATATACACATGGGCTGTTTCCGGTAGAAAGTGTATTGCCTCCCGTTCCTCTTCGCTCAAATGGGGAAAAGCGGTAAGGTCCCATTCAAACCCGCACACGCTGCATGCAAATGAGGCCGGTTCGATGACCGTATGGAAGAGCGTTTCATCCCACGGTCCGTCTTCGAGAAATGTTTTAAGCCCTTCGAAGAACACTTCTTCGTTAACGTTCTGCAGCTCCCCTAAGGCTATGGTCACAGATGCAAGATGTTCTGTGTCGAGTTTGGCAAGCTCCTGTTTGACGGTTTCTACCACAGCCTCTGCGAGCGCATACTCATGCATACGGGTCTCCTTTTCACTTCGTCGGTTATGTTTCAGACGGCCTCTGTATACGCGACCCACTCTACCGGGGCCCGCTCATTCGGTCAAGACCGGCCGCATTCACGCATCCACCTTACGGTAGACGAACAGTGAAAAATTAAGTATTTATATCATATATGCCGAAACGAAAAAGAATCAGGTTTACCGGCATCGTTCAGGGAGTAGGGTTCCGGCCTACCGTCTATAGATGTGCCGTCGAGCTGGGATTGACCGGCACAGTACAGAACAGACGTTCGGAAGTTATTGCTGAAATACAAGGTGAGAACGACCAGGTGGAACGGTTCGAACCGCTCCTCCTCGAAAAACTGCCGGCTGCAGCGCGCCTCGACACCTTTGAACAGGAAGATATCGCGCCGGCCGCAGAGGAAACCTTCGAGATCATCCCCAGCAGGACCGGTGATTATGTGTTTCCCCCCATTCCGCCGGACCTCGCCGTGTGCGGGGAGTGCAAAAAAGAGCTCTTCGATCCAAAAAACCGGCGGTATCTCTACCCGTTTATCACCTGCACCCAGTGCGGTCCCCGGTATTCAATCGTAGAAGATACTCCCTTCGACAGAGACACCACCTCCATGATCGATTTTCCCCAGTGTCCGGACTGTATGCATGAGTACACCTCGCCTGAGGACAGGAGGTTTCATTCCCAAACCAATTCGTGCAGCGTGTGCGGTCCCTCCCTTACCGTATTGCCCACCGCCGGCAGCGATAACGGTACGGAGGACCCGGTGAAAGCTGCAATCAGGGCACTTTCAGAGGGGAACGTTGTTGCTATTCACGGTATCGGCGGATTCCACCTAGCAGTAGATCCTGCCGTTCGGGAAGGGTTGGCAAAGGTGAGGAAAGACAAGGAGCGGGAGAGAAAACCGTTTGCACTCATGGTCCGGGATGTAGACGAGGCAGCACGTCTCTGTGCATTAGGCGATGAGGAGCGGACACTGCTCACCTCACCGGAAAACCCGATTGTGATCATGCCGATGCGCCGTGACCTTCCCCGGGCTGAAGCCGAAGACCTCCGCCGGGTAAGTGATATCGGGACGTTAGGCATTATGCTCCCCTACACACCGCTTCATCTACTTCTCTTTCATCATCCGGAGGTTACTGTCCCCTACAGCTACCTCATTATGACCAGCGGAAATCTCAAGGGAGAGCCGATTATAACGGACCCGATAAACGCCCGGGAGAAGCTCGCCGGTGTTGCCGATCTGATACTGACTCATAATCGGAGAATCCTCTTCCGCACCGATGATTCGGTAGTACGGACGGCACCAGTCCCGAAAGCACCGAAAGTCTCGAAGGATGAAGCAGCCCACCGAAGCCGGTGCCTTATCCGGCGGTCCCGGGGATACGTTCCCCATATCCTCAAACTGAAAAGGCCTGCGGATACGGTGACCCTTGCCTTAGGCGGAGATCTCAAGAGTGCACCTGCATTTGTCTCCGGAAACGATGTGTACCTCGCCCCCTATATCGGAGACCTCGAAGGAGCTGAGATCATCACTGCATTCGAGGAACAGATCGATAAAATTCTGGCACTCTACGACATAGAACCGAAGCGGCTCGTCCACGATCTCCATCCCGGGTATATATCAACCCGATGGGCGGCAAATCTTTCCAAACACCGGCCCGGATTCAATCATGCTATCGAGGAGACGATCGGTGTACAGCATCATCATGCCCATATTCTCTCTGTGATGGCTGAACACGGTCTCGATGAGGTCCTCGGCTTGAGTTTCGACGGGACCGGGTACGGTACGGACGGGACGATCTGGGGAGGTGAGTTTCTCTTTGCCGAGCGGTCGGGATTTACGAGGCTCGGCAGGTTCGCTCCTTTCCTTCTTCCCGGAGGTGATGCTGCCGTGCGGCACCCTTGCCGGACCGCCTACGCAATTCTTGCCGGAGTTCCACCGGGTACTCGGCCCGCAGCCGATACTACCGAAGCGGTAGAAGGTTCAGGCCTCTACGGAGAAGAGCGGGAACTGGTCCCGGAAATGGTCGAAAAAAGGATCAACTCGCCGGTCACTTCTTCGCTGGGGAGAATCTTCGATGCCGCGGCAGCTGTGCTGGGTCTGGTGGATGTGGTAGGCTATGAAGGAGAAGGGCCGATGAAACTCGAGGGGTGTGCATACCGGGCCGGACCGCCGGACCGCTTCGATTCTCTCGGGCCCGAAAGAGAGGAAGAGCTTCTGCCCCTGCGGGACAATTCCGGACTGTTCGAAATAGACCCGAGACCGCTTCTGTGGTATCTGGCCGAACGGAAAAGCGATGCTCGCCTCGATGAGCTCGCCGCTCTGTTCCATCAGACAATTGCGTATGGAGCATTAAACGGGGCCCTTTCCATGCGCGATAAGACCGGAATACACAATATCGCCCTCTCCGGAGGGGTGTTTCAAAACAGCTACCTGCTCGAATTGGTCCTTCCCCTCCTTGAAGAATCCGGCTTTAACGTATATACAAACAGTAACCTGCCCCCCGGTGACGGCGGGATCGCCGTCGGCCAGGCGTATTTTACAACCGGGTGATTTTGTTTGAAAGAAGCACAAGGAGGAATTGTATGTGTTTGGCAGTGCCGTTACAGATAAAAGAAATTATTGGTCCGGAATCCGCCCTCGTCTCGCAGGGTGAAACCGATATGGAGGTAAATATATCCCTGCTCGAAGGACCGAAACC
>CAZQKT010000075.1:0-17466 GCA_964594055.1 uncultured Spirochaetales bacterium
CTACAATTCTGTCGATTAAAAGCGGCTTGGAAAATTTCCATTGATGCAGTGCTTTGATTAGGGCTTGATCAATTTCTGTATATCCGGATGATTTTTCAACTCTAACGCTATGTATTTCACCGCCTTCTTCAACGATAAACGAAAATTTAACCTCTATTCTTTGATCAATTTCTTCAGCCCAATCCGGTAAAAAGTAAGAGAAAGGTGGGCCCATGTTGGCCCTTGCTTTATCAGAAACACTTCCGACCTTGATCGAAAACTCGTTTCCAGCGTCTTCGCCGTTAAACTCATTCGGAGGAGTCTCCGGCTGCTTTTCCGGCGGTGTAGGCACGATGTAATCGGTCTCATCCGGCGTTTCTTCAGCGGTACTGCTCTGCTCTGCGGGAGGCACCTGCTCCGGGGCTTCTTCCTCTACTGTCGGGGCTTCGGTATCCGGGCTCGTCCGCTCTTCGGCTGTCTCTTCCGGGGCCGCCTCCGGGTCCGCGGGTGCGGCTTCCGGGTCTTCGATAAACGGCTCTTCCTCGACAGGTTCCTGCTGCTCCGCTTCATCTGAAGATTCCGGAATTGTCGTTACGGTGGATATCTCGACGAGCATGGGGCCTACGAACTCGGCCGGTTCTTCGGTCCGGACAATATCGGTGTATTCGATAATGAGGAACAGGACGACATGGATGATTACAGCGCCGGCGACTGCTATGATGAACCGTTCCGTGTCCTTTTTCTGTGCCGTTTTCACTTCCATAAACGAATCATTCCGTCTGCAATTCCCGAGTACGTAGATTTACCCCTGTAAAACCGTTTTGACGCAGACTATCCAGTACTTCTACCAGCAGACTATACGGGATGTCCTTGTCTCCTTCCAGAATAATGGTCCTCTTTACTTCTTCCTCTCGTGCCTGCTCTTCCGCTTTTATTTCGGCCAACCGTTCGTTAAGCGATTGAATCGTATGTTCATCCTTGTTGAGGTAGATTTCATCTCTCGCTGCAACGGTGATGATGATTCTCGTCATGGCCACCGGCTCCGCGGTCGAGGCCGCCGGAAAGGTAAGCCCAATCCCGGGAGTGACGATAAAAGTAGTCGAGACCATAAAAAAAATCACAAGTTGAAATACCACATCGATCATGGGAACGAGATCAATGCGGACCTGCGGTTTCATTTGCCGCTGAAATTTCATACACGCTTTCCTCTGCCGTTTCCGAGAAGCAATACCAATTCATTGACCCGGTTTTCCAGATGAACGATGGTATGATTGACCCGTGCCACCAGATAATTGTAAAAAACGATCGTCGGAACGGCAAGAATGATACCGGCCGCGGTGGTAATCAACGCTTCCGATATCCCTTTGGCTAATATGCTTGGATCACCTACCGAACCGAACCGCCCTAACACTCCGAACGCTTCGATGTTACCGGTGACCGTGCCCAGCAGGCCGAGTAACGGAGCAATATGCGCAATCGTGCCCAGCGCAGAGAGGAACCGCTCCAACCGCGGTATTTCCTGGTTTGCCGCATCCATGATCACTTCTTTCTGCACATAGGATTCATGTTCCCTATGGTCAATTCCGACCCGCATGAGATTGGTAATGGGAGACGGATTGTTTTCACAAATGGAAAGCGCTTCGTCAAAGTGGCCTTTCTCCAAGGTTGATTTCAAGCGGTTTATCATCTTCTCCTCATCGATCTTGATTTTCCGGAAATAGAGCAAGCGTTCTATAATAATCGCAGTAGCAAGAGGAGAGAGTCCTATAATGATCCAGAGGATTACTCCGCCTTTCTGTAGTATTTCCAGCATATTTTCTCCTTTAGAACGAAATTCGCATTCTGACTGTTACATTAAATCCGACATCCTGATACGGATCGAGGATATACCTGGGATTTTCCCGCATAAACAGAGAGAGAACATCGTTGACTTCGAGCGAAGTACCGATGTTTTCCTGAAAATTATAAAATCCGGTTAGACTCAACAAAGGCAGCTGCAGTGATATATTCGGATTGGTTTGAAAACCGGCTTTAATGTCCGCTCCGAATTTTGATGTCGAATTCGTTACCGAAAGTAGAAGTGAAAGATCATTTATCGGTTCAAACTCATTCTCGAGATGGTAGTAGGCGTACCAATCAATCGCGAGGGAGAGATGCGGACTGAACTCCCATGCAAACGAGGCCATAGGCTCGAGTGTAAACCCGTCGGTTTCACGTAAGGGAAAAAATCCACGTTCTTCATCAAAACTGCCTACATAGGGAAATGCCTCGTTCCAGGCAAACGTAATACCCCCATCGAGTGTTGCCCCTTCCCAGAGAAGAATCGTGAGATCTACAGTTCCGTACCAGCCGTGATTATCGTCGAGGGACGGAGGGACGGCAACGAACTCGTACCCATCGGTAAAATCCTTGAGATTTTGTTTGATGTGTCGATATCCTCCTTCAGCTCCCACAGTGACTGTATGTTGGAGCGTCCCGTTTAAACGCAGATGAAAAGGGAAAATGTGGGTGCGGTTGGAAAGATAAGTCCACCCAATAGCAAGTTCTCCTAAAAAATGAGTAGGTAAAAAGATACGATTAAAAAGAGATGCGCCGACTCTATGCAGCTCGTAGTCGTGCGGAAGATCACTGTTTGTCGAGAAGGTCCGGTAGTTGTAATAGGTTGAGATTCTCGAAAGAAGAGCATCATAGACGAGTTCGGAATTTATCGTACCACCGGTGAGAATTTCTCCGAACCGCTCCGTCTGATCACCTCTGTTGATGATACCGGTATATGAAAACTCCGGAAAAAAGCTGATTCGTAACGCTTCACTCATACCGAGAGTGAGTCCGGTATCGGCCGCGAGCGTTCTCGTGATCCGGGAAGTAAACGGAGAGCTCGATTGCAGTCCGAGCTCATTTTCTATAAACGATCCGGTCAACTCGAGTCTGTGTGTATCAAACGTAAGGGCCAGATCTCCGGAAAGTTCATCGTTTCTCTGATGAAAGAACGGAGCTTCCGGATTAAAAAAGTTCCCGTCATACGTTTCATGATGAAAGTTGAGTGAAAAATTCGGCGGGAGGCCGAATTTTGAGAGGAATACAGAACCGATAATGCGATTTTGAAGCCCCGCGCCGAGATTTGCCTCCGTTACAAACGGAGAAGCTTCAGGGCCCGGTTTATAGAGAACGTTTGTATGCGGTATCTCTACCGGTAAGAGCCTCGGCGTTACCGGAGGGAGGCTCAAGGCCGGGAGTGCGACAATCTGTCGAGCAGTATCTCCCGGAGAAAGCGGCGGAATGCCGATATCCGGCTCTTTCGGAGGCCGAGCTTCGGAAGATGTGACATCTTCGGGGAGTATTGTTTCCGTTTTTATCGGATCGAGTAGACGAGAGTACGGCCGATTTTCTTCAAACAGCAGTTCTGCGGAAAGCGGTTGTGCAGACTGATTGGTTTGAGAGAAAAGTGATGCCGATATTAAAAAGAATAGTAGTATAACACTGTTTCTAGTTCTCATTTTTCTCCCTGCATCTTATCTTTCGATAATCGTTCGGGCTTCTTCCGTCCATCTCGATGACGGATGTTCCTGTTTCAATCTCGAGATAAGGTTTTGCACGATACTTTCCCTTCCGAGTGTTTTTGCGGTCTCTGCCCCTCTGTACAATGATTTCGCTTTCGTAGAATCAGGGGCCTGCGAGACATCTGCCGCGTTGAGAAATGCTTCTAAGCTCTGTTCATACTCTTTGTTTTTCGCATAATACTCTCCTAGAAGATACTGCGCTTCCGCAGTATCTTCTATCGGACCGCTGCCGATTACCTCGGTAAGCAGCGAATAGGCATCTTCTAAATGTCCCCGGACATCAGGGTCCTGGACATCGAAAATGTAGTAATCTGCAAGTTCGAGCATTGCCCGCCTGCCGGTTTCCGTTTGCGATCTCTCGGCATGCAGTATTGTACTTTTCAGTTCCGCGATCTGCTTTGTGTCCCCTCCAACCTGATACCGTAAGGCGGTTATTTGTTTCTCTATCTCCGAGCGCTCCTCTATATGAGGATACTCCTCAACGAGCAGTTCGTACTGTTCCAATGCTTCCGTATAATCATCCCGCCGAGCGTACACTTCGCCGCTGTTTTTAAGGGCTGCCGGACGATACCGGCTCTCAGGGTGCTGCTCTATCAGTTTTTCCCAGAGCAGAAGCCCCTCGGTGGGAGAAACTGACTTCACAGCGGAATCGGCAGCATAATACAGCGCCGTATCGATAAATTCCCCTCGAGGAAAGAGCCGTTCATACTCTGCACAAACATCTTTTGCCCGCTCGTACCGTTCGTTGGTGTGATAGAGCAGAGCAAGTTTGATAAGTGCTTCACCACGGAGTGGACTTTTTGTAAATTTTTCCGGGAACTCTCTGTATGTTACCGCAGCTTCGTCGACAGTCCCCTCGAGCCCTAACACTTCTGCGTACTGAAGTTGTGATAATTCCGCGAGTTCCTGGTTTGTCTTTTGATTGGCGAGTTCCCGAAATAGTGCTGCCGCCTCTCTGTACCGGTTTTGTTTTTTCCTGCACAAACCGCGGTTAAAGTCTGCTTTCAGGCTGAGCTGGTTTTTCTCCGTCTCCACGTTGCTGAAGTATCGGGCTGCCTCTTCTAACGAGCCGGTTTCCATTGCAGCGAGCCCTGCGGTATAGAGTGCCTCCTGGTCATAGGTGTTGTCCGGATACATCTCTGTGAAATTCGATAACACGGACACAGCTTCAGAGTACTGTTCAATCCGGTAGAGGGAATAGCCGTAATAGTAGCCTGCCTGAAACGAATCGGGAATATGTTTCAAAGCTTCGACGCTGAGACTGTAATCTTCTTCCTCATACGCTGCAATACCGGTAAGGTACGAATGGGTGTAAAAAAGCTGCGGATGTTCGCTTTTCAATGTGGGAAAATTTCGAACAATATCGGCATGGATGGAGAGAATTCTGCCGTACTTCTTCTGGATAGCGAGGACCTTTTCCAGGTCGACCCATCTGCGTATATCGTCGGGATAACGCTCGAGATATGAGGAGAGAACTTGTTCGGCTTCGGGAAACCTGTTTGATTCCCAAAGAGCAGTAATTTTTACATTTTTTAGTTCACGAATAAAGCTCCCCTCCGGATATTCCGATAGACCACTGTCGGCTAAAGAGAGGGCTTCATCATATTTGCCGAGACTTCTCAAGGCGGAGGCTCCGTGGTAGTAAGCTTCCAGCTTTGCCTTCTCTTCGGTCGCATTGGATGCAGTTTGTTCTATCGCTTTTCGAAAGTGGAGGACAGCATTCTCAAAATCGTCTTCGGCAAAGTAGAGATTACCCAGTTTCACATAAATCTGGGGGGGAGGAGTCTCGGCGTAATTCCGGAAATCCGACAAAATTTGTTTCGCTTTTGCCCGGTCTCCGCTTTGGACGTAAATTTCCGCCAACGTCAAGGCGGCATCCTGAGGGACGGTGGTTTTATCTCGAATACTCCATACCCGATTTAGGAAATACTCTGAAAGGTCCACTTCTCCCCGTTCGAAGCTTTCGATACCTGCCTGGAGCCAAAACCCCATTAACAACTCCGGCCGTCCTGAAAACTTCCCTTCGACTTCGAGGAGAAGCGTTTCCATGAGAGCACGTTCCCCCTGCTGCAATGCAATAAAGTAGAGCCGGTTATACGCGATAAGGTCGATATACGAAGTGCCCTGTTTAAGCTGTTCATAGATTGCTTTTGCTTTTTCGATTGAGTCGGTAAGCCGGAATGCTTCCCCACGGTATAATGTAAGCTGTTTACTCTTCTCATCTTCCGTCTCTGAAAAGTGGTCAGGGAGCACCCACTCCGTAAAACTGATGACCCGCTCGCTCTCCCCATGCTGCAAAAGAACATCTGCATAATGTAAAGCGGCTTCTATCCTCAAATCGGCCCGTGGATGTTCTTCTAAAAATTGGGCCAGGACCTGTTCCGTTTTTTCATACTCGTGCATTCGAGCAAGGGCCCGGACCGTGTAAAAATATGACTCTTCGGTATAGAGGTTGTCTTTCGTTTTTTCTCTGTACTGTTCGAACTCAGTTATCGCATCCCTGAAATTCCCTAGGGTGAATATACAGAGGCCCTTCCAGTAGGAGGCCTCGAGTGTAAAGGGTTCATTGCGATACCGTTTTTCGATAAACGTTAACTGTTCTAGAGCGGTTTCCGGGAAATCAATTTTGTAAAGCGAGATGGCCCGATGGTAGGCGGCGAGGGGAACGTATTCCGAGTCGGGATATTCGATAATAAAGTGTCCATACCGCTGATTTGCTTCTATATACCTCTTATCGGCAAACAATTCTTCTGCTTCCTGAAACTGCCTGTAACTGTCGGGAAGGGCGCTCACCCCTGCCCCGAGAGTCAGTATAAGTACTATAAATATGATCAGCTGTTTTCTCATTTTCTTCTCATAGTATAACTCAAGAATACGGATTTCCCAAGTGAATCCGAGCAATTGCCGGTCTTTACCGGAAAGTCTTGTTGCCCGAAGATCGGTATGATACTATCACCGGTGTTCATAAAATAACTATTTATTTTTCAGGAGGCTACCAATGAGAGCAACTTTTGGTGTACTAGTTGGAAACAGAGGGTTTTTCCCTGATGTTCTGGTTAAAGAAGGGCGGGAAGAGATCCTCACCGCGCTGAAAAAGCATAACTGTGAGGCAGTTCTTTTAGGCACGGATGATACCGAGCTGGGGGCCGTCGTTACCTTAGAGGATGCTAAAAAATGTGCAAAACTATTCAATGAAAACAGAGACAAAATAGACGGAATTATCATCACATTGCCCAATTTCGGCGAAGAGCGGGGAATTGCCGATACCATGAAAATGGTCGAGTTTGATGTGCCCGTTCTCGTACAGGCGACTCCGGATGAGATCGCACGTGCGGATATATCGAGACGGAGAGACTCCTTTTGCGGGAAGATATCGACCTGTAACAATTTACGGCAATACAATGTACCGTTTACCTTAACTAAAAACCATACCACGGAACTCGACAGTGAACAGTTTAGCGAGGACCTCGATTTTTTTATCCGTGTCTGCAGGATAGTAAAGGGTATGAAACAGCCGAGAATCGGGGCCATCGGGGCAAGACCGGCCCCATTCAACACGGTCCGATACAGTGAAAAAATTCTTGCAGATTACGGTATAACGGTCGAAACAGCCGATCTCTCCGAAATCTACGGCCAAATCGAGGCACTCTCAGACAACGACGATACGGTCGGGAAAAAACTCGAGGAGATCAAGAACTATGTACCTACCGGTTCTGTTCCTGAAGCGGCCCTCGCGAAAATGGCAAAACTCGGTGTGGTCGTTGGAAGGTTTATCGAAGAGAACGACCTCGATGCAACGGCAATTCAGTGCTGGACATCGTTAGAGGAATATTTCGGCGTGGTGCCGTGTACCGTGATGAGTATGCTCAGCAATACCGGTTCTCCGAGCGCCTGTGAGGTCGACGTGACCGGAGCTCTTTCTATGTACGCGCTGCAGCTTGCTTCCGGAAACCCGAGTGCTCTCCTCGATTGGAACAACAACTACGGAAGCGATCAGGACAAATGTGTGACCTTCCATTGCAGCAATCTCCCTAAAGATGTTTTCAAAGATGTTCACATGGACTATCAGGAAATCATCGCAGGTTCTGTTGGTAAGGAAAATACGTTCGGCACCTGTGTCGGAAGAATAAAGGCCGGAGAGATGAGTTTTGCCAGGCTGACTACCGATGATACGGAAGGCAGACTGCTCGGATATATGGGCGAAGGAATGTTCACCGATGATCCGATTAAAACGTTCGGCGGGTATGGTGTTCTCGAAATACCGAACCTCCAGGCACTGGTCAGGTTTATCTGCAATCACGGGTTCGAGCATCATGTGGCAGTCACGTTCTCCCGGGCGGCGGATGCGTTGTACGAAGCGTTTACCAAATATCTCGACATCGACACCTATTATCACTGCTGATGCGGGCGGACTAGTGCCCGCTCGACGTGCTGCTAACTACTCTATAGCGGAGGCGATGGGAAGTGCCGCCATCGGCTGAAAAAATAGTGCTTGCCCGTTTTGTAAAAGAGGAGTAAAATTCGGTTATAATTAAAAATCCGGAGGAGTGAGACTACCGTTCTCTGCGGACCTCTTCCTTGATGCGCTGAATATGACCGCGGCCCAAGCCTTTAACCTCACAGCCGAGTTCAAAGTAACGTTTGATCTGATGGTCGTTTAACATTCCAAAGCAGTCGATTATCGCAGCAGGTCCGCCGATTTCGCGAACAACGGTATCCGGGTCGAGATTGCGGTATTCCTCATGCCGGACGGCAAGAATGACCGCTTCGGTGTCGGCCAATGCACGCTTTAAATCTTTTTCCACCCGTATTTCTTTCAGTTTTTCCTGGTTTCTGAAAAAACGGGCTTTGCTGTGGGCCGAGGCAGGGTAGGTGTCCTGTTTTTCGAACTCCCACCAATGGTCGACATACGGGTCGTGGACTTTTATTTCCGCGCCCATCTCTGCCAATTTTCTTATAATGATCTCCGATCCGCTGTACCGGGTGTCTCCCACATCCTCCCTATAAGCGGCACCTAAAACGAGAATATCGGCCGCGGCAATGGGAAGGCCCATGTTGCGGAGGGCGTCCCGAGTGAGCTGGGCCGCATGGAGACCGCGGGTATCATTGATATCGATAGCCTGCGGGGTGATTTTGAATATATCATCTTCGAAGCCGAGAATATGCTTGTACGCCCACATGCCCAAACCTCCGTCTTTCGGCAGGCAGTATCCGCCGATTCCGGGCCCCGGAAAAATCATATTATCATGGGTCGGTCTCTTTTTTATTGCATCAATAACTTTTATGAGATCTACACCGTTTCGTTCCGAAAAGAGGCTCCATTCATCGAGAAATGCGAGGATTGTAGCCCGGTAGCTGTTTTCTATTATTTTTGCCGTCTCCGATTCGATCGGGCGGTCCATAATGGTGAGGGGATAATCGTCGGTATTGAGCACCTCATTGAGAAATTGTACCACTTTTTGTTTTGCCGTTTCATTGATCCCGCTGCACACCCGCCAAAAATCCCTGATGCTCGAGACGTAGTTTTTTCCCGGCATGACCCGTTCATAACTGTGCGCGAGAAGGGGGTCGGTGGTAATGCCCCGTTTTTTAAAGATTTTTTTCATAATCGGATAGGCGACTTGTTCTGTTGTCCCGGGTGCGACAGTGGTTTCGATGAGAACGAGCGCCTCCGGGGAAATATGTTCTGCGATAACGGCCAAGGAGTTTTCCAAGGCGGCCATATCCGTGTCTCCCGTACGGACCTCGCCTAACGATTCTTTTACATAGTCGCACTGTACATCGACGACGACCACATCCGCTACTGAGAGGACTTCGTAGGTGTAGGTAGCGATAAGGGTTTTTTTCTCCTTAACACAGCGGGCAATAAGGGGCCCTACTTCAGGATCTTCCGCTTTGACCGGGGAGACCCCTCTGTTGAGAAGCGGGATCTTCCAGAAGCTTCTCGTACTCGGTCGCTGCATTCCGATCACGAATTTTGTAGGATCTCCTGCTTCGTTTTCCGTATCTGCAACGATTGCAGCCATTACGGCCCCTACAAAACCCACCCCCATGACAACAACGATTTCTCTGCCTCTGCTGCGTTCTTCTTCGACTCGTTTTTGTAAACGGCTAAACTCTTCGGCATAATCTTCCGGTTTCGGGAGCGGAAATTGTTCTCCCTCCGGGCTGATTGAATGTGTATTCTGCATAGTATCTCCACTGAAGTTTTTTTATCGCTTTGAGACTGTAGCCGTCTTTATTCGGCCATGTCAACACGAAGAGGCTGCGTGTGCGCTATTAATTAACCGAAAGGTAAGGTGCGGAGAGGAGAATCGTATAGCTTCAGGTTGATCGTATGTTCCGGGACCCTAATCTTTTAAAATCTTTAGAGGGGTTTTGATCCAGAACCCGACCAATCCGCCCCAGATCGCAACAGATATCAGAAGGACCTGATCAACCTGAGAAGCAGTGACGAACATGATAGAGAGAACCAGTATGACGACGGAATAAAGTGCCATCAGCAAAAGAATATAGAATTTCACTATTCTTGATACCGAATAGTGTGAGACAAGGGTAAAAACAACTATTCCGCCGACAAATACTGCAGCAAGTATAAAAAGTATTTGCGCCATAACATCCTCCACTAGCAATAGTAAACCATTATTCTATTAATTGTAAAGCAATTATTTTTTTTTCCGCCGCTACCGAAATTTTGCCTTCATCGCGGCAAAGTAATCTAGGGCTTCTTCCGCTTCGACCGGTTCTGAGCCGGTGTGGGTTTCCATAAACTCCTGCGGAATTTCATCGAGAAACGGTGAAGGCACACAGGCGATCACCCGGTTCATATACTTTCGTTTGGTACTCGATGTAAGAAAGAGGTGCTGTTTGGCCCTCGTCATCGCTACATAGAACAAACGCCTCTCTTCTTCTATATTCTCTTCATTTTCGTCGAGGGCACGGGCATGGGGGATAATGCCGTCTTCCACTCCTGCGACAAACACGATATCGAACTCGAGCCCTTTAGCTGCGTGGATGGTCATGAGATTTACCTTCCCTTTCTGCTCATCCTCATCCGCTTCATCTTTGGTAATAAGGGTTATTCTGTTCAGATAGGCGAAGAGGGTGGGGTTTTCATTGTCCGGGTCCAATTCCCAATTTTTCAGCATGTCGATAAAAAGGGTAATGTTTCGATACTTATAAGTGGCGATTTTATTGTTATGCTGATACTCCTGAATGAGCCATCCCAAGTAGTCGACGGTCTTTACCAGCGACTCGACGGTTTTCCACATCTTTTCTTTCGAGAACAATTTTTCCCGGTAATAGCTTAAAAGGCCTAAGAAATCCCCGATGCTCGTCTTTACTTTCTCCGAGACGGGGGCGTCTTCCGCATAGGAGAGGGCAGAGAGAGCTGTGTATAGTGAACACTGCTTTCTTTCGGCGATATCCCGCACGGTAAAAAGAGTTTTTTTCCCTAAGCCCCGCCGGGGAGTATTGATAATCCGGAGCAGATTGATGTCATCTTCGGGATTTGCAAGGACTTTCAGATACGCAATGATATCTTTTACTTCTTTACGCTGGAAAAAACTGGTCCCGCCGGAGACACGGTACGGTATGTTTTCCGCTAAAAAAGCCTCTTCGATCGTCCTGGTCAGACTGTTTGTACGCACCAGGACCCCGAACTGGTGATACTTAAGCTGTTCGCGGAGGGTAATCGTTTTTATCTGATTTGCAATGAAAAGTGCTTCCTGCTGTTCGTCGGCGGGGAAAAACAGTTCTACCTGCTTTCCTCCTCCGGTCCCCGTCCAGAGTTTTTTTGATTTTCTGTCTTTGTTATTGGCGATAAGACCGTTTGCCGCGGTAAGGATCGTTTCGGTTGAGCGGTAATTCTGTTCCAGTTTGATTTCTTTGAGTCCGGGAAAGTCCTGTTCGAACCGGATGAGGTTCTCATAATTCGCCCCTCTCCACGAGTAAATCGACTGATCATCATCACCAACCACACACACATTTTTCGATTTACTGCCCAAAAGGCGCAGCAACTGGTATTGAACGAAAGAGGTGTCCTGAAACTCATCGACTACAATGTACCGGTATCGATCTTGGAACGATTCGAGGATATCCGGAAAACGGGTAAAAATCTCAATAGGGAGAACGATGAGGTCGTCGAAATCCACGGCATTGTACGCTTTCAGGTGCGACTGGTATTCGGCGTAAAAATCCCTGTAAGAATCGTTGGACCCGTCCCACTTCCGGCGTCCGGTTTTTATTCCCGAAATTAGGGAGCCTATACCGTTGACATCGATTTTATCATTTTCCCACGAGAGTTCCCGGGAAACTTCTTTGATAAGGGCCCCCTTATCACCCTGGTCGTAGATACTGAACTTCTCGTTATACCCGAGGTGACGAATTGTAGAACGGAGTATGGTCACACCGAAAGCGTGAAACGTCGAAATGGTTAATGTATTCAGTTTTTTCCCGGTCAACGCGCGGATCCGCTGCGCCATCTCCCGTGCCGCCTTGTTCGTGAATGTGAGTGCTAAAAAAGAGGACTGCGGTATCCCGTTTTCGAGCATATACGCGATACGGTAGATGATGGTCCTCGTTTTTCCCGACCCCGCACCGGCTATGATAAGAAGCGGACCTTCCGTGGCTTTTACAGCGTTAAGCTGGTCTTTATTGAGGTCTTTCTCCAGTTCGAGTGGTTTCAATACGTATCTCCTAACGATGAATGCATTAGTGTAGGACCTTCCCCGGCGTAATATGCAGCTTCTCCGTTCATTCTCCGGTCATCCGGTGGAACTCCCGATTTTTGCGATCCCAAACGTTACTGCCAACCCTGCTGCTGCCAGTGCGATTGCGGCAAAGATTTCTCCGGCCGAGGGGGCAAAAAACCCAGTCTCCTGCTGAAACGGCCAGAGGCCGACAACTGCACCGATTAAAAGTCCGAGCAGCACTCCCAAGGTAGCATTACCGTATTTTTTTAACAGGAACTTGAGAAGGTTACTGACAACAACAACACCCGTGATGATGCCGATCCCTACCGGAAGAATTACCCGAACACCTATATCGAGGAGCAGGGGTACATCGAAACTGCTTAAGCCCTGCTTGAAGAGGTCCACCGCAGTAAGGATCGGCACATACTGTCCTAAAACCAGCAGAAGATAGCCTCCGCTTATACCCGGCAGTATCATAGCACTTGCACCGGCAATACCTGCAATAAGAAGCATAATCCAGGAACCCTCTCCCGGTGACACTGTCCCGATACCCTGCTGCTGGAACCAGGCAAGGACTGCCATACCGGCAAACCCGCAGATGGCCCCGATCCACACGTTCTTATCGGGGTCTGCGATCATACGCCACACGATGGGAACACCTCCTAATGTGAGGCCGATAAAGAGGCTGTACATTATCCAGCGATGAGAGACGACGAGGTTTTTAATCGGTCCGGCGAGAAGAAGAATCCCCCCTGCCGCTGCAACGATAATGACACCAAGAACAGCTGCACAACGATCTCGGAATCTAAACCGGGTTATCTCGGCGATACCGCTTATGAAATAGGTGTAGATGCCGACTGCTAAAAGCATCGTCCCGCCGCTTATCCCCGGGACGAGGTTTGCCAATCCCATAAGAATGCCGCCTGCCGCTGCACGGAGGAGAAGCCCTGCGGTGGTTACACTTCCGTGGTTTGAGAACGTATCTTCTTTTTTCATTTCTATTTCCGATAAAATGAGATCGTGGTAGTGTGATGATACTGTTCGCCCGGATGCAGTATCATGGACGGGAAATCTGTCCGGTTAACAGCATCGGGAAAATGCTCGGTCTCTAAGCAGATCCCGTTATGTTTTTCGAGAGTCCGACCGTCCCGGCCTACAGCACCCTCCAGAAAATTTCCGGTATACAGCTGCATTCCCGGTTTTGTCGTTGCCGCCCGGAGCGCTATCCCTGTTTTCTCTGATCTCAGAGTTGCGGCTTCCCGCAACTTTCCCGGTTCTCCCCGCACCACATAACAGTGGTCGATCCCCCCGAGGGAGCGTAATGCCGTATCGATGTTTTTTTCTTCTGTGAAGTCGTACGGGGTCGAGGCCACAGCCATTTTTTCACCGGTTGGAAGCAGCTCTGCATCCACGGGGAGAATATAATCAGATTCAATCGTTAACAGATGATCTCGGATCGTCTCGCTCTCGGTCCCTTCTAGGTTCCAGTACACATGGTTGGTGAGATTCACCGGGGTCGCTTTATCGGTTGTAGCTGTATAGTCTAAGGTCAACGTGCCGTCCGAGGAGAGAAGATAACTCGCCCGTACTTGGAGTGTTCCCGGATATCCCTCCTCGCCGTCGGGGCTGGTGTAAGAAAAATGGACCCCGACTTTCCCTTTTTCCTCAACCGGTTCACCATTCCACAGTTTCCGGTTAAACCCTTCGATGCCGCCGTGGAGGTGGTTGTTGCCATTGTTCTTGGCAAGGGAGTAGGTTTTCCCGTCGAGGGTAAACGATCCATTTGCTATTCTGTTAGCGACCCTTCCTACAGTTGAGCCGAAAAACGGATGGTCCCCTAAAAACCCGTCGAGGGTATCGAACCCCAGGGTAATCTCCCGCGTGTGTCCCTGCTTGTCCTTCATCCGGACCGATTGGAGCGTAGCACCGTAATCTATAACGGTCACCGAGAGGTCGTCCCCGCGGCTTAACGTGTAAGCGTGTACCTTGCCGCCGTCTTTCATGGTTCCGAACAGGTTACTCTTTATTTCCATAGCAGCTCCTTGGTTATTCATGTTCTCCTAACAGCATCTTTAATTCCCGTATTTCAGAAATAAGCTTTCCCCGGTCGAGATTCTGGAACTTCTTCGGTACCATTTCTCTGCTGGTACACTCGAGAACGGCGACAAGGTTCTGCAGTTCGATTTCGTGGGGATAGGTTGGCGGGACGAAGTCCTGAATAGTCTCTTCGAGGTCCTCACGGGTGATGATAACGTGGTTGCGCATGGCAGCGTTGAACTTTGCCCGAATGAGTATCGATTCGAGGTCCGCTCCGGAGAAATCGAACTTATGCTTTTTAAGCAAATCGGTCACCGGAAATTTCTGTATCTTTATCTTCAGCTTTTTTACAAGTGTTTCAAAAAGGTCTTCCCGCTCTTCGTTTGTCTCCGGATAGAAAAGGGCTAGGTGCTCTTCCGCACGGCCCTGCCGCTTCAAGTCGATGGGGAGCAGGTCGGGTCTGCAGGTAATAAGAAACCAGATGATCTTCCCTCGGAATTCAGTGTTTCCCATAAATGAGGCAATGGTTGCAAAAATGCGGTTACTCGTTCCGGAATCCCCCTCCTGATTACGGTCCCCTAAAAAAGCGTCCGCTTCGTCGATCATCACCCCGACCGGGGCCAAGGCTTTGAGAATATTGAGCACTTTTTCCAGGTTTGCTTCCGTTACTCCCTGCCATTTGGAGCGGAAATTGCGGAACTTGACGATAGGGATGCCGATCTCGCCTGCAAATGCGGTTACCATAAAGGATTTGCCGGTCCCTACTGCTCCGGACAGGAGATACCCCATGGGAAGTACATCGAGCCGCCCCTGTTTGATTGCCCGGGCCGCGGATTTGAACCGTTTTTTGACGAAATCGTGGCCCGAGATGTAAGAGAGGTCATGCTCGGTATCGATAAACTCGAGGAGGCCGCCCGCCTCTTTTTCAATGATATCTTTTTTCTTCTGCCTCAGATATTCCAAGGAGATCGGCTTGTCCTCCTCGTACGATTCTGCTGCGAGCTGGTTGAGGTTTACCAAGTTGAGTCCGCTGGTTATGGATGCCATCCTGGTGGGATTGAGTCTGGACTCGAGGAGAAGGGAGTCCTGCCTTTCGAGAAAGGAGAGAAAACTTTCCCGCACTGTTTCGTCGGGAAACGGAATGTCCACCTTGACCGTACTCGGAGAACCGACTAGTCGGGGGCTTATGTCGGAGAGGTTCTCGGTCAGAAGGATGATCGAGACATCACCCTGGGTGAAAATGGGATCATGGGACCAGCGGTTTAAGGTGACCAGGCAGTACCTGTCTTCTTCTCCGAGTTTGGAAATGTCGGTGTTCGGTACAACCGTCTCGGCGTAATCGATTATGAGTACGATCCGCTGTTTTTTCGGGATATTAAAGAGAAAGTATTTCTCGAGGTAGAAAAACGACTTGAGCGGGTCGGTCGAGATGAAATCGGCAGGTTCGATTTCCTCGAAATGCTTGCTCATGGTTGCCAGATACTCCCGCTGCATCTCTGGGGTGCAAAAGTTCACTCCCGAGGACCGGTCGTAGAATGCAATGATGTCACGGTTCCCGAACAGCACCTCCGAGATGTACTCTTGGATGCGGACGAATACGAACTCCCCCTGGTAGAGCTTGTGGGGGAGAAAATCGCGGATATTGCCGTTTAAAATGTAGAGGTTGGCCGTTTTCGAGCAGTATTTATAGGAAAGCTCCTGGGCCCAGTACGGCAGTATTTTGATAAAGTCTAAATTCTTTACGATTAATTGTTCCGGCATGGTTCCCCTCCCAAACCTGTCAATTGTTCCCTATTATAAGTTGAATCCGGGCCGCGGTCAATGCGTATTAGTATAGACCACTTTCCCGCCGACAACGGTCATCTCGACAGTAATGTCTTTTATCCGCTCGGGAGGCACTGTTGTCGGGTCCTCACTCAGGACGACAAAGTCAGCCGGCATTCTCTGTCTGAGGAGACCTTTCTCCTCTTCGGCAAACTCGGCATAAGCACTTTCGACGGTGTAGCAGCGAAGTGCTTCTTCCGCGGTTATACTGTTTTGCCCCGGGTCCCGGTTTACGGCGAGGTGTATTGCCCGGATGGGATTACAAAACGATTCGCCCGGAATGTCGGAGCCGAAAGAGAGGTGTACACCGGCGTCGAGAAGGGTACGGTAGGGGTACGCTTTCTGCAGCCGCCGCTCACCTAAGAGGTTTCGGTCTTTCTCCGGAGTGGTCATCGCCGGCGGCTGAGAGGCGATCAAAACACCGAGCTCGGCAGCTCTCCGGATGTCTTCCGGGCGAATCAGCTGTACATGTTCGAGCCGAATCCTTAGAAATTGTAAACCGGGATATCGGCTGATGACCCGTTCATACGCATCGAGAAACTCGCTTACAGTACGGTCTCCGATCACATGAAAAGCGCCCTGTTTGTTTTTCCGGGCCAACGGGGTAAGCATCTGCTCTATCCGGGGAGCGGGGGTCCCCGTACCGTAATTGTCCGGTTCGTCCGCGTACGGTTCCCACAGCCACGCACTCTTCGTCGAGAACGTACCGTCTAAAAAATGTTTGAGCAGCCCCCGGCGGACCCAGTGCCTGTCATATCGGGGCAGGCCCATGAGAAATGGAGACCACCACTTGAGAATATACGCCCAGCAGGAAAACCGGCAGGTGAGCTCACCCCGTCGGCGCAGCCGGTTTAGAGAAAATACCGTTGGAAAAAAC
The DNA here is from genome assembly GCA_964594055.1 of uncultured Spirochaetales bacterium. GTDB lineage: Bacteria > Spirochaetota > Spirochaetia > SPDA01 > CAZJBZ01 > CAZKZZ01. The sequence continues at coordinate 16,971 of CAZQKT010000075.1, forward strand.
CAGGTGTTGTCCTGGACCGATGTAATACCGAGCTTCTTGTACTCATCGAGAGCACGGCGCAACCGATCTTCCCGGCGGCGCCGGTTGAAGTGGATTTTGAGGATATGGCGCATCACCAGCTTGTTGGTGACCATCTCCCGGATTATTCCGGTAGGCTCTCCGTCCTCCCGCCGTTCGATATATCCTTCTGCCGGATCTTTTGATCCTTTTTTGATGCCCAGGACCTTGAGGGCGTTGCTGTTAAGCCACTGGCCGTGGCCCGAAAACTGTACCAGCATGACCGGGCGGTCCGGAAAATGCCGGTCCAAGAACTCCTTGTCCGGGTCGGGGCAGGAAGGGTAGTCCCAGCCGTAGCCTACGATCGGAGTACGGCGCCCAAAAAAACGGGTGGCGAGACAGCGCAGCAGGCCCCCGGTCCCCCCCGCGGTACTGTCCACCGAATATCGCTCCTTTACTGTCCGGACGATCTCTTCCCGGTCCATACCTAAGAGATCGG
>CAZQKT010000076.1:0-17271 GCA_964594055.1 uncultured Spirochaetales bacterium
GAGAGCTCGAGACCTCCTGCAAAATAAACTGTACCGGGTGGATTACTCGAACTTTCTCTCACATCACTTGGACTACTTGTATACCAATACGTATTGGATGTAATAACTCCAATGCCGGCAAAAAGACCAAGGTTGAGAAAAAAGCCGGAGTCAAACCGCCATTTGTAACCGAAATTCGGGGTGAGAATGAATACGACAGTTTCACCTTCATATGCTGCACCGGTACTTCTCCCCACCCATTCTTGCCAGTAAAGGCCCAATTCTATGGCAGTACCAAAATAAAGACGGTTGTCTTTGTTTCCTACAGGGAAATTATAAGTTGTTATGATGCCGGGTGCCATACTGTAGGCCAATATACTCGAATCGATAAGATACGAGAGCAGACCGAGACCGGTGAATCGGATATGGAAACCGAGATACGTATTCGGCGCCATTCGAAAACCGGTTTCCAGTATAGGTCCCAACTGTAAAAATCCCAGTGGGTTCACCAAAAAGTATCCCGGTTTCAGCTCCGTTTTCTCTGATGCTGTCGATTCCTGGGTTTCGTTTTGCTTCGAAACCTTACCCCGCACGTCTTCTGCTTCGGCTTTCTGCACAGTTATTATTTCTCCATCTTCTTTCATAACCGTAATTTCAGCTTCATTGACGCCGATTAGCGTTCCTTCTACGGTAGATCCGTCGGCTTTTGTAATGATTACGTCCCGGTCCATCAGAGATTCCCATGCTGAGTCGGAAACTTCACCGAAAGCCGCTGCCGTGATCACGAATAACATGAGTAAAAAATACACTTTTCTCATAACACAAACCCCTTATGTAAGATTGTTACGACAGAGCATGATGCTTCACATGCACTACCTGCCGTGCTGTTCTACAGGGTGCCTCCTAGCTAATTCCGCTGCATTATATTTGGGTGGGATTCTGTTGTGTGAAAGATGGCGACCTCACTACCATTCTAAAACGGTCGCTTGGATAAATCAAGAATTTTTTTTTAATTGCCGTTAATTCACGAACTGATAGACGGTCATCAGCACAGCGAGGAGGGTGAACCCCAAACTCATAAAAGTGAACTGCATCGTGAATTTTTTATTCATGTCGTCGAACCGTTTGTCGACCTGTTCGAACCGTTTGTCGACTTGATCGAATCTCTTGTCCATCTGGTGAATAAGATCGTCGATCCTCTCCCCTAAATGTTTGATCTCTTCCTCGACTTTTACGATCCGTTCGGAGAGTTTGAATACCGGCGAGTCATAGATCTTTTCGTTAAAGTAGGCATCGATTTCGGTCCGTATCGTCTGCCTCAGTTCCTTTTCATCCATCACCTTTGAATTTACCATAAAAACCCCTTATATACAAATAAAACTGGAGTTTTCGGTCTGCTGCTTCTCATGCTGCTATAGTTTTACCATAAACCTCGAGAAAATCGCCGGAAGACTTATTTCAGCACTGCTAACAGGAGTTTGGTCAATGCTTCCGGGTCGGTATCCATAGGGAAGTGGTTCGAAGCCAACTCATGGTACTCCCATCCCTGCCGGCGGGCATAGTCGGCACAGCGGTCTAAAATCGGTGTAAAAATCCACTCCTGCGATTTCTTCGAACAGCGGATATACACCCGGGGAACTAAATCCGCCTCGGGACTGTTCAAACGGACCGGTTCGGTGGTAGTTCGTATCGGCTGAGGCGTCAACCGCGGGTCTTTATCGAGAAAACTGGGTACCCTCCACCCGTCCCCGTATAATTCGGTAAAAGTGTGCATGCTCTCGGCAATACGGGGACCGAAAATATCAGCGAGAGATTGGCCGTTTCGGGGAATGAATGCATCTACAAAAATCAATTTTTTGATCAAAGAAGGGATTCGGTCGGCCACGCCTGCTATGACCATGCCGGAATAGCTGAAGCCGACGAGGTTCACACCGCTATCCTCGGCGCCGGAGAGGGACCTCTCCGTTTTTGCCACCTGCTCGATATCCGAAATGTAGGAGGAAAGGTCCATGTCAGGAGATGCTTCGTCCTTGCGGGAACCCAACCCGGGGAGCGTGGGGGTGACAGTGTGGATGCCGTGTGCTCGTAATCGGGCCGCAACCGGTCCCCATTGCCATCCTCCCGCCCAGCCGCCGTGGATGAGAATAACAGGATACTGTAAGTTCGTTGCCACATCGACCTCATATAGTGATCTGTGTTCCACATCACTGTACACCATAGAAATTGATTTTTCTACCATTTTAGAGTGTTAAACTGTATTTTGCAGCTTGACCCTATAAATACTTTGTTAGTATATTCTCCATCCTGAACAACACAAGGAGATTGAAAGGAACCGGGATGAGTACCGTACCTAATAAACGTAGGATCATATTAGCTCTCTTGCTCGCCGCACTCCCTTTTCTGCTTACCTGCACGCAGTTTTCAGGCGTGGAAGCAGAGCGCCCGAAGCTCGGGCACATTGCGGATTTAGAGCTCATACGCAGCAAACAATTCGAAACCACCGTAACGATCGATAAAAACAAAGATATGGGCCTTGCATTAGCAAGAAACTCGGTAGCGAGTGGTCACGTGGCGGAATTTTTAACGGCCCTTACCGGCGATCCGGAGGTGACTAAAGCAATCATGCAGCCCGCCTTGGAACACGACGTTTCTCTTAGTACAGTGTTCGCCCTCGCCTGGGTCGAGAGCCGATTTACCAGAGATGTGGTAAGCCGAAACTACTCTTCCATCGATCGGGGCCTGTTTCAGCTCAATTCAAAATCGTTTCCCTTATTAACAGAGACGGATTTCTTCGACCCCTACACGAATGCTCGGTACGGCATTGAATATCTCCAATGGTGCATTGACCACGGAGGAAACGAAATTGTGGCATTGGCTATGTACAATGCGGGAAAAGGAAGAGTAGAGAAAGGGGGTACTCCCCGAATGACGTTGGATTATATTTCCCTCATTCTCGATTATAAAGAAAACCTCGAAGAGAACCTTCTCGATTATTTGGACCACGTCGGTATTACCGTACAATTTGCTCAAAATCAAACCCTTATCGCATTTAAACAATGATCTTGACATAGCAACCTATTACCCATAGGTTTGAGGAATGATAATCGTCCTCTCTCAGAAGATCAGCGGGGAAGAGAAAGAACATATCCGGGAGTTTCTCACCGAAAAGGGCTTCAAAGTCCGTGAAATCGTGGGTGAAGAAGAGACCATTCTTGGAGCGGTCGGAATTGTCCAGATCGATATTCGGGAAGTAGAGCTTCTTCCCGGAGTGCAGCGGGTCATCCCCATAAGCAAACCGTACAAGCTCGCATCTCGAGAGCTCAAAAAAGAAGACACTATTATTTCCGTAGGTGATGTGCGCATCGGAGGATTGCGGATAGCCGTTATTGCCGGTCCCTGCGCAGTTGAATCAAAAGAACAGATTGACGAAGCGGCCCGTATTGTTCGTGAATCAGGTGGGGTTATGCTGCGCGGCGGGGCTTACAAACCCCGGACCTCTCCCTACGCCTTTCAGGGATTAGGCGAAGAAGGGCTTGCATATCTCAAAGATGCAGGAGAAAAGGAAGGACTGGGGGTAGTTTCCGAAATCGTGGCAACGGACCATGCCGATCTTATGCGGGACTATGTCGATGTTTTACAGATCGGTGCTCGCAATATGCAGAACTTCGAGCTCCTCAAAAGAGTGGGTGGGCTCGAGAAACCGGTCATTTTAAAACGGGGGTTTTCCGCTACTATTGAAGAGTGGCTCATGGCTGCGGAGTATCTGTTAGCGCACGGTGCGGATGATGTCATTCTTTGTGAACGGGGAATTCGCACCTTTGAAACATATACGAGAAACACACTCGATATCTCTGCCATTCCTGTCGTCAAAAAATTGAGCCATTTGCCGGTCATTGTAGATCCTAGTCATGCGACCGGCATCCGGGCCAAGGTCCCCCCTATGGCGTTGGCGGCTGTAGCTGCAGGTGCGGACGGACTCATTGTTGAAATGCATCCCGACCCTGAAAAAGCTGCCTCCGACGGACCGCAATCTCTCTATCCGGACCAGTTCGAGAAGCTGATGCGGGACATCGAAGCACTCTCTCCTGTGTTGGGCAAAGAGATAGCCCGGCTTCCGGCAAAGACGGTGGAGATAAAAGGAACGGCCGCTGCACCGAAGAAAAGTGAAGAGGGTACTGCTGTTGCATTTCAAGGTGAACGGGGTGCGTACAGCGAGATGGCAATTTTCAGGTTTTTCCAGGACGAATCTGCTGTTCCCGTACCCTATTCGAGTTTCAACGAAGTGTTCTCTGAAGTGTTGCTGCGAAAGGCGGAATATGGGGTACTCCCCCTCGAGAACTCGCTTGCCGGCTCAATTCATGAAAATTATGATCTCCTCCTGCAGTATCCCGATATAAAGATCGTCGGCGAGCAGAAAATCAGGATCGTTCATAATTTGATCGGTCTTCCTGAGGCGGGGGTTGAAGATATCCGCCGGGTATATTCGCATCCACAGGGGCTTGCCCAAAGCACCCGGTTTTTAGAAAAGCATCCGGAATGGGAACGGATACCGTTTTACGACACTGCGGGTTCGGTGGCCCATATTGCTCAATTGGGGAAAAAAGAAAACGGAGCAATTGCCGGCGAAGAAGCGGCACGGGTCTACAAGATGAATGTAATCAAAGAAAGTATCGAAACAAACCCCCAAAATTATACCCGCTTTGCCGTCATCGCCCGGATTGAGCACGAAGACGTTACCAATCCAAACAAAGCTTCTCTTGTATTCTCGACACCGAATAAGCCGGGCGCGCTGTATCTCGTTCTCAAATGCCTTGCCGATTACAAACTCAATATGAACAAGCTCGAATCAAGGCCGATTCATGGAAAACCGTGGGAATACATGTTTTATGTAGATGTTGAGTTGCCCGAAGAAATTTCCAGGTTCGATGACGCAATAGATGAGTTAAAAAACCACACTGCAGATTTTCGGATTTTAGGCAAATATGTAAGTTGAGAAGCGGGGTGACGGCGGTGGATATTACTCTTGTGTATCCATCTTGATACCGAGCCTTTTGAACTGTTCCTCTTCTTCTTTCTTCGAGACGTATTCGTGTTTTTTCTTGTTTGCCTTAACGACCGCATTTTTTATTGCATTCACTTCGATTTTAATACCTCTAATCCTCCTCCGCTGTTCTTTGGGTATTTCGGTCTTAAAAAAAGTATCGAGTGCCGGAAGTCTTTTCAGCAGTATCTGAAGCTCCTCGATATTTTTATTGAGAAACGTGAAGATCTGGTTTTCCGAGGACTCGGCGATACGCTGAAACGCTGAGGTCATTTTACTGGATAGATTTGCCAGCACCTTTGCCCGTTTTGCTGCTTCCTCGCAAAACTGATTGAAGTCGAGCCGCTCAGTTTTCGAAACGGATGTCTTTGTATCGAAATATTCTATTTCATATATCTGTCTTTCGTCTTTGTTTCCGCCGAATGTACGCAGCCACTGTTTCAATTTTTCGCTGAAAGAGATAGTACGGTTTGAGAGAATGAGGTTACTCTCATTCAGTTTACGTATCGCCTCTTCTATATGAATACTGGCAGAGGCAAGGGTGCGGACAGATTCTAGAAGCATCTCCTTATAATCGGGGCCCTGTTTGACTCTTTTTTTCGTTTCTTTTTTCACGGAGAGTTTCTCGAGGAGTTCGTTTTGCAGATTTTCACTGTCCGGACCGTAATCTTCCGCTAACACTTCCTGAATCAATTCGGCATAAAAAGGCTGGTCTCCCATTGTCGAAGCAAATTTCTTTTTAATCAGCTTCATGACCTCATGTTCTTTAGTCTGCACTGCTGCTGCGGACAGGCCCATATCGGATAAAATGTTCTTTCTGATCTGCAGCTTATACTGTTCACGGTGGAAAAAAGTGAGGAGTTTCAAGTGGGTCATGATTTTCTTGGTAATGGAGGAGAGCTGGTTCTGAGAATCGGCAATAAGCTGGGTCGAGAAACTGTCCGACCCTTTCTTAATTTTTCCCACCATTTCCGCTACAGAGCGGGTCATCATGTTGGTTGAGTTCTCAGAAAGTTGGTCCCATTTTATATATGTGGTAAGCCCGGCCAAGGTTTTTATCCGTTTCAGCGTTACGTATTCGATGTCGAATTGGTAATAACTGGTCAAAAAATCGAGCTGATTATCGAAGTCGGAGAGCCGGATACTGACCTGGTCATGCCGTTCGGATTCTAAAAACGGGGCCTGGGAGGGTACGGTAACTTCGGACGTTTTTTTGTCGTATTTATAGGGGTCTTCTTTTAGCAACGATTTTCGCAGAAGCACATTGTAGATGCTTTGAAAAGAGCTGTAGAAACTGCGAAACTGCTCCTTTAGGTCAGGAAGCATAGTATTATCTAATTCTTCTCTTTTTTGGGCAAGTGCTTCTTCCAATGCAGAAGTAAAATCTCTATTCTCTTCCATACAATGTACTTTATAGTATATTATTCAAATGAGCAACAAAATGCATTATGGGAACCGTTAAAAAATTTACACCTGAAAAACTCATCATCGGTGTTCTCCTCGGAGACGGCCCGGCCCGTTCGATCGATCCGGAAAAAAGCATCAAACCGCTTTTAGAAACGCATTTCGGTAAGGCGGATTTTATCAGCCCGAGATTTCCGTTTACGTTCACCGATTATTACACCGAAGAGATGGGCGGAGTGATTGAAAAGCTGTTTTATGCGTTTGAAAAGCTCGTCGACCCTGCCTCTCTTGCCGATATCAAGCTTTTGACAAACCGCCTCGAAACCCGGTTTGCCGTCGAGGGAAAGAGAAAAGTAAATCTCGATCCCGGCATTCTCAATCTCTATCGGCTCATCCTCGCTTCTACTAAGAATGCACCTCATCGGGTACCCCTTTCAGGGGGTATTTATGCTGAAATTACCCTCATCTATCGAAATAAGACTTTTCAGGACCTTTTCTGGACCTATCCGGATTTTAAAACCGAATCGTACAAGCAAATTTTAGCGGAAATTCGATCACTATATAAGCAGCAGCTGAAGCAGCAGGACGAATAACCCGGTTTTATAGGGTATGAAGCGTACAACATCATTAACGGTATTGTCCTGTTCTCTGCTGTTGACCCATTGTCAGTTTACGACCGAAGTGGAACTGTTGGTTCGGCATCCTGAACTTCCAAAGCAGTGGGCATTTGCTGAACAGGAATTACAGTGGGAGATCGAATATATCGATCTGTTAGGCGAGGTTTTCGTAGAAGAAGCGGACAACGGACTTGAGCATACAGTCGTGAGGGTCCCCAAGCGGAACAATGTGCCGGTATTGGCCTATCCTCTCTATAATGGTACAAGGATGAAACCGGCCGGCGTTCTCTTCCCGAATGATGCCGAAGGCTCCGGTGTTACGGACAGTACTGCTGTAGTGAGCCCCACCTGGGAAGAGGGGGCTGTAGCCGCGCTGTTTCGGCAGTTGTGGATTACCAGTACCGTCCCCGCCGGGATAAACAGTGAACGTCTTTGGCAGGAAGCTTCACAGAAAGCTGAAGAGGAAGCACAAGGAAATCCCTGGGCGCTTGACTGGACCGGCATGGCGGAAGGGTTTCGGTTCGGCAGTTTTACTTCTCATCTCATCGATACTGCCGCGTCCTACGAACTCGAGCTCGAGGCGGCCCCGGGGACATGGATAAGTGCGGATCCGTTTTTTCCGGCGGTTTCCGTTACGAACGGGGGACCGCTTTCTCTTTCCGGCCTCTACCCGGGGCTGCACCGGTTTTTTCATGAGGACACCGGAAAGAGGATTGATCTCTACATTACAAAAAAAGGGTGGTACTGTATCAACCTATCTCTGGAAAGTATAGCATCCGGGACCTGGTAAGCACCTCTGCTCCTTGTTCGGTTATAAGGATGTCGTTTTCGAGCCTGCAGCCGCCTGTCCCTTTTTCATAGAGACCCGGTTCAACGGCCAAAACCATTCCCGGTTTGAGGACCGTATCGGAATCTTCCCGGTCCCTCAGCACCGGTTGTTCATGAGCATCGAGCCCGATCCCATGTCCTAGAGCGTGGGGCATAGACCGGCCGTGTTTTTCGAAATACGCATCGACCTCCCTCGAGAGAGCACGTGTAGATGCCCCGGGTCCTAAAAGCGAAGTGATCAGTTCCCAAGCACCGTGGATGATATCGATCAGTGCTTTCCCGCCGGTTTTAGGAGAGCCTTGGAGAATCGGCACGGTAACGTCGGTTGTATACCCATCGAAGACAATGCCGAAATCGAGAAGAGAGAGTCCCTCCATGATAATCGGCCGGGGGGTGTATGAGGGGAAAGGATGGATTGCAAAACTGCGGGTAGGATTGGCTACCAAGGTTTCAAAGCCGAGCCCTTCGGCTCCTCGTCTCCGCGCTTCCTGTTCTATAAAACAAGCAGCATCTATTTCTGATTGAAACAGACGCTCGGAGATTTTGTTTTCGAGGATGGGGATGAGAGAATCTGTTGTCTGCGCGGCCTTCCGGATTATTGCACATTCGTTCTCGTCCTTTATCGAGCGGAGCCGCCGGATAAAGCTGCTTATCCCGTCCGCTTTGCACACTACTTCTCCCGCGACCTGCTTTGTGATTTCCTGATAAAGCGGAAACGGCATTGCCTCGCCTAATTCTACCCGTCCCCTAGTACAGCCTTCCTCTTCGAGGAGAGCAGGCACCGCTTTCGTGAGCGATCGTTTGTAATCGTTGTACGGCACAATACGGTCGGCAAAGGCAAGGTCCCGGGAGACGAGCTCCTCTGTCAACTGTACGTCCCAGGTCATGAGCACCGAATGGCCTTCCCGGAAGAGAAACAGTAGCGCGTCCGAAGGGAGTCCGGTCATATATCGTAGATTTCTGTCTCTGCGGCCTTCCGTATCTTCGATAACTGCCGCATCGAGGTGTTCTTCTTCGAGCCGGGAGTAGAGGGCCTGCTGCCGTTGTATGTATTTGTGACTAGTGAGCGACAATATTTACCAGCTTATCGGGTACCGTAATGACTTTCCGTACGGTTTTTCCGTCTAACAGTTCCTGAATTCGGTCGACTTCCATGGCCTTTTTCTGCATGGTGTCGCTGTCCGTCCCTGCATCGAGTTGGATTTTACTTCTCACTTTTCCGTTTATCTGTATAACGACGGTGACTTCTTCATCTACGGTAAGCTCTTCTTTCCATTCGGGCCACGGTTGCTCCGCTGCCGATGGAGAATGACCGACCTGTTCCCACAGCTCTTCGGCAAGGTGGGGGGCATAGGGCGAGAGCAGAAGCAGAAACGGTTCGAACAGGTCTCTGTTAACGCCCTTCTCTTTGAACAGTTCGTTTACGAAAATCATCATCTGGGATATTGCCGTATTGAAATCCATGTGGTCGGTATCGAGGGTCACTTTTTTTATTGTCTTATGGAGCAGCCGCAGCAGGTTCTCCGGCGGACCACTTTCCTCGATTTCCCGCCGGGAAAGCCGCCATACCCGATCGAGAAACCGGTGGACACCGGTGAGCCCTTTGGTAGACCACGGTTTCGAGACCTCTAAGGGGCCCATAAACATTTCGTACATCCGCATGGAATCGGCCCCGAACTCTTCTATTATCTCATCAGGATTGATAACGTTGCCCAAAGATTTGGACATTTTTACCCCGCCCTCACCGAGGATCATTCCCTGGTTGACCAGCTTGAGAAACGGTTCGCCGGTATTTACAAAGCCGAGATCATAGAGGACTTTATGCCAGAACCGGGAGTAGAGCAGATGCAGTACGGCATGCTCCGCACCCCCCACGTAGACATTGACCGGCATCCAGTACTCCAGTTTTTCCGGAGCAACAAACGCGTCCGGGTTGCGGGGGTCGAGATATCGAAGATAGTACCAGCACGAACCGGCCCATTGCGGCATGGTGTTCGTCTCCCGTTTTGCTTCTTCTCCGCATACGGGACAGGTTGTGTTGACCCACTCTTCGATTGTCGCCAGAGGTGACTCGCCTGTCCCCGATGATGAGTACGTATCTACTTCCGGCAGTTTGAGGGGAAGTTCTTCATAAGGAACGGCCACGACCCCGCAGGAGGGGCAGTGGATGACCGGAATCGGCTCTCCCCAGTACCGCTGTCTCGAGAAAATCCAGTCGCGCAGTTTATAATTGATAGCTTTCTCTCCCGCGCCTTTCTCTTCGAGCAGGGCGATAATCTCTTTCTTGAACTCTTCGGTAGGCGTCCCGTCAAACTCGCCGGAGTTTACGGCAATTCCCGGTTCCGGTTCCGCTTCGGTCAGTTCATAGGTTGTGCCGTCTTTAGAGACGACCTGAATGATAGGCAGGTTGAATTTCTTGGCAAACTCAAAATCCCGCTCATCATGCCCCGGGACCGCCATGATTGCTCCCGTCCCGTAAGAGATGAGGATATAGTCCGAGATCCATACCGGTATAGAAGCGTTGTTGACCGGATTGATTGCATATGCCCCGGTGAACACACCGGTTTTCTCTTTGGCAAGGTCCGTCCGTTCCAGATCAGTTTTTCGTTTTGCTTGAGCTATATACGCTTCCACTGCAGGTTTTTGCTCCTGCGTGGTGATTTTCTCTACCAGAGGATGTTCCGGAGCGAGTACCATGTACGTTGCTCCGAACAGGGTATCGGGTCGAGTAGTATACACCTCGATTACATCATCGCTCGAGGCAAGCGGAAAAACCACATTGGCCCCTTCACTTCTGCCGATCCAGTTCCGCTGCATGATCTTGATCGCTTCGGGCCAATGTAGATCATCCAGTCCGGTCAATAGCTTGTCCGCGTATTCGGTAATCTTGAGCATCCATTGTCGAATGTCCTTACGGGTGACCAGGGTCCCGCACCGTTCGCATTTCCCCTCTTTGACCTCTTCGTTGGCCAGCCCTGTCTTGCAGGAGGGACAAAAATTGATGGGCATGGTAGACTCATATGCCAGCCCGTTTTCAAACAATTTCAGAAAAATCCACTGGGTCCATTTGTAGTACTCCGGTTTGTGGGTAGATATTTCTCTGTCCCAATCGTAGGAGAAACCGAGTGACTTTATCTGTTTTCGGAACATATCGATGTTTTGTTCGGTGGAAACTCTCGGATGGGTCCCGGTTTTTATTGCGTAATTCTCTGCAGGCAGACCGAAGGCATCGAACCCCATGGGATGGAGGACGTGGTAGCCGCGCATCCGTAAGTAACGGGAATAGATGTCTGTTGCAGTATACCCCTCAGGATGGCCGACGTGGAGCCCCGCGGAAGAGGGATACGGGAACATATCCAGGATGTATCGCCGTTTTTCCGGCATTATGGACGGGTCTTCCGTTACTTTGAAGGATTTATTCTCTTCCCAGTACTGCTGCCATTTTTTTTCGATGCGCGCGAAGTCGTATTTTCTCATAGCCGAAATAATACTCACAGGAGGGGTCTACGTCAATGCAGCGCGTGCGGGGTCGCTTGACTGCTGCATTGACCCGGTTTCATCTCCGGGATACGATATGGAATGGAAAATAAGAATGACAGCAATTTTTTTGATAGTTGGCTGTTTCGGGCCGACCGGCGTGGTCCCGAATTGGTAAAAGCTGCAGAAATTGCAATAGCCGATGTTTTACAGGTAAAAAAAGGCGAACGGGTGTTGATCGTAACCAATCCTGAACAGAATGTTGCACGGATTTCAGCTGCTCTCTACGACGCTGCGTGGAAAGCGGGGGCCGAGACAACACTTATGGTCCAGCCCGTTAAAACCCAGCTCGAGTTTGCAGAAAAAGCGGTAATTCAGGCTATTGAATCGGAGCCGGATGTGTTTATTTCTATGAGTGCGGAGAAACTGGGAAAGGACTATAAACGGCTCAATGACCCGTACGAGAAAGACGGACAGCAGTTTATCAGCACGTTCCACTACCTCTTGTGGGGAAAGCGGTCTCTCCGGGCCTTCTGGTCCCCCTCGATTACTGAAGAATTGTTTATACATACTGTCCCGGTGGATTACCGAGGGCTCAAGACCCGCTGCCGGACAATCAAAGAGGTCCTCGATAAGGCAGTATCGGTACTGGTCACCGCCGGGGGCGGGACTGAAATCGAGATCGGCATTGACGGAAGGAGTGCTTTCAGTGATGACGGGGATTTCTCAGGGCCGGGGAAGGGCGGAAATCTTCCTGCAGGGGAGGTCTTTATTTCTCCTTCAGTCGGGACCGCATCCGGCAGGATAGTTTTCGATGGAAGCATTGCGGTGGAACGAGGTGCTCTGCTTCTCGAGGGACCACCTATTAGAGCGACGGTCGAGAACGGTTTTATAACTGAGATCACCGGCGGCGCGGAAGCGGATGTGCTCAAAGCTGCGGTAACCCGTGCCGAGAGCGACAGTTTTACCTTTGAGAAGGAAGGAAGACTGAAAAAAGGGCAGGCCGAGCTGTATGCGAAAAATGCCCGGAACATCGGTGAGTTGGGGATCGGGCTCAACCCCGCCGCCCGCCTCGAAGGGAATATGCTCATTGATGAGAAGGCATTCAATACCTGTCATTTCGCCATTGGGCACAATTATGACCGGGACGCACCGGCTCTTATCCATCTCGACGGAGTGGTCCGCAATCCTACGATAATTGCTGTAAACGGAGCAGGGGAGCGTACGATAATCTTGGAACGAGGTGTACCTGCGTTGTAACCGGCTATTTCGCTTCCTCTTCCGTTTCTTCCTCCCGCCGGGGAGTAAAGATCACACCGGTTATGCGGTTGTTGGCAACACGTTCTATGGTAAACTCCCCCACCGGCAGATGGAGCGTTTCTTCCGGCTGGGGAATGTAACCCATCATTTCGACGATATAGCCGCCCAAAGTTTTTGTGTATTTTCGTTTGGGCAATTCAATACCTAACGATTCGTTGAGCTGATGGAGTGAAATATCGGCAGCAATGGTATACCTGCCGTCATCGAGTATTTCGATCTTCCGGTTCTCTTTTATTTCGTTTTCATCATACAGATCGCCTAATATCTCTTCGATAATATCTTCCTGCGTGACAATACCGGCAAGCCCTCCGTACTCGTCCAGCACAACAGCGATATTGAGTTTTTCCCGTTTGAACTGAATGAACATCTCATTGACCCGCTTTGAGTGCGGTACATAGATCGGTTCGATCATCAAGTCGCGCAAACGGTAATCGGTTTTCCCTTCGGCAAGATACTTAGTAACATCCTTTACCAGCACAATCCCTTCGATCCGCTCGGGATCGGTCCCGTAGACCGGCACTCGGGAATACCCGCTTGTGGTGATCTCGTTGATGGATTCCCCTATGGTCAGATTCATATCGAGACTGAACACTTCGGTCCGGTGGGTCATAACCGACTGGATGGTAATATCGTTAAATCGAAATACATTGCGGACCATACGTCCTTTATGGGTATCCACCAGTCCGGTGCTTTCCGCCATGTTTACCATGTGGAGAATTGCCTGCATGGAGATGTGCTGCCGCTTTTTAATCCGGAGCATCCGGGTAATCAATGAGCTTAATCCGCTAATAAAAAGAATGAAAGGGCGGAAGATGATGGAGAGGAGATTGATGGCCCGTGCAGCATGGAGGCTTATGAAATCATTGTACGCGATAGCTATCCGCTTCGGTGTTACCTCGGCGAAAATGAGAACGAGCAAAGTCATCACCCCGGTAGTAATACTGACAGCCTTGTTGCCGAACAGATCGAGTGTGAACTTGGTAGCCAGAACTGAGGCGGCGATATTTACCAGATTATTTCCGATAAGTATGGTGGCTAAGAGCAGGTCGGGGCGGTCGGTCAGTTTTTTTACGAGTTTTCCCCGTTTTCCCCGCTTATCGGTAAGCTCTTTTATCTGAACAAGGGAGAGGGACGTAAAAGCGGTTTCACTCCCCGAAAAAAACGCGGAACAGATGAGTAGTAACCCGATCGCAATAAGGTGAGCTATCATCGCCTTATCAGGAGTATCAGGTTTTGGAGGTAGTATTGTTCAAGAGGATCGTCGTCGTCCATGAAGTAAAACAATTATACTGAAAATGTGTTAAAAGTATCAAGGATTGATCACGAAAACGGCACCACTCTCTGTACCGATAAGTAATTTCCCGCTGTCGGTCATAACCGGTCTCGCCGATATTCTTAACTTACTGCCGAGGTCGACGACCCGTTCTACCGAACCGCTTGCAGCATTTCGTATTACCAGCTGGTTCGGGGTCCCGTAGTAGAGCTTGTTGTCATGGTAGAGCGGAGGAGAGGTAACACCGGTAACAGGCGAGAACAGCTCGCCTCCGTTTAGCATGGACAATCCGTAGATCGTTCCTTTTGAATACACGTACGCCCCTGCAGCTCCTACCTGAATATCGGTAAACACCGAAGCGTTCTCCGATATCTTTTTCTCCCAGAGGGTGCGTTTCATGTTCAAGTCGGCGCAGACAACAGTTCCTTTTCTGCCGGAGAAGAAGGCTTTGTCTTTGAATATCGCAACGCCTAAAGCCACAGGCTGGACCGCGTTAGTGGAAATGGTAGCTTCGACCGGGCTGCTGCTGTTGTCAGGATCGAGTAAGAGGAGGGCCCCCTGCTGGTCTGCTATGACGATGCTGCCGGCCCATGTTCCCGGCGTCATCCGTGAACCTTTGGAAATGTTCACCTGCTGGAGCAATCTGCCG
The DNA here is from genome assembly GCA_964594055.1 of uncultured Spirochaetales bacterium. GTDB lineage: Bacteria > Spirochaetota > Spirochaetia > SPDA01 > CAZJBZ01 > CAZKZZ01. The sequence continues at coordinate 14,589 of CAZQKT010000076.1, forward strand.
CTGTTCTTATCGATTATATTGATCGTATCGTTTGTGGGGAACAGGGCGCGAGAACCGTACTCTACGACACGCCTGCCGAATAGATGGGCGGTAGAACCGGACAACGGTTCCCGGTTGAGAATCGAGCCGTCCGCCCCATTGACGATGAGAAATTCTCGGGAGCCGGAAAAATAGATGTTCCCGTCGATAATGACAGGATAAGAGTTTTCATTAGGGCTGTTCTTCGTATTGATACTCCACAGCTTATCTCCGGTGAGGCTTGCGGCACTCAATACCCCGTGGTTGTTCGCCCCGTATATAGTATTCCCGTCCGTGGCGAGACTCCCTACGATTAGCCCGCCGGAGAACTGAATAGTTCGTTCGATGGTCTTTTTCTCGAGCCGTACCGCAACAGCTCCCATACCGGAGCGGACAGTGACATCTCTCGTCTGGGGTTCATACCCTTCACGTTCTATCCGGAATGAGAGCCGATCTCCCGCTTCATGGTCCTTAGCATACCTGCCGGTACCGACCCTGCTTCCGTTCAAATAAATGACGGCATCGGAAGGTGTTGTCCGTAATGTAACCTCTTCGGTAACGATCGCTTTCTCGAGCGAGACGGTATAGGTGCGGGAATTCCCTTCCTGTACACTCACGTTGAGGCTGTTCTCGTTGTACCCCTCATTTTCAAAGGCAAAAGAGAGGGTTTCTCCAACCCGGAACTCGTCGGAGAAATAGCCAGTAGCAACTTGGCTTCCGTTTAGATAGATCACAGCACTTCTCGGGTCTGTCCGGACCGTGATCTGTTCGGTTTTCTCCCGGAGATTGACCGAGTAGATACCGCCGCTTCCTTCGGTAACACGTATGCTCAATTGTTCTTCCTGATATCCTGCTTTTCGCACCGAAACTGAGAGCCGCTCGCCGATATCGAACTTGTCGGCATACGATCCGGACCCTACACGCCTTCCCTCGATGTAGATGGCAGCATCCGCAGGAGTGGTCCTGATCACAATTTCTTCTTCACTGGGTACCGGCTTTGTATCTTCACCGGTTTCCTTTTCAATTTTTGCAAGTGATACGTCGAAGGCGCGGCCCCCGCCCGCTTTTACATCAACTTCTACCGTTTGCGGTTTATATCCTTCTTTTTCGACCTTAAAAGCGAGCTTCTTCCCGATTTCGACCTGCTCGGTGTAGTTGCCCGTGCCGACCTGTTTCCCTTCGAGATAGATTACCGCATCGCCGGGGAACGTCTGGATAACGATTTCTTCGGTCTGTTTTGCTAAATCAACGGTAAAATTTGTTTTCCCGCCTTCTCGTACGGCTACCTCGAGGCTTTTTTCCTCGTATCCGTCTCTGCGGACGGTAAACGCAAGTGACTGACCGGTTTCGAACTCACCGGAGAAACTCCCTTTACCGACCCGGGTGCCGTCGAGATATATTTCCGCATCCTTGGGAGCTGCTTCGATGTTTACAGTCTGGATTACCGGTTCGGGTTCCGGGATTTCCGCCAGTTTTATCCGGTACAGTTTTCCTGTTTCCTGTGAAGTTTGGAAGCTCATTGAATGTGGTGCAAATCCTTCTCTGGTAATGGATACGGAAAGCTCCCTGCCCTCCGGATAAATCCGGGAAAACTTACCGCGGCCGACGTTTTCTCCGTTTATGGAAATGCGTGCATCTTCCGGTTCTACTACCAGAGCCACTTTGATGAGCTGTGGTACCAGTTTCTCCGGTTCTTCCTTGTCCTCCGAAGGTTTTTCGTCCTTGTGGGCCACCGGAATCCGGATGATTTCCATCTTATCGATATCTTCGAGTTCTTTTTTGCTCTCTTCCGAGATATCTTTGGCAGGTTTTACGTTCTCTGCAACCCCTGTTTTCTGCTCTTCGATTGTTTTCGCCAGTTTTGCCATTTTCTCCGGCGTAGCCTCCGGTCCCTCTTCTAAAGCAATCTCTTCGACAATTTTTTCGATCTCTTTTGCGTTCTTTTCAGTTTCGGCGACATCGGCCTCTTCCAGTTCCAATTCCTGATTTGCTTGGACCACGGGGGCCGATTCTTCGATCCGGTCGATCAGTTTTTGAACATCATCCCCTTTCCCTGCAACTCTTTCTTTTAGCTTATCTACATTGACCGTCGAGGGAAGAACTGTAACGGACCCCTCTTTTACAGCAACTTTGGTTTTCTTATCGGTGCCGGCCCGAACGCTGAACTCGGTGCCCCGTACACCGCAGACCGCGGTCTGGGTCTTCACTTTGAACTTATCTCCGCCGGCGAGTTTCTGTACCTTGAGCAGTACGGAACCGTTTTGCATGTTGAGGGCCACATTGGCATTTTCGCTATCGAGCATAAGGGTCTCCATAGCGATTTCAGTGTTTTGCTGTACTTTTACAACGGCCGTGTCCCCGAACTGAATTTCGCAGTAGGAATCCAATTCGGTCTTGATCACATCCGAAGCTTCGACAAAGTCGCCGATAGCGACGTCCCACCACTCTTGGCCGTCTAAAATATATACATTTCCGGAGAAGTAGGTAATGAGCCCTTGGTCGAGCTCGGGGGCTTCAACGGGGGAGAGCTCTTCGGTTTCCGTTACTGCAACAGACTCGCTTGTTTTTACCGATGCTTCTTCCGCGGCAACGGGTTCTCGGTCCCCTGCCGTGTCATCCCCGCATGAAACTACGAGAAATGCAATAATAAAAACCGCCAAATTAA
>CAZQKT010000077.1:0-17149 GCA_964594055.1 uncultured Spirochaetales bacterium
GCCCTGGACGAATATCGATAATATCGATTAAATGGAAACGAGGAGATACTATGAGCAGCAATACCGAGTTTTTGAAAAAACTTACAGATATAGTGGGCAAAGGCGGGATTATGACCGACGCCGGTGATATGGAGCCGTTTTCGCACGACGAGTCGGCCACGGAAGCATTCAATACTATGCCGGCGGCGGTGGTACGGCCGGAGAGCACCGAACAGGTTGCGGCAGTCGTAGCGGCCTGTGCGGCAGAAGAGGTGCCGGTAGCTCCGCGGGGCGGCGGTACGGGCCTTGCAGGAGGGTGCATCCCGGCACCGGGAGGAATTGTTCTTTCCCTCGAACGGCTCAATACCCGGATCGAGGTGGACCCGGAAAACATGAGTGTGACAGCCGACGCGGGGGTATCGCTCGAACAGCTCTATCACGCGGTTGAAGAGGAGAATCTCTTTTTTCCCCCGCATCCGGGGGATGAGAGTGCAATGCTCGGCGGCGTTATCGCGGCAAATGCAGGCGGCGCGCGGGCGGTCAAATACGGGACGGTCAAACAGTTCGTACGGGGGCTTACGGTTGTTACAGCGGAAGGGAAGGTCCTCAAACTCGGAGGGAACCTCTTGAAATCATCTACCGGGTACCACCTTCTCGATCTTATGATCGGATCGGAAGGGACATTAGGGATTATTACGAGTGTCACCCTCTCCCTTCTTCCGAAACCGGGTATTACTGAAACGCTGGTCATCCCCTTTGAAACGGTGGATGAGGCGATCTCTTCGGTACTCCCCATCTTCAAACTCGGTATCATCCCTTTCGCCGTAGAGTTTATCGAACACACCACCATCCGGTGCGTAGAACGGCTTCTCGATAAGAGCTGGCCGGTAAAAACAGGGACGGCCTCACTTCTTATCATTTTAGACGGTCCCGATGAAGAGCAGGTTTTAGCAACTGCCGAGAGAATCGGAGAAGAGCTCGAGGCCCACGGGGCACAGGAAATTCTCTTAGCCGAGCAGCGGGAGAAACAGGCTGATATCCTCGAGATGCGGAGCATGATCTATGAGGCGCTCCGGCCCGGTGTCGGGGAGCTCTACGATGTGTGTGTACCCCGGTCAGAGATAGCGGGACACGTCCGCTTTATCCATGAGCTCGAAGAGAAATACGGCGTGCCTCTGCCTACCATCGGGCATGCCGCGGACGGTAATCTCCACTCGCATGCTATGAAGTACCGGCTCGAAGACGGGGAGCTCAAAGAGCCGATCGAAGAGTTCGAAGCGAAAAACAAAAAGCTCGAAGAGAAGATCTTCTCCGATGTGTTCAAAAGGGGCGGGGTCATCTCCGGCGAGCACGGGATCGGGGTCATCAAGAAAGACCACCTCACTGCCAACTTAGGTGAAGATACGGTTGCCGTTATGCGGTCGGTAAAGCAGGCCCTCGACCCGAAGGGGATCCTCAATCCGGGGAAACTGTTTTAGTGGTTACGCAGTGGTCCTATGAATAATCAATTCATATACCTTCTAATTTTGAACTTCTAAATCGTTAATGAAGACTGTCCCCATCGCCGTCTTTTCGGTATGTCCCTGGTTTCGGACAGCTTTTTGTACCGCCTCCTTTATCAAACTCCGCAAGATGGAGTCGATTGAATCGCCGCTTTTGCGCAAGGTCATTGTAGACAGTTTGTTTTTTTGAGGCAATGTTGCCTCCTGTTCCGAGCGAACAATAATCATAATCAGCTTCTCCCCGTTCGGGCCTGTTAATTCTTCGGTTCTTACTGTTCGGGCTTTTGTGAGTTCAGAAGAATTTCGGGCCGTAAACAGTACTTCATCTTCTCGAGCCCGATAGGTAAACCGGGTCCCCGCTGCCTGAAGTGCGAGCTGGGTGCGGCCCCTTGCTTTCGCAGCAGTGAGGGCCTGCTGACGGTTTTCTTTTAACGGAGCAGTCCCGTATCCGGTAATGGTTACCGTTTCGGTTTTCAGATTTGATGCTTCGAGGTCGGCATCGAAAACAACGGTAAAACCGGCATGTACCGTAAATGTCCCCTCCTGCACACCCTCCCGAACACCGCCGGCACATGCTGAAGTTGCCATGGAGAAAACTACAACAAAAATAATGCAAAAATGCTTCAACTCTGTTTTCATAACAACTTACTATATCACATCACGTACAGTATTACATTCTCGTTAGAAATGAGTGACGAACACTCGATTTTGTTGACTCTTTTGATGAAACAATTTATGTTGCATGGACATGTGATGAGGATAGATGAGGATAATGGTGGAGGAGCGGATAGCTTTTTTTAAAATTATAAAACGAAGCCTCACTCTTTTTGCTATTGTAGCAATAACCGTTCTCTCGTCCTGTACAGAACAGGACGAAGGAGCGTCGAGTTCGCCCGGAGCCGATGATAATAAAAACGGGGTCGCTGTCGGAGTATTGACAATCGAGCCGCGTGATTTTATCGAATACGGCCGTTATTACGGTGAAATGCGGGCGGTCCATGAGGCTAAGCTCATCACCCCGGCAGGTGGGCAGGTGTACTCGATTGATGTACAGGTAGGAGACGCCGTATCGAGGGGGCAGTCGCTGGCAAAGATCGACCCCGGTAAAGCTGAAGTCGCATTGGAAACTGCAGTATTAAGCGAAGAGATCGCCCGGGAATCGTACGAGCGGCAGAAGCGGTTTTTTGAAGCCGGCAATACCGCCCAGGTGCAGGTAGACCAGGCCCATCTTGCCTGGATGCAGAGCAAGTCCGCTCTCCTCGATGCAAAAGACCGGCGGGACGGGGCATTCTGTATTTCCCCCTTAGACGGGATAGTGGCTGCCGAACACATTGATCTCTATGAGTCGCTACGGCCCGGGGCCGTCACCTTTACCGTAGCCGATATGTCGGAGATGAAAGTGACGGTAGGAATACCCGAATCAGATGTCCGCGAACTACCCGGTATTACCGGGGCCGAAGTGTATGTTACCGCATACCCTGATAAGGTGTGGCAGGGAGAAATTACGAGTGTCGAGCGAGTACGTTCCGAGCGCAGTCTCACCTACGATATTGAAATCGTCATCGATAATAGTGAAGGACTGCTGTTCTCCGGGTCTACTGCTGCGGTGACAGTAAAACTGCAGGAGCTCGAGGACCAGATCGTCGTCCCGGCACGGACCGTGCTGACGAGGGGAGAGGACAATTTTGTCATGATCGTAAATGACATGAAAGCCCACCGAGTACCGGTAAAAACCGGTCCGTCGAATGATACTGAAATTGTGATAACTGAAGGGATTACTTCCGGCACCAAGGTCATTATCGAGGGAAGCAATAAGGTCAGTGACGGGACACATGTGCGAATCGACTGAGAGGAACGGGTAGCCTGTGATTGAACTGTTCATCCGAAAGCATATGGCTGTATTCGCCTTTTCTCTTTTAATCGTGATCATGGGGGTTATAGCCTACATCCAGCTCCCCCGGGAGTCTATGCCCGAGATCAAACAACCGTATATTTTTGTGAATACGACCTACATCGGGGCGTCCCCACAAGATATCGAGCGGCTGGTGACACAGCCCCTCGAGGACGAACTCGACGGTATGGACGGTCTCGATGAAATTACCTCGGAGAGCAGACAGAACATCTCGTTTATTTTTGTCCAATTTACATCAAATGTAAGTGTCGAGGACGCGCTGCGCCGGGTGAAAGACCGGGTCGATTTTGCAAGACCGAATCTTCCGGACGGAGCGGATGATCCGCAGGTCAGAGAGTTCAGTGTGTCGAACTGGCCGATCTTTCAGGTCGTGCTCTCTCATCCGGACGGGGTGGAGGTCATCGACGAAGCAGGTTTATCGCTGCAGGAGGATTTGGAACGGCTCTCCGGGGTACTCGAAGTTGATATCGCAGGCAACCCCCTAAAGGAGATGGCCATCGAGCTCGACCCGGTAAGATTGCGTACCTACGGGTTCTCGATCGACGATGTAACGAACGCAGTGCGAAGCGAACATGTATCCATCCCCGGCGGAAGACTCAACAATAAAGAGAAAAACTTCTCTCTTGCCGTTACCGGCGAAATAGAAGACCCCGCCCGGTTTGCAGATATCTATGTAGAATCCGGGCCGGTAAAAGTGCGGTTAGGAAATCTCGGGACAGTCCGGTTTAAAAATGCCCAACCGGATACTTTTTCCCGTTTGAACGGAAAGCCCGCCATTACTCTTTCGGTCAAAAAGAGGATCGGAGCAAATATTATCGAGCTCTCCGACGCGGTCAGGGAGAGATTAAAAACGGTAGAAGAGGAGCTGCCCGAGGGGACGGAAGTCGTTATCACCTATGATGAATCTCACTACATTCGCTCAATTATTGCCGACCTTGAAAATAACATTTTTTCCGGGTTTGTTCTCCTTTTCATTGTGACTCTTCTCTTTTTAGGCCGGACAAATTCGCTGTTCGTCTCGCTTGCCATACCGTTTTCAATGCTGCTCTCATTTTTTGTGCTGCAGCTTTTAGGTATTACCCTCAATATGATTGTGCTTTTCAGCTTGCTCCTTGCATTGGGGATGCTCGTGGACAACGGGATCGTTATCGTTGAAAATATTTTTCGCCACGGAACGATGGGCAAGGGCCGCCGGGATGCCGCGATTGATGGAGCTAAGGAAGTAGCAGGACCGATAATCGCCTCCACTCTTACCACCTGTCTCGCATTTCTGCCGATTATTTTTATGCCCGGTCTTATGGGGGACATTATGTCGTTCCTTCCGAAGACGGTCATCATCGTGCTTGCTTCTTCCCTCTGTGTCGCCCTTGCCGTCAATCCGGTATTCTGTGCTTCTTTTCTCAAAGTTTCACAAAAGCAGTATAAGAGGATTACCGAGGGCAGCGGGGTTTTTATGAAAGTACAGTCGGTGTATCGGAGACTGCTTCACAAGGCGACCAAACACGCGGGCATGACGATAGCGGGTGTTACCGCGGTTGTCGCAGGAGGCATCGCCCTTTTTACATTTTTTGGCAGCGACACTCTCTATTTCCCCTACCTCGACCCCGAACGGGCGAGGGTAAGGATTGAACTGCCCCAGGGGACCCCGCTCGACCGTACCGATAAAACGGTACGCGAGATCGAAGAGATCGTGGCAGCATCCCCTGCATCGCTTAAGAGCTATGAAAGTGTGACCGGAAGGTCCGGCGGGGACACCGAAACACACCTTGGAATGATCGGAATAACCTACAAACCGTACACCGAGCGGGAAATAAAAGGGGCCCGGGCCGTAGCAGAGCTGCGAAAACGGGTAGCAGATGTTGCCGGCGCTGTGGTAAAGATCGAGGAAAGTGATCAGGGGCCGCCCACAGGGGATGACATCTCGTATGAGATAACCGGAGAGAATTACCGGATATTAGGTGATCTGAGTGCCGGGATTATCGAAGTACTCTCGGAATACGATCAGTTCAAAGAGATAGACAGTGACTATGAAGCGTCCCGGCCGGAGTTTACTATCTCCATCGACAGAGGGCGGGCGGCGTACCACGGGCTTTCCACAAGCAGCATAGCTCGGACGATCAGAACGGCTGTCAACGGGAGCACGATCGGCAGCTTTCGGCAGAATGAAACCGAATATGACATCAATGTCCGCTATCAAGATGAGCACAGAAATAGTGTCCATGCCCTACGGAATATCGAAGTGATGACCCGAGGGGACAATCTGGTCCCGTTAAGCAGTATCGCCTCCATTTCCCCCCGTTCTTCGCTCGGCGTCATCAAACACCGGAACTTAAAGCGGGCCGTCAATATCTGGGCGAACTTCGAGGAAGACACACCGGAGCGGGGAATAATCCAGTCTGAAATAGAACGGAACGTCAGATCACTCGAAGCGGCCTATCCTCCGGGGTACTCGCTGGAGACAGGGGCTGGGTTCGATGTTCGGGAAGAATCGACAACCTTCCTTATCCAGGGATTTTTGGTGGCTTTGTTTCTTATTTTTATCGTCCTCATCGCCCAATTCAACTCGTTTGCCGACCCGTTTATCATTATCTACAGCGTGTTTCTCTCGATCGGCGGGGTGCTGTGGGGATTTTTCCTCTCCGGGGAGAACTTCGTCATTATCATGTCCGGTATCGGGTGTATCGCTCTTGCCGGTGTCGTGGTAAACAACTGCATCGTTCTCGTAGACTATACCCATCTCTTAATCCGGGGCGGTACTCCCTGGCGGGAGGCGGTCGTAGAGGCGGGAAAGACCAGGCTCCGGCCGGTGCTCCTGACCGCTCTTACAACCATACTCGCACTTGTTCCCATGGCGGTCGGCGTGAGTTTCGACATACACACATTCGGGTTTCAAATCGGCTCCGAATCTTCCGAATACTGGCGTAATTTCGCCCTCACCATGCTTTACGGATTGAGTTTTGCAACAATTATGACCTTAGTGGTGGTCCCCTCTATGCTTACCGTAAAGTACCGCCATCTGGAAAAACGGAAGAAATTGCCGGGACCTTCCCGCGAAGCCTAGGACGGGTTGTGGCCGTTTTCGAGCAGCCAGGTACAGGCATCGAGGGTGGTCTCGAAGATACGGTCCGCGCGGGCCAATTCTTTTCTGTTGAACGTCGTACACACTCCGAGAGTATAGAGTCCCGCTCTTTTGGCAGCCTCGACCCCGGCAATGGAATCTTCGACCGCAATGCACTCAAAAGCGGGAAGCCCCAATTTTAAAGAGGCCTTTTGGTACGTTTCCGGATGTGGTTTGGTATGGGTCACTTCTTCGAATACCACGCCATCTTCAAAAATCGCCGTTACCTCTGCGATCTCGAAGAGAAGCCGGACTGTCTCGCCGATCGTCGAGGTTGCATAACCTAACCGATACTTTTTTTTGAGTTCAGCCATCGCTTCACGAAGGCCGGGAAAGAGAGGGGTTTTCTCGGTTATGAGCTTTTTGTACCGTTCTTCCTTTTTATGGTAAAGGTCTTCCCACGGCTTTTCATAATCGATCTGTGCGGCAAGCTCTTTAGACATCTCCATGCAGGGAAGGCCGGTCCAGGGGAGGAGATCGTTTTCTGTAAAAGAACGGCCTGTCTCTTTTAAGACATTCAACCACGCCTTTCTGTGGACAGGTTCCGAGTCGAAAAGGACACCGTCCAAATCGAAAATAACTGCTCTCATCATATGCTGAACCGGATATTGAGAATATCGCCGTCTGCTACCGTGTACTCTTTCCCCTCGAGCCGCAAAAGCCCTTTCGCTTTTACTTCTTTCTCCGAGCCGTATGTGATCAGGTCCTCGTAGCGGAAACATTCCGCCCGGATAAATCCCCGCTGCAGGTCGGAGTGGATCTCCCCTGCAGCCTCGACCGCCGGGGTCCCTTCGGTAATGGTCCAGGCCCGCACTTCATCCTCTCCAACGGTGAAAAAGGAGATATATCCTAACAGATTATATGCGGTCTTGATGAGCCTGTCCCTCGCGGATTCGGTAATGCCCAAATCAGCCATAAAAATCTCCGACTCTTCCTCATCGAGACTACTCAGCTCCATTTCGAACTTGCCGGCAAACTCAATGACCCGGTGGGTCCTCTCGATTTCGGAGACGATGTCATTGTTCTTTCCGTAGTTGGTTTCGTCCGAATTGAGAACGACCAAAACCGGTTTGAGGGAGAGGAACTGAAACCCCCCGATTAGTTTGAGCTCTTCATCACTAAACCCGAGATACCTGAGCGGTTTCCCGTTGTCGAGATGCTCTTTAATTTTTTCGAGCAGTTTTTCTTCCGTAACCAGTGCGGGAGTTTTTTTCCCCCGCTGCATATCGGATGCAACGCGCTCCAGTCGGTTTTCGGTGATGATCAGATCGGAGAGTACCAGTTCGTCCTCTAACGTTTCGAGGTCGGAGACGGGATCGGGAAGTCCGAGGGCGGCGTCGATCGTCTCATCGTGAAAGTTTCGTAAAACTACCGCTAGAGCGTGTACTGTCTTTACCTCTCCCATTGCGGCACCTGAGAATAACCCGTCTTTCGCCGACCCCGAAGTAAGGCCTGCAAAATCTATAAACTCTACGGTTGCAAACACCGTTTTCTTAGGCCGGTACATATCGGAGAGTTTTATGACCCGCTCGTCTTCTACATCGACGACGGCGAGATTCGGTTCCACTTTATTCGATGAATAGGAGGTCACTTCCGCCTCCGATTTTGTAAGCGCGTTGAATACGGTCGTCTTTCCGGAGTTTTGTACTCCGATTATTCCAATTTTCATGCCCCGATTGTAGTGTGAAAGCGGGGAAAAGGCAACGGGGCGATGATTACGGCATACAGGAAGACCCGCCGTCTACGAAGAGGTTGGCACCGGTTATCCAGGACCCGTCCTCACTTGACAAAAAAAGAGCGGCCTTGGCAATGTCTTTGGGGATGCCCAGCCGTTTGAGCGGGAGCTTCTCCGCTGTCTCCTGCACCACCTCTTCCGGATTGGGAAATGCCTTTGCAGAATCCCACAGCAGGGGAGTGTCGACCTGTCCCGGATGGATCGCGTTGATCCTAATTTCGGGGCCGTAATCGAGGGCCGTCTGTTTGACCAACTGCGGCACCGCACCTTTGGAAGAATTGTACGCCGGATGATTGGGGAACACCTTGAAACCGGCGATCGACCCGATGACAACGACCGAACCTCCGCCCCGCTTCAGCATCTGTGGTATTCCGTATTTTAAAAGATAGAAAACGGCATGCACATTGGATGCAAAGGTCTTGAGCCACAGCTCTTCAGAGCAATCGGTAAGTGAGCTGATACCGAGCTCGCCTGCCGAGCATACTACAATATCCACCCCGCCGAAAGAATTTACGGCGGTGTCGAGAAGAGCGCGGTTGGTCTCAGGCTCGGTGACATCCCCTAAACTGTATACCGCTTCTCCCCCGGCTTCAGTTATTCCTGATACCACCTCCTTCGCCCGCTCTTCGTTTCGGCCCCCCACAACAATACAAGCACCTTCTGCGGCAAACAGTTCGGCAATACCGCGGCCCATTCCGCTGGTAGCTCCGGTAATAATAGCTGTTTTTTGTTCAAGTTTTCCCATCACTTCCTCCTTTCTCTGTCTGTCTTGTCTCATTTTTTACATAGTGATACGTGCGGTTTATTTTCTCATCTATTCTAATCACATCTAAAAAACGGAGAAAATATGTTATCTTCGAAGCCGTTTTTACAGGAATTTTTAGTGTTTCGGCAAGTACACGGTTGGTAAACGGCTCAGGTATAGAATCCGGAAGATAGCGAAGATAATCTGTCCGTTCTTTTAAGACCGTTGTATCGGTTATGTGGTCTAGAATCTTCTCACCGATACTTATCCCTTTTCTCCGCCAGCTCCCCTTGCCGTCTTTTATTCGTATCTCGCTCATTATTATAAACGGTATTTCAACGGTGAGATTTTTATGGTCCAAGATGTCCCGGATCGGGCAGAGCTCATGGATACTGTCTGTAAAAGTCCCTCTTTTAGGTGATCTGCGACTGTAGAGAACATCTTTGCTCTCCCCGTCCAACACGGTTATGTGTTTTGTTTCAGGTACAGGAAAGACAACGGTAATCCGGTAGCGGTCGAGCAGCTCCAACAGTTTCCGTTTCAGTCTAAACAATCCATGGGTCTGGATTTCGATTATATGGGAAGGAGGATTGAAGATGTCTACCACAAACCCCTCGATTTTTGCTTCCGTTACCGAAGAGGGGCCGATGTACTGGTGTTTCAAAGAGGCGTGCAGCGGTGTCTCGTTGAGTTCGCCAATGCCTGCCACCGATTACGGACTCCGAAAACGGACCTCGGCTACGGCCCCTTTATCGTTAAACAGAGAACATGCACCGCCAAGCTGTTGGGAGAGAATGGAGAGGAGGGCCAATCCCATCGATTCGGAAGTATCGATTTCGGTCCCCTCCGGAAATCCGGGACCGTTGTCCCGTACAGTCAGCACATAATCTCCCTGCTCTTCTCGAATATCAATAAAAATCTTGTTTTCTTCTTCAGTGGTGCTGCGGCCGTGGATGAGTGAATTGGTAACAAGTTCATTGATAATCAACCCGAGCGGGACTGCAGTATCGAGTGGAATGTGGGTTTCGGGGGCCGTTACGTAGGTGCGTACGATGGATGATTGTTCGCCAACGCTGTAGATAAGCTGATTGAGCAGGTCTTCGATATACTCTTTGAGGTTTATACCGTGTCCGGTCTCCTGTTCATGGAGATGTTCATGGATGAGGGCCATAGCGGTAACTCGGTTCTGGCTCTCTTGGAAAAACCGCTCGATCCGTTCATCAGTTATCTGTCCGGACTGCAAGCTCAACAGACTGGTAATGAGCTGCAAGTTGTTTTTTACCCGATGGTTGATTTCATGAATAAACTCATCCTTGGTCTGAAGCGAATTGTGTATTAATGCTTCCGCATTTTTCCTGATCGTTATATCCTGCAGCAGCACAAGCAGTGAATCATAATCTTCGTAGCGGATTGGAATAAGCTTGAGTAATACGCGATGGCTCCTGAGGAAAACCGGTTCATCTTCGCCGATCTCACGTGGCCCATCATCCGGTTTGTTGAGGAGATGTTCGATTTTTTTTCTCGATTCCGTGGGAAATAGGTCGAGGAAATCGGTACCGAGCATTTGCTCTTCGGTCCCGCCTGTAAGTTGCAAGGCGGCAGGATTAATATAGATGATGTTAAACGTCGGGGCGATTTCAATTATTCCGTCGGAGATCGAAGAGAGTATGATATCCTTGTGCCGCTTGCTGTAGAGTAATTCACCGGTAATGTCCCGCTGGTATAACGCATCTCTGCCTATCACCGTGTCTCTATATTTTTTTATGTTTCCCTGTTCCAAATCGGTGAGCACGGAAAGGACCGGTTGTTTCATCTGCTTAAACGGCATCTTAGCAATGTAGGCGTCGGCTATGGGGGCATATTCAATATTTCTCTCTTCCGCTGCAATGCCCGAGAGGATAATAATATGCGCATCGTTTAGCTCCTCCCTGCTTCGAATAATGCGGGAGAGCTGCTCACCGTCTATGCCGGGCATTACCAGATCAATGAAAATCGCCTCGGGTGTAAACCGTTCGAGTATATCTAATGCGGAGAGACTGTTAACAACGGTTACTACCTCGTATCCTTCTTTTCCCAGAATTTCTTTCATAAACTCGAGGATCATCGGGTTGTTGTCTACGACCAGTATTTTTTTCATAGCTGCTTCCTCAAGGCTTTTTCCGATTTGGTGTATTCCTCTTCGAGTGCTCGAAGGTGAGTGGTAAGCTCTTCAAAGGGTTCGGTCTCGGCAGTTTTTTCGAGCCCTTTTGCAAGCTCGGAGAGTTTTGTTAAATCGATATTCAACGCGGCCCCTTTTACATGGTGTGCACGTGAACGAACGGCCGGTCTATCTTCGGCTTCGATTGCTTTTTTAAGCTCGGCTAGGTCTTTTCTACTGTTTTCGAGAAAGGTCCGGCACAGTTTTTTATACGCTTCGACACTTATGCCGATATCGTCTGCTATTTTTTCTATCTCAAGCATACTGTGTCATCATAACCGGTATAAATACATCTGTATACCGGGTGTTTAATCGCTATGCTATGATAATGGTGCCGTTAGTCAGTTCAGTTAGTTCCTGCTCGAGCCGCTCCGCTTCTTCCTCGATAACTGAACAGACAAGGTCCACCTCTGTGGTAAACTCTTCGCCTTTAACGGTGATCTCACGCTGTTGTAGATACTTCTTTACAGACTCGTAAAAATGGTAATCGATCTTCATGGTTATCGTCTTCATAGTGTGAAGCTCACCTAAAGAGGCATTCTCGAGGGCCGATTGCCCGCTTTCGGTGTACGCTTTGACAAGTCCCCCGGTACCGAGTTTTATCCCGCCGAAGTAGCGAACAACGGCGATGAGCACATTAGTAAGCTCTTTGTAGCCGATTAGATCGAAAAGCGGCTTGCCTGCCGTCCCCCGAGGTTCCCCGGCATCGGAATACCCGCTCGTCGTATGCGGTTCCCTGCCGATCCGGTACGCGTACACGATATGGTCCGCCTTCGGGTGCTCTTTCTGCATAAGTTCTAGGTAGCGTGTTACCGTTTCTTTTGTTTCGACCGGAAAGAGATAGGAGAAAAAGACGGAGTTTTTCCGCTCCAGCCTGCCTGACTGTTTTTTTTGGGGGATGTTCACCTCGTCTCCTAACAGCGAAAGAGCCTGAGAAGAGAAAACAGTGCACAATTAACTTTCGAAATCGACTTCCGGAGTTACACGGGCCTCTTCGGAGATTTCGAAGTACGGCTGTTTTTCCATCCCCAAGCTGTTTGCAATGATGGATGTGGGAAACATCCGTATTTTTGTATTAAATGTGCGTACCGTGTCGTTATACCGCTTGCGGGCCACGGCAATCCGGTTTTCGGTGCCTGCGAGTTCATCCATAAGCCGGGTAAACTGAGTATCAGCCTTAAGGTTCGGGTAATTTTCTACTACTACCAAAAGGCGGCTTAACGCAGACTGCATCTGGTTGTACCCTTGTGCTTTCTCCTGCACAGTCCCGCTTCCTGCGAGTTTCGAACGTGCATTGGCAATTTCAGTAAATATCTCCTCCTCATGAGAAGCATACCCCTTGACCGTATTTACCAGGTTGGGGATCAGGTCCGCCCTGCGCTGCAGCTGGTTGTCGATCTCCGCCCAGGCCGAATCGATCTGCTCTTCCATCGCCACCAGTTTATTGCGCGCGCTGATAAACGACGCTGCGATGATGATGATCAATACAACAACTATGCCCACTGCAATGAGGGGCGCACCTTTTTTCGCTGCTGCCATGTATTCTACTCCTTGAATTAACTAGTTAAAAACCTCTCGAGGCGCCGCCGCCGCCGAAACTTCCCCCGCCGAATCCGCCGCCGCCTCCGAACCCGGAAAAACCGCCGGAGGAACTGCCGGCCCCGAATCCTCCGCCGAAAGACCCGCGCCGGTGAACACCGCTTAAGAAGAGGAGGGGCCAGAAGAACCTGCCGCCGCCTATGAAAATAAAGATGATAAGCGGGACGAGAAACCGAAGGGCGGATTCTCCACCGCCGGTTCGGGTGTACTGCCTGCTTTCTTCGAGCTGGTAGTTGCCTAAGTCCACGTCGTATTCATCGGCTATGATCCCTGCTGCCGCCTCAACTCCTTTGAGCATCCCTTGGCTGTAGTTGCCGTTTCGAAAAGAGGGGAGCATCGATTTGTCCATGATTTCCCCGGCTAGCCCGTCGGGAATTGCTCCCTCCAGCCCGTAGCCGACCTCGACCCTTACTCTGCGCTCTTCCATAGCCAGGACGAGCACGACACCGTTATCTTCTCCTTCCTTGCCGACACCCCAGTTTTCGGCAAGCTCAATGGCGAACTGTTCTATGGTGGCGTAGGGGGAAATCGAAGGTACGGTCACTACCGCGATTTGCGCACCTGTTTCCTTCTCCACAACTGCAGAAATCTCTGTTATGCGCGATGCGTCCCCCGAGCTTATGACCCCTGCAAAGTCGTTTACGTATCCCTGCGGTTCGGGTAAATCCTGAGCGAATAGAGCTGCGCCCGGGGCCGCAAACAGGAGAAAAAGAATTGTACAAAATAAAACGGCTGTTGATTTTTTCTTCATTGTACTCGTTACCATCAACTTTCCATCGAATCTACAGTAGAAACCAATTCCTGCAGCTCAGTAAGGAGTTTCGATGCCAACGTCTCCACATCGGCGTCCCCGCCGTTTCGGTAATCGAGGAGCTCCTGAAACGGAGCGCTGTCGAACGAAAACTCTTCTTTCATCTTTAAAAGCACATCTTCACCGTTGTGGGGAATCGGTGTTACTCCTTTCAGCCGCAGAAGCCCCCGGAACAGACTCAAGAAAGAACCGAACCAGGTTTTGAGGTTTTTCCCTAACACCCGGGTCTTCCCTTTTGACGCCGTAATCAGCTGCCGCAGCGAATTGACATTTCCGCGCAGGTGATATTCGAGCTGGTGGCGCAGATTCTTGGGAGCAAGATCGAGGTCTCCGGTAATGTCCTCCCCGTAGAGCAGTTTGTACCGGTCTATGAGGTCCATGTACTCCATGGGGAATACATCGGCAGAGTTTAGAAACTCCTGTTTTCGAAGAATGAGGGGGGTAATCTTATACTTTTTTATCAGTTTGGCACACTCTTTACCGAACGTGTTGATCTGTGAGTACTCGGATTCGTTTACGATGATCAACACATTGATATCGGAGATCTCCTTTTTAAAGTTCCCTTCGACGTAGCTCCCGTAGAGGAGTATCGAGTGCAGGGAATCTCCGAACACCTGCTTTACCTTCTCGACAAAAGTATTTTCTACCGCTTGTTTTATCGCTTCTGTTTTCTCAGCCATTACCGCCCCGCCTGGATAAAGATTTCTAAGTCTAATATATAGATGAATTTTTGTAAAATCAAATGAGTTTTTCGTTTTTTATTGACTGAAAAAAGTAAATTCATTATCGTGAAACTCAAGCTTTTACGATAGAGAAACGAAGAAGAAATTGAGGTTCTTTGGTCTTTCTTACTGTTTTTGCGGCTTTGACCTGCTTTTTTTCATTACTACTCGGTTTTCTGGTATTCCGCAAGGACAAAACTTCCCATGTCAAGAAATTGTTTCTCTTTCTTGCACTCCTCCTCGGGCTCTGGGCCGTTGCTTCAATTTTTCTCTATTCTGCAGAAACTCATCCCTTATTCGTACGATGGTTTAAAATCGGGTATTTGTTTCAGCTTCTCTATATTGGGGCCTTTCTCCATTTTACCTTAGCCGTCACCGGCCGGCTGCCGAAACGCAGATTGTCTCTATTTCTAATGTATCTACCCTGCATTATTTCTATTATTTTGATACAATTCGACCAAGATTATTGGAGCGGATTTACCCGTGTAGATAATACGTGGCATTTCAACCAGCAATTAATATCAATCCAGTTTATCAGCTTTCTTATCATCTGGCTCATCTATTATGTATCTTCTGCCGTACTTTTCTTTCAGAAAGCGGGAACAGTAGCAACCGTACCGGAGAGGAATAAATTTCTTATTCTCGGTTTTTCGATTGTTGGAGTCATCATAGGCATCTCTTTAGAGGTCATGATACTCCCCGGCATTTTTGGCTTTCCTTCTAGAGGTGCAGATATTGTCATCAAGTTCGGGTGGCTTCTCTGTGTCGGGTTTGTAATCGACCGATATCAATTCTTGATTGCTCCGAACCAGATAGAAGAGATCGCTCTCACTGAGTTTCCAGGGTTTTCGGTGTTCGTCCTCGATACCGAGCAGAATATTGTTAGAGTAAACCGGGAGGCAGAGAAGCTCTTCTCTTCTAAACAGAGAAAATTATTAGGAACACCATTTGGTAGTATCCTGAAGGATGAAAAGAGGCTCGAAGAAGAGCTTGAATTTTTGAAGCAGCAAAGAAACGAGGATATATCTTGTGTAGCGGAGCTGCGAGACGGAACCGTACGAAACTGCTGCCTCGATTTAAAAATCTCTATACTCAAGAACCAATCAGGGTCTCATCTCGGGTTTATTGCAATCGGAAAACTCATTAAAAGTGACCGTCATATAAAGCAGGAGTTCAACCTGAGCAGGCGGGAGCTCGAAGTAGTCGAGAATATTATTGAGGGAAAAACCAATCAGGAAATAGCGGAGCTCCTCTCCATATCCGAGAAAACGGTAAAAACACACGTTACCCATATCTTTAATAAAACCGGTGTAGAAAACCGGATCCAGCTGTTCAATATATTGAGAGAGAACCATTTCATTTCACAGCACTCCTCGGATAAAGATATTATACTCTTGGATTAGACATTTTTGGCACCGCTATCTCAAAAAATTGAAAAAAATCTAAAATATTTCGAAAAATACGACTAAAGTCCGATGCGCGACATAGCCACTATCCCCTATAGTTTGTTTAATAACTATAATGGAGGAAGAGAATGAAACGGATATTGTGGATTTTATTGGTTTTTGCTGTCGCGAGCCTGGTAATTATCGGCTGCGATTCGACAGGAAATACCGGAGATAGTGGTGATTCCACCACGAGCGATGATGATGATAACGGAGACAATGACGATGATAACACAAGTACTCAGGAGGACGGCACACTGACAATCAATCTTACCAATTGGAATGATGGCGGCGATCAGGATGATATAGACGGACTCGGAACTACCGATCAACTAGTTGCTACAGTAACTGAGACAGGCAGTGACGATCCCGTTGGTATTCAACTGGTAGATATCGCTGGTGATGGCAGCTGTTCTTTTACGGTGAAAGAGTTCGACACGGGTTCACCATCACCTTTCGTCGGCACTTCCGATTTTACGGGAAGCGGCGGAACTTCATATGAAGTAAAAATTGGAGTTGATGTAAACGGAGATTTTAGTGACGACGAAGGATACGACGGTCCGGATTATATACATACTACATTCCCGATCACCTATACGCAGGATGGTAATAAATCAATTAGCACTGATTACAATAGCAATGATTTCGATGGAAACCTGTTTAGCGCTTCGATTTCAAACGCTTCCGGTCATAACGGAGAAAACTTTGTATTCTGGGTAATGGATGGTACTGACCCTTCTACTGATATTGTCGCATACGGAAGTGAAGAGATCGAAAGTGGTTCTGCTTGGGGCTTAGTTTGGGAAGACCAAAATACTATTTGGATTGGTGACGGTGTTACAAATTATAATGTCATTCTTTTTATCGATGTAAATGATAATGATGAACTGGACAGTGGCGATTACTTCTATGATGATGATGACGATGGGGGCCTCGATGAAGGTAGTTTTTACAGTTTATCCGGAGGCAATGAGCAGTTTGACACTGATTTTGACTCAAAATATTATCAATACCCCTAAAGATCAAAAATTTAAATACTTTTCAATATATTGCCGGAAGCACCTTCATGGGGCTTCCGGCCTTTCTTTCCTCACCTTTTTGCGAAAAATACCCGCCGGCTAACGGTCCGTGCCCATATCCATCCGCGGTTCTCCTTAAAAAATTAAAGCACCTTCATTATTCACAATTGACCAATGTGTATACTTTGTATATATTTCAGATATGAGAACAAAAATACAGAAATGGGGAAACAGCCTTGGCATCAGAATCCCTCATGTTATGATCAAAGAACTTAATCTTGAACACAATTCGGAAGTCGAAATAACTGAGGATTACAACAAGATTATCATTAGACCGGTAAAAAAACCTTTATTGAAAGACCTTC